>JAGNHS010000035.1 GCA_018001635.1 Pseudomonadota bacterium | reverse complement strand
GGGTGGGGGCTGTGTCTCCCAATTGCCATATGGGTTTTCCGTTTCTAAGTATTTGACGAACTTCTGGAGTGGGGAAATCTAGTGAAGAGTTTCGACGATTTTCTTCAAGAGTGAAATTTATGGGAGGAGTTCCTGAGCGTTCTAATTCCGGACTGTCGCATTTTGAAACTCCCAATAGGAAATAGGCACTAATGACTAATGGTAAGTGAGCGATATATTTTTTCATGGGACTCCCCTAGAGTACAACTCTAATAATAAAGCTCCTTTTATAAGACACCTAGGAGAATGCACGTGATGTTAAAGGAATTAAGTCAAACGTTAATAATATTTGAATAAAAACATGATGGCGCGTAGCTGTTTTTTTGACGCTATTAAAACATTAGTGAAGAAACAAATAAAATAATTATAAAGTTGATTCTAAAACAAAATTAAGAAGAAACTTATCTTTAACGTATGCTCTTCCCAGGTAGAGACCTTTTCTAACTTTTCTAATCTCATCACGAATGGCTAATCCGTTTTTGTTGACGAGCCAATCTATGGCGGGTCGATACCCTTCGATATCTTGATTATTTTTATAGTCGATAACAATAGAAGGCTGAGCTGAATCAAATAAGCTTTTTCCAATATAAACATGTGCGGGAAACATGGGATAATTTTTGATGATTCTATTAAAGAGAATGCTTTGATTGTTTTGAGATTTACTAAAGCTTTTACCTTTCCAGAGTCGCTCTAAAAAATACTCTTCTGGTTCATGGTTAAAATGGCTTAAGAATTTTTTAAAATTTTGAGAATTTGCAATCTGCACTTTACCGTTGAAGACTCCGTTGGGTATTTGTGTGCCAGTCTCGAGAGTTAAATAATATTGGTCGAGTTGCTTTTGGGTGCAGCTATCAAAGCTCTCTAAATTTAGAGCTTCGGAATTTCTAAGGTCACATAGGTTTATAGATTTTGCGTTTAGTAGAAGTGGATAAAAAAATACGATTATAAAAAGGGTCCAATGGCTTACTGTGTAGCTTAATTTTTGCATATCTATCCGCTCCCCTTCCCGGACCTTTGTATTTAAATTAACAGATTTTTCTAGCTTAGGTTTATTGTGCGCTAAGAAACGGGCCTGGAAAGCATCGGCTAAATTGTATAAGTTCATTAAATTCAATCACTAGAGCGTCTTGGGGTGAGCGATGAGGCAAGGCCTTGAGCTTCAGGGGCCGCCCAAGCCGCTCTAGTCATTGAAATTAAAGGTTGTGATAGATTTTCAGGCCCGTTTCTTAGCGCACAATATATGCTTGAAATATGCTTGAAAGTGGCTATGTTTTATAGTATTAACGCAGCATGTCAAAACTCAAGAACTTGAGCCTTGTCACCCTTCTACTAACAAATTCTCTCCTAAAAGCAGAAATTTCCACTCTTAAACAAGAGGCCGCATTGTCGGCCCGCCAGTTTACGGTCTGCGTGACCAACAGATGGTCGGGAATATTTAATCCACAAGTTAGAGAAGCTCATGGAACTGGAATTGTGGCTGACATCGATGAAGCCAATGATCGAGTTCGTATCTTCACCAATCGACATGTGGTTGCTCGAGATTTTTTAAACGCTCAAGCCTTGGGAGTTAGAATTCACCACTCTGATATTGAAGAGCCTGAAGTTGTCCCAGCAAAGCTTTTTTATCTCAGCCGCTATTTAGATTTTGCTGTCGTTGAAATTAAATTAAGCGATCTTAAAAGAACTAAGGGTTTTGTAAAAGAAGCTCCTTTGTCTAAGCGTGAGAAAGTGATTGGTCCCGGTGGTTTCGCTCAAGGAACTCCCACTATGGCCTTTGGGCACCCTTTTGATAGTTCTAGCGTGAGCACTTATGGAGAAATCAGCGCTCTTTATCGATCAAAAGAACCTATGAGTATTGGTCAAATTTTGATTCAAACTTCGGCGGCTATTAACCCTGGAAATTCGGGCGGCCCCTTGATTGCATTAACTAACGAAGGTCCTGAAGTTATTGGAATCAATACAGCGAAACTCGTGGGTGCAGACAATACGGGTTATGCCATTCCTATTAATCAAGCTCGAGATGAGTATGAATACTTTAAAGAAACAGGTCGTAACGACATTGTGATTATGGCCAATAATTATGGAATTATTCCTGCAGCCATTTACAAACACAACTCTAACACCACGTTAAGAAAGCTGATTCTCGAAAGAAATTCAGATTTTTTTAATCTTTATTCTGGCACTCTCATAGTGACTGAAGAACATTCGAAGAGTCCTTTGAAAAGTGGCGATGTTGTATTTTCTGTTAAAGGAAAGATTATTGGAACTGAGCTCTTCAGATTTAGAAAAATTCTAGATGAACACATTAAAAAGAATCCTGGTGAGGACATTGAAATTGAAGTGATCCGTAATGGGAAATTTGAAACTGTAAAAGTACCTTCTATTGTCATTCATGATGTTGACGAGAGAGAAAGCTTTCCATTTGTACACACTTATGGAACTATGTTTGGCGAAGTTCATAAAGGGTTGTTTGAATTAGAGGGACGTAAAGGCGTACAAGTTTATCATATTGACCCACGTGTGCTTCAACAAGGAATCCTACTGTGGCCTGGTTCTGTGGTCACTCGCGCAAAGAAAACGGATTCAGAATTTGTAGACATTAACAGTCTCGATGATTTTAAGAATTTCTTAAAAACTGTAGCCGAAGACGAAGTTGTCATGTTGGAAGCTTATTTAGGAAATCCTACTATTGATAATGGGCGATTGCGTTCAGCACTCGACTTAGAAGATTATGCTTATGCAAGACTTAATGCAAAACCTTCGTTGATTGCTATCCATGTGGGCCAAGTTGTTGATGAAAGTAAATTCCCTTTAAGTGCACAATTTAAACGAGTTGATTTAACTGGCTCTAGAATTGATAGTAGTTTTTTTGCAGGACAAAACGGACAAAATTCTAGTGGAGATGCCAACGGTGAAACTGTTAGTTGCGAAAAGGTGCTTCGTTAATTCTTTACTTCGAGCTGCGAATCATTTGGTGTTCGTTTAACGACTAAGCGAAAATATTTTTTGTGATTTTTTTGGCTCGCATCAGTTTCTAAAAGTTCGAAACCGAAGGCCGTTAAAAATGGGACCATTCTTTCAATGTTTTCAATTTCAGCAGTTCTTATCCACAATTCATCCACTTCAGGGTGAGTTGAAATATAATCCTCAACAAACAGAAAGAATCCCTGCATGAGTTCAAGAATTTCACGACCTCTAAAAATAGAAGAAGTAGGGTTTTGTCCGGTTTCATAATATTGTCCGCTAGGACTACGCGCTTGTAAAAAGTAAAAGAGAAGTTCAACGGTGCTTCCAAGTTGGGCCAAATAACCATTCACCTTTAACGAAGATTCAATTTCGAAGGTTGTGATTGTGCTGTGTTCACCGAGCGATAAAGCTTTTAAATATTTTAACTTTTGATAATAAGAATTTTTTTCTCGAGCATCCGCAGGAATAAGTTTTGCGATGCGACGCATTTTTTCTGGAAAATTCTCAAGCCATTGAGAGTTTTTTGCAGTGAGTAATCCGCCGCAAGCAGCGGTATTCTCAGCACTCTCGTTGCTGAAGCTTTTGTTGTTTAAGCTAGGAAGTAAAAGCAATACTAAAGAAAATTTAAGTATTTGTAAGTACAATTAATATTCGGATTACTTGATTGCTCCGTTGACGTCAATTACTACCAAGCCTCAGTCCAAAGTGTGAAAGGGGCCAGTATGCGAAAAATTTCAACCTGTATTTTTTCATTTTCTATTGCCATCGCGAGTTTGTTTTCGATTTCGAAAAATCTCAGCGCGGCTGAAGCAAGCGAAGGAAAAGGTGCAAAAACTCTTGTTCAAGAGCAGTGGCCCAATGCTCAATTTCAAATGAGTGATGCCGATCTTCAATCACTTTACAACATTATGGATAAGGGGTCCGAAGATCCTTACATCTATTGGTTGTTCACTCGATCTCACAACCGGTTAGTTCGTTCTGAATTAGAATTTGAAGTGGCTGAAGTGCTAGACAATCATCCAGTCGCTGTAAAAATTCGTAAAAAAATTGCCAAGGATCTCGATGATGCGATTTTAGAATACCGAGTTCAACATTTAGGTGGAGCTGCAAAAGCTTATGACGTTGAGAGTGAACCAGGTAAAAACGATACTCAGTACGGAGAGTTTTTAAAAGTCACTCGTGATTTGGCTCAAGCTATGGGTTTCCCTGCAGAAGCTCGTAAGGGTGCTGAGATTTTCTTTTTAGGTAGTTCTCAGGTGAACGCCTATACATTTTCAGCTCGACAAAGCAAAATCATTGCCGCCATTTACTCAGGGCTCTGGGAATTATTTGATAAAAATTTAGATGTACTTCGTCCTGTCATGGCCCATGAACTTCAGCACATTATGGCTCGTCACATTGCGATGCGTGCAGAGTTGATTGCTATTTTTATTTCTACTGCAATCGATCTCATTCCAGATGTTGATTCTGAAATTAGTTCTAAGGATGAAGATACTCGTGAAGCGGCTAAAGCCAATTTGCAAGCTTCGCTTCTTAAAGGTGGATTTGCAGATTTAGCACCCGTGATTATGAGTGCTAAAAAATTGGGTGCAGAAATTCTTGAGGAGCCACTTGTTAAAGCTGCGATCATCAAATCACTTGAGAAACAAGGCTTCGCTTTAAATTCTCATGAGGCTCATCAAATCACAGCTGAATATGCTGAAAAAGTAGGCAGCGGTTTTGCCAATAGACTTCTTGAAATTGCTTTACAGTTGCGACAAGACGTTCCCAGAGCTGAGCGTTTGGATGTGACTGCAAAATTAATGAAGACTGTGGGTGAGCGCACAAAGAAATCAGCTGATGGTGAAAATGAAGAACCAGCAGTGGATATGAAAGCATTGAAAAAATTCATGCAAAAAGTGGATGGAATTTGGAGTCGCTCAAACGAAAAAACTTGCGACCATATGGCACGTGCTTTGTCTGCTACAAGTCGAATTGCTGCAGAACCTTTCGTGAGAATGATGGGCGGAAAATGGGCCAGCTACGATGGCATGATTCGCCAAAGTAAAGAGCTTGCTCAAGAACGAACCGTAAGTCCTGAGTTTGCTGTTGAAGAAGGTTCACACCCAGATATTGGTGAGCGTATTAAATACATGGATCAGTATGCTCAAACTGATGGCTTTAAAATTGTGTCTGATCCATTCTTAAAAGCAGTTCATTTTTATCTATTACTTTCTCAGGAAATAACTGAGAAAGAACAAGCTGCAAAAACTGATCGTAAGGGTGCAGTGGTCATGGGCTTGGCCGATTATCAAGCAGGAAAAGCTAAAGCCTTTGCTTCTGAGCTTGGAACTTGGTTGAGAGCTGAGTTAGTGGGAGAGTACAAAAAAGCATTAGGCTCTCTTGCCACGGCTAAAAGTGTTGAAGATTTAGCGAAAGTTGAGCCTCTTCTTAAAAAATACCAAACCTTTTTAGATATTTTGAGCAGTGGAAGTGATAGTTTTTATTTTGATTACTATTTCCATTCAGGTGCAAATCGTAGAAATGTTACATGGTCAGATTGGATGAAAACAATGTCTCGTCCAAATAGATTACCTCATGATCTTAAGTCTGAGTTAAAAACTGAGAAGGCTCGAATAGAGAAAGAATTGGCAGCTTTGTTAAATCCTCCTCCCTCAACTCCAAAGAGCGGAAAAGCTTCAACTAAAGCTTCTTCTGAAGTGAGTGCAACTGGACTTCGATTGCAGTTGGCACTAGTCACTAATCTTATTGCTAAGCTAGAAGAGCTACTTCCATATGAATCTCAGAGTACTGGTCAAAGGTTCCGTAACGATTTACTTCAAGAATGCGGAGAGATTTTAGCTGAAGGCGCTGAGGGCCAAGGTTAAGATTTAATTCTTTATAGTTCACAAAAATTAACCTGGGTGTTTATACAGTTTGTATAAGCACCCAGGTTTTTTATTTCCTTCAATAAGTTTAAATCACTCATTCAAATTTAAAATCATCTATAGACACGGCAGGGCACCCCCTTCCTCAGGTCTTCGCCTAAAGGCTTGACCTTCGGGAACCCCGAGTGTCTATAGACGATTTTTAATTTGAATGACGAATCAAAACATTTAGGAGCTTTTTGAAAATTTTTAAATTAAAGAAGGAATTGCCTTTAAAGCAATAAAACTAGAGGTTGCCTCTTCGAGCTTGTTCTCTTTCAATCGATTCAAATAAGGCTTTGAAATTTCCTTTGCCAAAAGATTTAGCCCCTTTTCTTTGGATAATTTCAAAAAACACAGTCGGGCGATCTTCCACCGGTTTAGTGAAAATTTGCAATAAGTAACCATCTTCATCCCTATCAATGAGGACATTCAGTTTTTTCAGCGTTTCTAAATCTTCATCAATTTTTCCAACACGTTGTGGAACATCTTCGTAATAAGTTTCGGGAACAACTAAAAATTCTACGCCACGTTTTCGCATTTCGCCGACGGTCTCAATTATGTTGTTTGTGGCAACTGCAATATGTTGCACTCCTGCTCCGTAGTAAAATTCTAGATATTCATCGATTTGAGATTTTTTCTTTCCCTTGGCGGGCTCGTTGATGGGAAATTTTATAAAACCATTTCCATTGCTCACAACTTTTGACATTAGGGCGGTGTATTCGGTGGAAATATCATTGTCGTCAAATGTGATGAGTAAATCAAATCCCATCACATCTTGATAAAATTTAACCCATTCATTCATTTTCCCTAGTTCAACGTTACCCACGCAATGATCCACATATTCTAATCCAATGGGTTTAAATTCAAGTTCAGCACCCCAGGCTTGGTAGCCAGGCATGAAGGGGCCTTTGTAATTTTTTCTTTCTACAAAACGATGAACGGTGTCTCCATAGGTGTGAATAGAGGAAATTACAATTTCACCATCAGAATCTTTAAGTGTTTTTGGAGCTTGATGGACTTTTGCGCCGCGTTGAGTGGTGGACTCAAAGGCCTCTTTTGAATTATCGACCCAAAGGCTTAAGTATTTGACTCCATCTCCATGTTTTTTAACGTGCTCCGCAATTTCAGAGTTGGGGTCTAAAGAAGTTGTTAATACGATTCTAATTTTACCCTGGCTAAGAACGTAACTAGCGCGATCTTTTTGACCTGTTTCGGGCCCAGCATAGGCAATTGGCTTAAATCCAAAAGCATGTTGGTAGTAGAAAGCGGCTTGTTTGGCGTTTCCAACCCAAAATTCAATATGATCGGTTCCTAAAAGAGGTAAAAAATCTTTGTTGCCCATGAAGATGTTTTACCTCAGAAAATGTAAGGAAAGCAAAGTTGACTCTTCATGCTATTGCTCCTAATTTTGCACGGTGCGAGGAGAGCCTAATGTCTAACTTTAAAGCAAAATTTATTTTAATTTCCATGCTTTGTCTTTCTTTTATGAGCCGTGCAGATGAAATTGATTCTGTAAAATTGAAGCAGGGTTCAGTGACTCGTCTCTATTGGGCGCGAGTCTTGATGGAAGATTATACAAAGTGGCCCAAGGCATATGAGCTAATTCGATTTGTGGCTCAAAATGAAAGTACACTTCCTCCCGCAGTTTTAAAAAAACTCAGAAAAGCTTCAACAATAATGGCGAAGTTTTTGCCCGAAAAGTTTCTTCGTGAACGACTCGATTTGCGTCATCTCACTCGCCCGTTTTTAGAGGCGCAATATTTAGTCAATGAAGCCATTATGGATCTTCGCGTTCCAATTAATCAATCTAATGATTCTGAAATTCTTTATATAGAAAATGCATTGAAGAGCTACTTTTTTCCTGGTCAAGAAAGTTTAGGAAAAATTGAATACCCTGCAGATGCCACTTATGCTTTCGACCTTTATGCTTTAACTCCAGTGAATCTTGCAGCAGCCCGCTTAGAGGCGTCTCACTACGGATATCCCAACACTAAAAAAACTTCTAATCCTGTAGTTATAAATCCTTCTCCCAATCCAGTTCCAATCCCTGGCGATCCAGGAAAACCTAGCGATCCCGGCGCTCCGTCTATTCCAACCATTCCAACTCCTCCAGGTGGTGGAGTTATTCTTCCTAAGACAGTCGTCAATCAAGGTGCTTTAGATAGATTATCTTTGTTAGAGAGAAAAATTATTGGAACTGATCAAGCCTCGTCTGTGAGTTTCATGCCTCCAGAGGGTTTTTTGCAAAACTTATTAGATCTTGGTGTGGATATTAAAGACATCATGACTATAGCTGAAAAATTAACAAAAGATCTCAAACCTTCAGATCGAGTGGTGAATCGTTATCGACCCCAGGCACTTTTGTTGCAAGCTCTGTCGGATCCTGGATCCGTGGTTTTAGATCCTCAAATTCAAGATTTTCTTAGAGGTGTAAAAATTAAAGTTCCTGTTATGGAACTCAGCACTTTAGAAGCTAAGGAACTTTATAAATTATTTTCAAGTTTTGATGGAGATTTTGTTAAACCATTGCCTAAAAAGGAAGGCGACTTTGTTATTGATTTTGGAAAACTTCTCAACGATCAATACAGTGAGGGTCAAGATCTTTCTGAGATACTCCTTGAGCATCAAAGTAGTTCTTTGGGTGGAGCCACACTTTATTTAACGAGTGGTGTGGGTGGCGCAGATCTTTATAGAGCGCGTATTTTACAAGTGCTTTTAAAAGCAGCACAAGCCTACCTCCCTGTTCATTCCAAGATGCCTTGGTCTGAAAATAATTTAAAATTATTTGTGACGAAGATTCCGCAAATGCTCGCTAAGTTAAGAGAGTCACAATTAAAATATTGGCAAACCAATAGTTGGATTGCGCAAACATATGCCACCTTGCATTTGGCTCCTCAGGGATTACTTTTGGGTGCGCGCGCGACTTCAAGGTTTTTTGATCTCAATCCCAAAATAGGTCAAACTATCGATCGCATTGCGGCCAATCCTAAAATTAAATGGCTTAAAAATAATACAGAAAATGGCAAACTTTTATTCGCAGTTACCCTTCTTGCGGTGAGTGCTCGAATCACAACTGGAATTATGGATGCTAACAAAGTTGAAAATGCCTACGACAAAATGGACATTATGGTCGACACGGCTGCTGATAGTGCCACTTCGCTGACTTATTTACTTCCCTATGTGGGTTGGCCAACTATGCTCATTGATATTTCACACGATATCGGTTGGGTGGATTTTCATACTCCTGATGCTTACGCTTGGTTAGAGCGATTTTTTGTAGGTTCTATGGTTAAAATGAGCACCGGCCAAAGTCTCAGTGAAATTAAGCTTATGGAATTAGATAACAAATGGAATCTTCCCTATGCAGATTATAATTACGCAGCTTGGGAGAAAAAAATAGCTAAGAAGGAAGCCGATCCAGACAAATTGCGTATGGAACTTCTCAACGAGATTCAGGATTTAGCGTTGAGATCGATGATGCAAAATTACGAGGCCCATCAAAACTTTTTCAAAGAACGTGATAATGAGTTTGGATATGCTATTGAAAAATCGCATAAATCCTTTGTTAAAAGTCGCGATCGATTGAATTCCTATCTTGAGGAAGTTGCAAAACTTAAGCGAGATGGATTTTTCGTTGATCAACTTCAAAGCCCACAACAGTAATATCTTCTTGCGGGTTTTTGTTCTTTTGATGGAGTTCTGCATATCTGACTAAGTGACTGAGGTCATCTTGTAGAGCTCCATCTTTACTTAGCTTATCAATTTGCAGTGGAGCAAAAAAAGACTCCATGTCGGGGTTCTTGTTCCATGCAGAACCTACATAAAAAAATCGAGATCCTGGTTTCAAAGTGCATTCATAATGAAAGGCTTTGTCTGTTTGGATTTCTTTAAAAAGATTTTCGGGAAGATAAGTGGGGTTTTCAAATTGATTACGATTGGTGTTTCTTAAGAGTAAGGGAGGCGCATTGTGTAAGAGCATTTCCATCTTTAAGGTATGGATATCTAATTTGACCAAGCTTAAACGAAAGTGAGCGTTAGGATCGAATTCAGCAAAGGACTTTTGAATGTCGGAATAGAGATCATTGAGCGTGATGTCTGTGCGAGCTTGTAAAAGTGCGAGACTTTGTAAATGAAAAAGTGTTTGTAAAAGGGCAGAGCTTAATCCGTATTGAGGTGTCCAAGCCGCGACTAAATAAAGTTCTTTTTGATCTTTTGAAATAATTATATCGAAAGTGTCATGACTGGTTTCAGAGCCGGGTATGTGACGTGCAAAGGAGCTTATGCCAACGACTCCGGGACTTCTGCTGGGTAACAAATATCCCTGGAGTTTTTGGGCAAGCTTGAGATCTCTTTTATGATGTTCGAGAATTTGTTTAAGCTTAGCTTCAAGGCGACTTAACTTTTCCTTGAGTTCATCAAGTGATTCGGAGCTCATGTTTTTATGATAACGGATTTTTAGAGATTTTCCATGCAACGATATGTTCCATTGCGGCTCCGTGAGTCTTTGAAGAATAAAAAATTGGCGTTGCTTTTAATAAACGACTGATAAAGTCAACTTCTTCAGGGTCTATTGAGCAGATGCTAACAAAGGCGTGTTCATAAGAAAAGCTCATGATTTCTGTGAGAATTTTTTCTTGTAACGAGTTTATTTCGGGTAATAAGGCACTCCAATCCTTTTCCAAGAGATCGGGCCTTTGGGATAGAGTGCCAGAGCCAGAGCAAGGTAAGTCAATTAAAAGGATGTCCCAGGATTCTTGAGTCCAGGGCAATTTTGCTCCTTCACCCCAAGCATGAAGAAAGGTGGTGGCGTTGAGATTCCAAGACTTCAAATTTTCGCTAAGACGTTCCATTCTTTTAAATTTAGCTTCTGTAGCAAAAGCTTTAATCTCAATTTTATTTTTTATAGCCCACTGGAGAAGTCCAATAAGTTTGCCGCCAGGAGCCGCGCAAGTGTCTAAGAGTGTAAGTGTGTTTTTAGATTTAGAGATGCTTTGAATTTCATTGAAAAGATATTCTAAGTATAGCCAAGAACCTTCGTTGAGGGCTTGGAGTTTTTGATTTTTAAAATCGTTTATAGAGTGCTTTTCCCATTTTAAAGTTTCATCAAAGGCTGAAATTCCACTTTCAGGTCTTTGCGAGAGAGGTGTTGCGATGTCAGTTAAATTCATAAAGGGGTGTTGTGACCATCTTTTGATAAGTGTCTCGGGAAGTAATATTTCAGGATTTTTAGCGATGGATTCTCGAAGGCTTTGTTTTTTTTCAATCATTCTTTGGCAGAACGACCTTAGTGCTCCCACCATATAAACGCCGAATTGTTTTTTTGCATACTCTAAACTTTGATAAATTGTTGCAGATTCAGAGCTATGATCTCGCGTAATTAAAGCTGTGAAAATAAGTTGCCAGAGGTCTAGGGCCTTAGAGGGTTTGAGACTTCTTTTCAAAAAGAGTTTTTGTTCTCGATTAAAAGCTTCTTGGTAGCGGTAACTCATTAAAAGTAGGTCTAATGAGGAGCCATGCATTCTGTTGTGGAGTCTTTGTTCGTCGATAAGATCGTCCAAAGTTAAACTGCGATTGCGCTTGTTGCGCTCTCGATGCCGAGGCATGAGCGGCAATGCTTCATCTAAAGATTGTGCAAAGGAAAAGGAGCTTTTTAATTCGGACACTCGTTAGCTTGTTTAAACGTCTTCTTCATCATCTGCAAGGTCAGTTATTGGACTGCGAAGTGAGGGTTCAGAAGAAGAACTTGTATCACTCGAATCTTTTTTCTGTGTTTTTTCAAGAGCTCTCATAAGTTTACGATTGTTTCGCGTGAGGCGAATATTTCGAGCTTCAAGCACTACAAGCTCAAGTATAAAGAAAACAGTCGTAATAAGGGCGCCAACTATGGCTGCAATGAGAAGCACTTTCCATTTTGCTTGAACATCACTTGTATAATTGAAAAAGGAAATCGTCATGGGATCACTGTTTTGTTGAGAAAAAACAACAGCCACAGAAATTATCGCTAAGGTTAGTATGGCCCAAACACCGATTTTTAAAGCTCTCATTGATTCCTATTGTACAAACCGAAGCGCGAGACGGCAACTATAACATGGAGTCAAAGTGCTTAAATTCTTCCTTGAGACGACGATAAACTGTCGCATTATGAACAGGGAGGGCTTTTGTTTCTGCAATTAACGGCATGAAATTCGTATCTCCTGACCAGCGTGGCAAAATGTGCAAATGAAGATGGGGGGCTATGCCTGCTCCAGCGGCACTTCCTAAATTCATTCCCAAATTAAAGCCATGAGGTTTTAGAGTCTTTTTTAAAATTTTTAGTGAAATTTGAGCCGCTTTATTAATGTCGAGCCAAGTTTGTGGGGCAAGTTTTGTAAGATCGCCTTCGTGCACATTGGGAATCACCATAAGGTGGTAGGGGTTATAGGGAAATTTATTCAGAACTATAAAATAATTTTTGCCTTTATATAAAACCAAGGTTTTTTCTGAAGCTTTTTCTTTGGCAGCAATACAGAAGGGACAAGAGGTTTTTGAAGTCCGTTTTCCTTTGTGGCTTTTTTCAATATAAGCCAGTCTCCAAGGAGCCCAAAGTCGATCTATGCGCTGACTCATTGAATTTGTTCCAGCATATAAGAGGGTAGGAAATAAGGAACACCGGCTTTTAGGGGTGAGTCTTTGCTTAAATGTTTGAGCACGGGGATTTTATCAAAGACGTTTTGAAAGCGTGATTCAAAAATTGAGGAAAATTTAGATTTTAGCTCGGGATATTCAATAATTTCAGGTTTAGCTTTTAGATGAGCCACTTCAACGGCGTGTTTGATGGCGTCTTGGCGGCCACCGATTTTGTCGGCAAATCCATATTGAATGGCTTCTTCACCAGAGAAGATTCTTCCGTCGGTATAATTTTCGATAGATTCCTTGGGAATTTTACGACCTTTGGCAATGTCGCCTTTGAATTGTAAATGAATTTTATCGATGAGCCTTTGTAGGAAATCTTTTTCATCAGTGGTCATTTCTCTAAAAGGTGAACCCACGTCTTTAAATTTTCCAGCTTTAATAGTGAGGGGTTTCATTTTGGCCCAATGATAAAGGTCTCCTAAATTCATAAATTGCATAATTACGCCAATGGACCCAGTGAGAGTTCCAGCATTTGTGAAAACAGTTTGGCAAGCACTAGCAATATAGTAGCCCCCGCTAGCGGCGATATCTCCTAAAGAGCAAATGACTGGAATTTTTTCTCTGAGCTCAATTAATCTTTTATAGATTTCTTGAGTTGGCGCCACGGCACCACCAGGTGAATTGATTCTAATAATGAGAGCTTTAATTGCTGAATCTTCTTCAATAGCATCAAGAGATTCAAAAACTTCCTTGGGGTCAAAGATGACTCCTTCGATATTGAGCACAGCCAATTCGGCGCCTGAACTAGAGAAAATTTTTGGAGAATATGTGGGAGAAAGCAATCTTCGAGCTGCAAGATAGCTGGATAAACCAAGCACAGCAGCACAAGACACTAAACCTATTAAAATCCAAAAAGCAGTATTGACCGTTCGTTTAGCCACAGTTGAAGAAACCTCCTAAAGGCAGAAGCGTCTCTTCAACGTATAGCTAGATACGTATCTTAGGCTTCGCCAGGAGTTTTATTCTTAATCAATCCGAGGCGTGCGGCAACTTCAGGATCAAGAGTATCTGCAATCGATGAGCGCGGTGCGGCTGAAGAGCTATAGCTTTCCATAGCTTCTTTTTCCTCACGGCGTTTCATAGCTTTGACAGACAAGGAAATTTTTCTTTCCTTAGGATCAATCGCTATGATCTCACACTTGATTCTCTCGCCCACTTTAGTCACGGTGTCTGGGTGAAGAACTCTTTCGTCGGAAAGTTCAGAAATGTGAATCATTCCTTCAATTCCCTTCGCGAGTTCTACAAACACACCGAAGTTGGCAAGTTTGGTGACAACACCTTCAACTTGAGTTCCTGATCGGTGTTCGTGAATATAGTCAGCCCATGGATCGCCACTCAAAAGCTTGATGCTTAAAGAGATGCGTTCATTATCTTTGTCGATATGTTGAACAACAGCTTCAACTTCATCACCCTTTTTGTAGAGTTCGTTAGGGTTTGAAACTTTTTCATCCCAGCTCAAATCGGAAATGTGAACTAGGCCATCAATGCCTTCTTCAATTTCAACGAAAATTCCAAAATCAGTAACGTTTTTAATCTTACCTTTGATTCTAGAAGCTGTTGGATATTTGTATTCAAGAGTGTCCCAAGGATTTGGAGTGATTTGTTTAAGCCCTAAGCTGAGTCGACGTCCTTCTGGATCAATATCCAAAATAACGCTTTCAACATCTTGATCCGCGTTCAAAAGTTTTCGTGGATCTTTAACTTTTTGAGACCAGCTCATTTCAGAAACGTGAATCAAACCTTCGATACCGGGTTCAATTTCAACAAAAGCACCGTAATCAGTGATGCTGACCACGCGGCCTTTGATTCTTTGACCAACAATGTATCGAGTTTCCATGTCTTGCCATGGATCAGGTTGAGTTTGTTTTAAACCTAAAGAGACACGTTCTTTTTCTTGATCGTATTTTAGAACGCGAACGTTGATTTCTTGTCCGATCTTAAGAAGATCAGCAAGATTTTTGACGCGGCCCCAGCTGGCGTCGGTGATGTGAAGTAGTCCGTCAATACCGCCCAAATCAACAAAAGCACCGTAATCGGTGATGTTTTTAACAAGACCGCGAACGATAGCTCCAACTTTGATTTGTTTAAGAGTGGAACTCTTCAATTGCTCGCGCTCTTCTTCCATAACGGATTTACGAGAGAGAACAATGTTTCCACGTTTTTTATTAAACTTAACAACTTTGAATTTTAAATTTTGACCTAAGAATTGGTCGAGGTTTTTGATAGGGCGAGTGTCGATTTGGCTAGCGGGTAAAAATGCGCGCACACCGATATCCACAGTGAGACCACCGCGAACAACTTCAACAACTGTTCCTTCGAGAACATCGCCGCGTTCACAAGCTTGAGCAATTTCTTCCCAAGCTAAACTCATTTCAGCTTTTAATTTAGAAAGGCGTAGAGTGCCTTTTTCAGATTCAAAACTTTCAATCAAGACTGGCAATTCATCACCAACTTGTGCAGTGACATTTCCTTGATGATCTTTGAATTCGCCAATCGGAACTTCGCCTTCACATTTGTAGCCGACATCGATTAAGACTGTTTCAGCTCCAATGGAGACAACCTTTCCTGTAACTACTTGGCCTTCATTGACTGTATTTTGTTGAAGGCTCTGCTCAAACATTTGAGCAAAGGTAAGACCGTCTTCGGTATAATTGGAACCAGAATCGTATGGGGTAGAATTATCGTTTTTGTGGGATGGCATTAAAGCAACAAGACCTCCTTGTTTTGATTGCTTGAGGGCTGGGTAAAACTATGGGAAATTACTCAAAGAGTCAAAGTCTAAATTAGCAAATAAAAAAGTCCCTCACCGATGCACTTGGCCGGGAGAGGGACTTTGAAATTAGTATTTATGAAATTATGGGTTAATGAGCCCAGTTAAGGGGGGGCCGCCCAATCACTGAAAAGGTATTCGTGCCAGCGTTCGCAAACGTTTATCATGAACTCCTCCTTTTGATACTCCTTTTATGGTTAATCGCCGTCTCCTTTGCGGCGAAATCGTTTTTTCACACGAACGACTTCTTGTCCGGGTTTGGCTTCGACAGCTGTCCAAGAGGGATCTTCCGCACTAAAGCCAATTTCTGTGGGGCCGTGATTGTTGGCCATTTCTCTAGCATGGAAAGCTAGAGATTCTTTAAAAGCAGCTTCAAATTCGTCTGAGCGCAGGGGTTTTTCAAGAATGGCGGTACCTAGAGGCAAGTATTCACCTAATTGTCTCTTCATGGGGTCGGTCGCCATACCTGTAATTGGAATGATTCCCATTCGGGGAAATCGACGTCTTAGGTTTTTGATCAGGTCTACACCTGTGATTTTGGGTAGTAGAATGTCTACAATGGCCACTTGAACGTGGTCGAGTTGAGCCTCGAGTAAGTCCCAGCCACTTTCAAGTGCGGCGCAAGCTATTGTATTTAAATTGTTTTTCTTTGATATGCCCTCAATGTATCGGCCAATTAAGGCTCTCATGAGAGGCTCATCATCTATTATGAGCACATTGGCGGAGGCAATGGGGACGCCTTCTGATTCCATGCTAAGCATTTTGGCTAGATTCATGGTCTTTTACCTCTTTCTAAAACGCACAGCGTTAACATTGCTAATATCTCATAAATTGAGGGCGAATTGTGTTAAATTTGAGATAAATCTTGAGCGTTTTTCAGAGGTTAAGGACAGGTTAATGGGGGAGCTGAATAAGCAATTTCGAATTCTTATCCATCTTGTTTGTGAAGCTGTGCCTTCTTTTCGACATTTTGATCCCAATAAAATTGCCATATCTGTAAGCCCTTCTCGAACGTCCGGGCGCCATGGCCTGTGGGCCTATGTTGTTCCGTTGAGATATATCGGTGGTGGAGAAAAGAGAAAAACGACTTTTAGGGGTTTTTTTGGGGCTTATCATTATGAAAGTCCCGATATTGAAAAGCATTGTCCTGGAGCCCTTTATCTTATGAGTTTTGTCGTTCCTAAATTTTTTAGACATTCGACTCGAGAGAGAGCCGAAACCATTGTTCACGAGCTTTATCATATTCACCCAGAATTTCGGGGTGACTTGCGGCGTTTCCCAGCTCCTCATAGGCATCATGGTCCCACGCCTAAGGAATTTCATAGGCAAGTTAAACGTCTGACCGATGAACTTTATCAAAATGCACCCGAATTATTGCAACACCCATTACTTCGGATGAATGAGAATGAGGGACGTAAAATGGAGGGCCGAAGATTGCGTTTGCCACAAAGAAGCTTTGTTCCAGATAAATCTATTTTTACTTCACTTCAGAAAATGTTTTTTCTTTTAGCTTTGATGCTCTCTCCTTCATTAAAAGCCGCTCTTGAAGTCTATATTGTGGATAGCACTAATCTTTACGAGAAACCTTCTGCTCGTTCTTCAACATTAGGTTCGGTTCGTAAAGACTCTCTTTATAAAGCTTATAAAAAGAGTCTCGATCAGCAATGGATTTTTATAGTGAATGGAAATAAAAAAGGTTGGGTTAAACGTAATTATATAAGGCCCGCTTACGCCGCTCCCTTCACCCCTAAGGGGGATAATGATGAGGATTTCTCTGGGGAGCAAAAGAAAAAGCGAAAAATTGAAACGACTTTTTTTCAGGAAAGCGTGGCTTATTCACGAATGGAAGGCGAACTTTATGAATCTCCTTCAGAGGACGCAGAGAGATTTGGTAGAATTGAAAAAGGCGATGAACTTCAAATTATAAAAAGAACTGTTGAAGGCAAATGGTTTAATATTCGAATTCAGTTAACAGGCGAAGAGGGTTGGGTCCCCGAGGAAATGATACGATTTGAGGACTACGATAATGTCGGAGTTTCTCCTCGAGTGGCTTTTGAAGTTCAAGGGGCATTTTTAACTAAGAACATTGGACTTGGTGGAGGCGCCATGGGTGCCTTTAATCTCTGGCCGCACGGTGCAGGCGATAAGATTCGCGATCGTTTAGAATTAGGAATCACTTATAATTTTCATGCCAACACTTATCAAACCACTACAGGTGTAGAGATAAAGAGAACCACTCATGTTCTTCCTCTTGAGTTACGTTACATGCCTTCGGCTTCATTGGGGAGATTTTTTGCGATTGTCAGTGGCGGACCACTTTTATATTTTAATCAATATACTTCGATAGTTTCAGAAGCACAGCTTAAAGCTTCAAGTGCCATAGATGACAGTTTTGTTTTTGCGGTATCTCTAGGCGCAGGAGCTGGGTTTTGCGTGAATGAAAATTTCTATTTCTCTTATCACGTGAGATTAATACTAAGAACAGCCTTAGTCGTTGGCCAAACTTTTGGAATCGGAGGAAGGTTTTGAGAGATCATTGGAATCTTAAGGGACGTCTTTTTGTAGTCTTAGTTTTGTCTTCTTGTATGGCTAATAGGCAAATAAAATTGTCCACAACAAAGGAAGATGGCGGCGAAAATAAAAACGCTCCAATTGATCTGAGTCGAGTGGGATCGGCGAATTTAAAGGATCAAGGAATTTTGAAGTTTTTTTTGAGTGAAAATGATGGAGCGAGTCTAAAGCAAATTCGATGGAGAAAGCCTTTGAGTAGTTTAAATCCTGGCATTGATTGCGTACTCAATAAAACAAATCAAAATGCATCGGGAACATTTTTCCATTGCGAAGTAGAAAAATGGGGAAATAAAATAAAGGTGGATATCTTTGAGCAAATTCGCGAAGGTCGCAGAGAGTTGGTAAAAATTCAAATCTGGGGGAATGAAAAATACATTTATCAACGTTGGGCCAATGAGCTTTCGTTAATGGGTTTTAAGGAAAGAGGTCAAGCCTCTTCAAAATCTAGAACTTTTTATTTAAAAAACACTCAAGCCGTTTTAAAGTTTATGTCTGGGGATGTATCTGCAATTCTGGAGTTGAATCCGGTTCAATTATAAATCTTTAAGCAGACTCACTAGTGGGCCGAGAATTAAAATCATTTGAGCTGGAACTTGGCAAAAAAGAATAGGAGCTAAGAGCTTAAAATTAAGTTTTTCGGCTTCTTCTTCGATTTTATTTTCAAAGTATCGTTGGTATTGATCGATCGAAGCCTTGAGAAAGGCACTGAGCGATTTTCCTTCTTCATCTAATCTAGAAATTGTCTTCCATTGTTCTCTAATTATGGGGTACTTTTTTTGGGTCATAGTATCTATAGTTTTTTTGAGATTGATATTTCTAATTAGTGTTTGGAGAGTGTATCCACTCAATAAACCTTGTTTAATTTCTTGAAGGACAATTAACCATTCTCCCTCAATTTTTAAAGTATGCCATTTATGGATTAGTGCTTTCATCCAAAGTCCACCCGCTGTGCTGAGTGCTAAGTAAAGGCTGATTGTTAAGGGAGTGGGGCTTAATTCCTTAGGAAAAATAAAAAAACTTGAAATAAAAAAAACAATGCCGCTTATGAAAACCCCAAGACTTTGCAAATAAGGGCCTTGGCTTTTTCTCCCCCATAGTGTTTTTAAATGATAATCTCTTCTTAAATTTTCAATATAGCTTTCTAGGGCAGATAAACAAGAAACTCTTCCTTCAATGATGTCATTTTTTATTTTTAACCATCGTTGAGTTTCAAAAGGAGAGGCTTTAATTTTTGGGATTCCATCTAGGGCTTGGATGAGGGTTTCGCCGCTGTAGACTTTTATAAGTAATTCTTCAAAAATTTGTAATTGTAGATTCGACATTAAAGCAGCATTCCTTGGCTTCGCTTCCAATATTCTTTAATTTTTCTTGAACCTTGAGTATGATTTTCAATGACGATGATGTTGTCCCAACATTGAGAAAGTTGATCGATAGAAAATTCGCTCTGCTGAGACGCTAATTCAATGAAACGATTTTGGGCTTCGTCTTTGTTGCCGGCGTGAATGGTGGTTATTAATCCTTTGTGACCTGTTTGAAGTGCATGCGCTAGGGCTAGGGCTTCGGGGCCTCGGCATTCCCCAAGAATGAGTCTCTCGGGGCGCATTCTAAGGCTTTCAAAAACTAGATCGCTTAGATTCCAGCTGGCTCCCTGGCGAAATCCAAAACGATTATTCCTGGCTAATAATTTGCTTGAAAGGGAATTTGGAACAGGAATTTCAGGACTGTCTTCGAGAATAATAATTCGTGAGTTCATGGGAAGGTTTTCAATTAAAGAATTCACCAATGTTGTTTTCCCGCTACCAGTAGCTCCAGCAATTAGAAAACTTTCAGAGTTTTTGAGGGATTCTTCTAAAGTTTTAATGATTATTGAATTGTCGCTGAAACTAGACAAAGGAAACCGTTGAGAGACGGGCAGTCTTCTGAGGGTGATCGTAGGACCCGAAAGCACCATGGGAGGAATAACGACATGGGCACGGAAATTTTGCTGACTACTTAAAGATAGAAGGGCGTCGACGCTAGGTTGAGTTAATCCGAGGCTGAGTGATGCGCTCTCTGCTATTTTTCTGGCCAGTTCCCAAAGTTGGGCTTTATCATTGGTTAAATTTGATTTCTCAGGGCCATGCCAATTTTTTTCTTTGAAATAGAGAATGCCTTCTGGACAAAGAATTATATCTTCAACTTGAAAGTCATCAATAATTTTTTCAAAAGTCATAATTCACTTTTATGGAATCTGGATTTTTCATTTTTCCTTCTTCCCAAGAACTCTTAATGGCAATCCAAAGTTCGCTTTGTTGAGCTTGTTGATTTTCATTTGAAAATAAATAGCTGAGAAGTGGTATTTGGCTAAGAAAGGCTAGACCACTGCGATTTTTTGATTCTCTTTTTTGAAGGAGGGTACTGAGCAATGTGGTTTCATCGTTTCGAAGGTCAAAACGACTTTGAAGTTTTTTACTAGTGAGTCCAGGTATTCCATTAAGTGCTGTGGCCATGTCGGGTTCTGATACATTTAATGAAAATGAAATGGTGATTTCTTGAGCACCTACGTTAATATCGGGAGCAGCTTCAAGTTGAAGTTCTAATCCATAAGATTTCCATTCGGTTTTACTTTGGTAAGCCGAAGTGCTGGTGATGGGAAGTTCGCCACCATTTTGGAAAATCGCCTTTTCACCAGGCTTACATCTAAGTTGAGGTTGTGCAATGATTTTACCCACTCCTTGGCTTTCTCCAAAATCAGCAAAGGCAATTAAGGAGTTTCCATCTCCCCGTTGGGCCAAGTTTCCTTGTAGTGCGAGTATGGGAACTCGTTTGGGCCATTCTAATCCAAGTTCTCTGGCACGATGCTGAGAAAATTCGAAAAGTGTGAGCTCGAAAAGTAGGGTTTTTCCAGGGCTGGCGACTTCAACGAGTCGCCATTGATAGATAGGGAAAAGTTCATTTAAAACGAAATTAATTTGAGGAAGCAGTGACTCGAAGTTGTTTTTGATAATTTCAAGAGTTCTTTGCCCGTTCTTCCAGTAGCTTCTTTGGATGTTTAATCCCAGTGATATGAGTTGTGACTCTCTAAGCTTTAGGGTGTTTTCAATGTCTACCTGGCTTTGATTAGTTAATGCTATTTCATCAAAGCCACATTGTTTTATTTCACTGAGTGCTTTTGTGTTTTCTACAATTCCAATGGATTCATTCCAGCTTATGGGTACTTGAGGGCATTTTTGAAGAGCTTCCCAGTTTTTATCCGAAACAACTATGATTTTTAATGGATTAACTGAGTCTTGATTTAAGCCTTGAGCATAAGCATATCCTTTTTGTTGGGCTTCGATGAGTATACCGTTGGGATTCTCATGGGCTTTTACAATCTCGGATCTGGAAAACCATAAAGTGTTCGAGCTTTTTGAAAAAAATGCGGGATGTGAGGCCGATAAAAATAAAGTTCCCTTAAGAATAAATGCAGGAGCCAATGCCATGGAATGGTCCAAGCAAGAAGAGTGCCAGAAAAAAGGTCTCTAATTTTGAGATTAGAATTTTAGGTTCCTTAAATAACTTCCACAAAAAAGGCTTTCAAATAATAGCTTTGTGGAAAGTGAATGAGGCGGGGGTGATCTTGGCTCTGTTGTCCTGGACTTATAATTCTTAGTTGACGAGAATTTTTTCGAGCAGCTTCAGTTAATATTTCTAAGAGATCTTCTTCGCTTAAATGTTGCGAGCATGAGCAAGACACTAGAAGTCCACCAGATTTTAGAGCTTTGATGGAGGCCGTGTTGAGTTTTAAATAAGCTCTTTTTCCTGCATTGATATCTTTTTTGCTTTGAATTAGTGCCGGAGGATCGCAAATAATAACGTCAAATTCATTGGGAGGAAAATCACCGATGTCTTTGAGCAAATCTTTTTGATGGATGAAAGTTTTCTTAGATAAAATTGCATTGCCTTGAGCAAGCTTCAAGGCTTCTTTTGAAGAATCGCTTAGATGAAATTCTACACTTTCATGAGTTAAAATATCTTGAGCCGCTTGGGTCCATTGGCCCACATAGCAAAAAAGGTCGAGCATTTTTAAATTTTCACAATGGGAGTAGGCTTTTAGAATGTCTTTGAATCTTATTAAATTGTCTTGTTGGTCAAGAAAAAGCCCAGTTTTTTGCCCTAATTCTCGCGAGCAATTTAAAGCTCTGTTTGAGCTTCTCAGTAAAACCCCAGAACTGACTTCATTTTTATTTCCGAAATGAATTAAAGCTTCTTCGTTGATTTCAAGATTCTCTAATTTTCTACCTCGAGAATCTCTTCGTTCGATGATTGAGTTTAAATCAAATTGAAGTGCAGTTGCTAATTCTTGAAATATTCTAGTGGGTGAAGATAAGAGTTTTTCAATTCCTTGCGTACCGATTTGAAAAACTAAATCCCATTTTTGATTTTCTAAAAGATATAGATCTACAATTAAACCAGGAAGTCCATCGACTTCGCCAAAACAAAGTCGGTGAGATTTTTTGTTGAGGCCCATTTTTATCCGCCAATGAGAGGCTTTAATAAGTTTATTTAGAATAAAAGTATCATCAATAACTTCGTTTTCGATGCCACTTAGAATTCTCATGCAAATGAGAGAGTGGGGGTTGCCATAGGCGTAAGCAACAAATTGAGATTTATGATCGACTAGGGTGACAACTTCTCCAATATCTAAATTTTTGAGTGATCCTTGAATTTCGTTGGCAAAGACCCAAGGAAAATAATTTCGAACTTTATCGCAAGCTCGAGCCTCGATTTTAAAACTTTTCATTCAAAATGTAGAATTAGATTAACTGAATGCTCGGGGCTACTAAAATCGAAGTCGGCTCGAATGCCTTGGGCGGCTAATTGGCGGATAATTCGAGCAGTGTCGACTCGGAGTCCCCCTTGGTGATGTTCCCAGTTTTGATGCCCTACAAAAGGTTCCAGAAGTGCGGTCCAGGCCGTTTGGGCTTCAAGTTTTTCTTTTTGTAGGCCAGTCGGTAAGGGTTTTTGCCCTTGTCCTTGAAGTCGTAGAGTTAGAAAAAATCCGCCATTTTTTGAGAGGGGACTTTCTAAAAGAATTTCAGGCTTTATAGTTTGTGAATTTTGAATGAGTACTTCAATAAGATGGCTCATGGCTGGACGAATGATTTCTTCGCTGGCCAAATAGGGAAAGAGCTCTTGGCTAGGATCGGCCTCAAGTTTTAGCTGAAAATGAGCGGAAAGTTCCTCGGCCAGTTTTTTTATAGAAAGCTTTTCTTTAACTTTCATGCTCACTTCTTTTTCTTCTTTCATTAAGGATTCTATATCTTGGCTCAGGTGCGTAAAGCGTTTCTGAAGTTGTTGCAGGAAAGAGGCGCGAGTGTCTGTGGCTTCAACTTCAGAGTTCAGTTGAATTACGCTGTCTACTATTTGTGGCATGTTACGGAACTCATGAAGAAGAATTAGTAGAAGTCTTTCACGAGCCCAGTCCTTGGCCCTGAGTTCGGTGGCAGCTCGAGTTAATTGAATACGGGATTCTTCGACTCTACGTTTAAGGAATGTTCTTTCGGCAGCATAGCGAAGAGTTTTTTTGAGTTCTTCGGGTTCCCAGGGCTTGGCAATATACTGCCAAATGTGTCCGCGGTTAACGGCGTCGATGACAGCTTCTAAGTCAGAAAATCCAGAAATGAGAATTCGAGTGGCGCTGAGATCTAATTTTTGAACTCGTTCAAAAAATTCCGACCCAGTCATTCCAGGCATTCTTTGATCTGAAATTATAACGTCCATGGGGAGCGTTTCTTCTTCAATAATTTTTAAAGCATTCGGGCCATTTTCAGAGGTGAAAACTTCAAAATCTTTTCGAAGCAGCCTTTTGAGGGCGCTCAAATTGTCGGCTTCATCGTCGACAATAAGAACTCTTGGAAGTGAATCTGTCATAGGCCTCTAGAATCGATTGTAAAAGTAATCCATCAAAATGTCGCGGTGATCAAAACTTATGTTTTCGGGGAGATTCATTTGATGAAAGAGTTCAATCTTTCGAGCCTCAGGGCTAGATTCATGGGGTTTTCCATAAGCTCTGACAATAAAAACAATGGAAACTGTGTGTCCTCTGGGGTCCCTTTTGGGATCAGAGTAAGAGTGAAATTGCCTTACAATTTCGACCTCTAGTCCGGTTTCTTCTTTTACTTCTCGAAGTAAAGCTTGTTCGAGGGTTTCGCCCACTTCAACAAAGCCTCCAGGTAGTGCCCAACCCTGGGGATCGTTCTTGCGTTCAAGCAAGACGATCATTCCAGCACCCATATCGATAATGGCATCAACCGTCACTGCGGGGGTGTGCGGCGAATCATTTTTTACTACGTTGTCCGAAACTTCCATCTCGTGCTAATCTCCTAAATCCATGAGAGTTGGTATTCCAAAAGAAATTAAAAATCTTGAAAATAGAGTCGCCGCGGTTCCCGCTGGCGTCAAGGCCTTAGTTGACGCTGGGCACGAGGTTCTAGTTGAAACTCAGGCTGGCGTTGGTTCGGGTATTCGCGACGAAGATTATAAAGCTTGCGGGGCAAAAATCGTATCGAGCGCAGCAGAAGCCTGGGGCGCCGAGCTCGTCATTAAAGTTAAGGAACCTCTTCCACAAGAGTTTGCTTACTTTAGAGCGGGACTCAATCTCTACACTTATTTGCATTTGGCTAATGAGCCTCGTCTTACAGATGAACTTATTAAGGCCAAGGTTCGAGCCGTTGCTTATGAAACTATTCAATTGGAAGATGGATCTCTTCCATTACTAAAACCCATGTCTGAAATTGCAGGACGTATGGCTCCTCAAATTGGCGCACACTATCTTGAAAAAACTCATGGTGGTCGCGGTGTTCTTTTGGGAGGGGTTCCAGGTGTAGCTCGAGGAACGGTCTCAATTATCGGTGGTGGTGTGGCTGGAATTAATGCTGCAAAAATCGCTGTAGGACTTGGTGCTCGAGTTAACATCATTGAAAGAAATCAAAAGAGACTTGAGTATCTCGATGATATTTTCGGATCGAGAGTGACTGCTTTGATGAGCAACGACATTAATATTGAAGAATGCGTGACTCGTTCAGACCTAGTTATTGGTTGCGTACTGATTCCAGGCGCTAAAGCTCGTAAATTAGTGACTCGAGCCATGATTAAGAAAATGAATCCAGGTTCTGTTCTTGTTGATGTGGCTATTGACCAAGGTGGATGTTCAGAAACATCTAAACCTACATCGCACCAAGAACCAGTATTTCTTGATGAAGGCGTGATTCATTACTGCGTGACTAATATGCCAGGTGCTGTGGCAAGAACCTCAACATTGGCTCTAACAAATCATACCATCACATACGCTCTACAGTTGGCTAAGGGGCCCGTTGAGGCTATCCGACAAAACAAGGCCCTAGCATTGGGCGTAAATTGTTGGGATGGTCATTGTGTGTATGAACAAGTGGCAAAAGATTTAAATTTAAAATATACGCCCTTGGCGCAACTACTTTAAGGTTATTTAACTGTTGTGCAGTCGCTGATTTGCGTTCCAACTTATAATGAGAGGGATAATATTGCTCCTCTTGCGCAAGCTATTTTTGAAAATGTGCCTTTAGAGTGTCACATTCTTTTTATCGACGACAATAGCCCTGATGGAACGGGAGCCTTGGCTGATGAAATGGCTAAGACTAATGATCGAATTCATGTGCTTCATCGTCGTCAAAAAGAAGGATTAGCGGCTGCTTACCTCGCTGGATTTAAATGGGGTTTAGAAAATTCCTATGAATGGATTTTTGAGATGGATGCAGATTTTTCTCATCAGCCTATGCATTTGAAGGAATTTTTTAAAGAAATTCATTCTGGGAAATATGATGCCGTTTGTGGCTCTCGTTATGTTGCGGGTGGTGGCGTGTCCAATTGGAGTCGCAGCCGCTTGTTATTGTCTCGTATGGGCTCTTTATATGCCGGTCTATTGTTAAATTTTGGAATTAAGGATTGGACCGGTGGTTTTAATGCTTGGAAAAAAAGTACTTTAATGACTTTAGATTTGTCGTCTATTCAATCTAAAGGATATGCCTTTCAAATCGAACTTAAATACCGATGTTCTGGCTCAGGATTAAATCTTAAAGAGATTCCAATTATTTTTCAGGAAAGACGAGTGGGCCAATCAAAGATGAGCGGCTCCATTGTGAAAGAAGCTCTAGTGGGAGTTTTAAAATTACGATTCACTTCTGATTTTTTTCGAAGACAAAAAACTTTGAAAAATGAGAAGGCTCATAATGGATCTCAAGCTTAGCCTTTTTAAAAGGCATCCCTATTTCTCATTTTGTTTGTCTGTTTTTATTTTAGCCTTTATCAGTGGTCGTTACGGAATTTTGGATTGGGATAAAGAAATTTATTTCAATACGGTCATTAAAGAGGGGCTGTTACGTGAAAATTCTTTACCCGCGATACTTTGGAAAATCCCCAATCACTTGAGCCATTATCCTGTTTTTAAAGCCACACATATTTTTTGGGCCATTCCTGAGACTATGCTCTTTTCTCCTTTAAGTTTTACTTTGTATTTTTTAGACCCTGTTCGATTTCAACATTTGCATGCTTTAATTTTTATTCTTTTAGGTTTTTGGGCTTTTCTATCTTTAGGAAAATTACTCAATTTTAATAGAGAGCAGTCTTTGTTGTTTGAGGCAGGAATTTTTATGTCGCCCATGATGATCCAACATTTAGCTGTGGGCTACTCTCCGTGGATTTGTCTTTATATAATTCCTGGAGTTTTCTATTTTTTAATTAGAAGTGACTTTGTTTTAGATCTTTTGGGTTTAGCGCTTATTTTATCTTTATGTTTGTTGGTGGGAGGGATGCATCCCTTCGTTTTGTTTTCAGCATTAGTATCTTTTTGGTCTTTGATTTATTCGATTTACACAAAAAACTCTAAAGCTTTAATCAAAGGAGTCGGGGCCATAATAGTGGCCGTGATTGTTTCAGTCGGTAGACTTGCGCCTTCTTTTGTAGCTTTTTCAGGCTTTCAACAAGAACTTTTAACAGGTTATTCTATTCGTAAGTTTTTACATTATGCATTGCTGCCACCATGGCCCTGGGGTGAAGCAGGGAAACATTTTACAGAAGCCATCGCCGATAATGTGGCGGCTTGGGACGGTGGACTATATTGGGGCCCTTTATTGTTAGTGTTGTTTTGGCTTCGACCCATGAAAGGTCGATTGGAAAAAAGTCTTTTAGTGAGTGCGGGTTTTTTCTCCATAATATCTTTTTATGATTCTTGGTCTTTGATTTTAAAAACACTCCCTGCAAAGTTATCGGCGACTATTGTGAGCGCTGAAAAATATCCCTACCGCTGGATGCAAATGGGTTATTTTTTATTTTTATTACTAATTGTTTTATGTGAAAAAAATTGGATTCAAAAAATTCCTAAAATCTTCAAACGTTGGAGGGGGGCGTTAATTACGCTTCCTCTGTGTTGGTCGTTTTTTGCATGGTCTACGGTGCTTTTAAAAAATCCGAACAATTATCCGAGACTTTCTGAGACTTCATACCAATCTCTTCGAGATTCAAATTTAAATTTTATCGATAAATTACTAGTGACAAAGAGTTTCAATGATAATGATAAGAATTTTTTAAATCTAACTTATGAAAATGAAGGAAGTTTTTTTGAATTTAATTCTTTAATCTGGAGATTCTTGAGGAATTTTTCTTGGATTTCTTTTTTTTCGTTGTTTGGAATATTTATTCATTATTCTAAAAAAAAGGTACAAAATTGAAATTTCTCATTTTAGGCGCTAATTCTGCCATGGCTTTTGAATGTGCAAAAATTTGGGCGTTAAAGGGTGATTTGATACTCGTTGCACGAGATCTTAAAAAATTGGAATCTCATGTAGCGCAATTGAAAAGTCCTCATAAAGTGAGCTATTTCGAAGCAGATTTAACAGATATTAATTCTGCTGAAGTTTTATGGAATGAGCTTCTTAAGCAGGGTCCCTTTGATGTGATTTTAACAGCTCATGGTCTTTTAAAAGGTGAAAACCGAGCTCAAGAAGACTTTAAAACTTTTATGGAATTAACGGAAGTGAATTTTACTTCTCATGTTTTTTGGATTTTTAAAGCTATTAAACATTTTAAAGAAATAGGTCGTGGTCATTTGCAAGTGATTTCTTCGGTGGCTGGAGACCGTGGAAAAATACGAAGTATGGTTTATTCAAGCGGAAAGGCTGGCTTGAATGTTTTCGTAGAAGGCTTAAGTTTGAAATGTCGTAGGGATAATCCCGGGATTTATGTGAGTCTTATTAAACCGGGTTATACAGATACGCCCATGACCGAAAAGTTAAAGAAAAATATTTTATTTGTATCGCCTGCCTATATTGCTCAATCAATAGATGCGAATTTGAAAAACAAGATACCCGTTGTTTATACTCCCAGCTACTGGCTTTTAATCACTAAAATCATTTCAAACCTCCCCTATTTTATATACAAGCGCCTTAAACTTTAATTGTGCGCTAAGAAACGGGCTTGCAAATCTATTCATAGCTTTAAATTCAAAAACTAGAGCGGCTTGGGCGGCCCCTGAAGCTTGGGGCGTTGCCCCATCGCTCACCCCAAGATGCTCTAGTGTTTGAATTTAAAGGTACTAATAAATTTTATATATAATATTGCAAGCCCGTTTCTTAGCGCACAATTCAAATTGAGAGGGGGTTAATGGAAACTTAATTTGTAATATTGAGGAACTCGGTTAATCTCTAGTTAAGTCATAATTTATCGCATGTAAGCTCCGATAAGAATTCTTCAAGGGGGCAATTGCATGAAATTTTCAAATCAATTTTTTATAGGGATAAATTTAATAGCCACTTTAAGTGTTTTGGCGGCAAATCAAAATGATTTTTATCGTTTATCAGACTTTAACGGTACAAAAGATGTGACAAGCACAATTGTTATCACAAAGTCTGGTGTTTACGATTTTAAAAACGTATTACATATTTGGAAAGGGAAAAATTGGAGTTGCACTGGGGACAAAGAAAATGGACCTCAGATTTTACGTGTTGAAGCCTCTAATGTGACGATTTTAAACTTTGCCTTTGTCGGTGATGGTTCAACTTATGGATCTAAAGGCCTAGGCGATCCAATTCATATTGCAAGTTGTGGAACTGGACAGGGAAATCAGTGTTCTAAAGCGGTAAAAAACGTTGTGCTCGATGGGATTTATGGTCATGCTTGTGAAGACATGATTACGATTGGAACACCTGGCTCGGATAATATTACAATCCAGAATTCAACACTTAAAGCTAATCCTAAATCCTCTGCATGGGATAAAACTGTTCAAGTTAATTTTGGAACCAATATCAAATTTATAAATAACGAATTTGTGGGTGGAAAGTATTGTGCACGATTAAAGCCTAATACAAGTGCCACATTTACAAATAACATTTTTAGGGGATGTAATCAGGGTGTGAGAATGACTTCAAAAGATGCGGATATTAGTCCAATGAAAAATGGACCTGTGAAAGTGTCGTTGTCTGGTAATAGTTTCCCGAGCACTTCGAATAGTGTCACATGTAATGGCAGTAAAACTAGCACTAGTGGAACGGTAACATGTAAGTGAAGGAAATTATCTTCTAATTGACTTGATTTAAGGGGTTCTTCACTTCAAAATTAAGGAGTGAACGAACCCTTTACTTTTAAAGATTTTGCCTTTTTTCTACAAGCCAAACGACTTAAAGAAGCTGCTATGACTTTAGGATTACTCTTAGACTTAGATGATCCAAACGCAGAAAAAGCCACGATTCATTTTGTGAATCAATTACAGTCTCAGCCAGGTTTTTTTATGAAGCTAATGTCTCTTAAGGATGAGATTGAAAAGAACGATCAAAATGCCGCTTTGTTCACATTAATGAATTGCTTTGGTTTGGATGGATCTTTAGCTCTTGTGGCTTTAAAAAAAGTTACAGAATCTATGCGTCCTAAGACTTGATTAAATGTAGCGATCAATGAGGATGGATGCGCTTTGAGTATTCGCAGGACCTGGGCTAATGGCAATGGCCAATACTCTTAATCGCTTTTTAAAGTGCTTAAAGGAATGAGCATATAAATCTAATTGTTCATTGATTTTAGAAAGTCGATCTTCCTTTTGCAAATTATATAAAGAAGAGGAAGTTTTCCAGTCTAGTATCCACCACTCCTCGTCGTTTTTAAGGTAAACAGCATCAGCCACTCCGCTGAGACAAGCCTCAGGAGTAGAAATCATTAGAGCCAATTCTCTGCAAATTTTAGATTCATCTTTAGATAAAGTGTCAAAAAATTCTCGAATTTCTGAAATATTATAAAGGGAATGAAGCGCAGATTTTAATGATTGTGAGTCAGAATCCTCGGGGTCTAGAAGAGCTTCTATTTCTTTTGGATTACCATTCCAAATCTCTAAGAGTGCGTGCAATTTATTTCCAAAGTCATTTTGTTTATTCAATTGTTTAAAAGTCTTTTCAGACTTTTCAAGAACAACTTGCTTTTGTTTCAAATATTCACTGACTCCACCCCAAAAAAAAGGCTTTTCTTCGGAGTTAGGACTTTGAGGCATTGGCAATTGCCAAAGACTGTTTTTAGGAGTCTCAGTCTCGTCTTCTTTAGTATTTTCAAGTTTAATTTCTTCAACACATTCTAGGTGATTTAAATTGTGAAGTATTTTCGGCCAGGATGTGTTGTTTTTTTCGGGCCAGCGAAAAGTCATGAATGGATCTGCTTCAATAGCTTTATCTTTAGGAATTGTATAAAATAAATCTAAAGATTTTTTTGCCCGAGTTAAGGCTACGTAAAAAACTCGTTTCATTTCAGATTCTTTAATTCGATATTGGAATCTTTTCTTTTTAAGGAAAAGTAGTGAGGCCAATTCTTTTCTTTCAGTGGCATTAAAAAATTTGATATCGACACTCAAATCGTCTCCGTCAGAATTAACGTCGTTGGACCTTCTTTCGTAAAGTTTAGGGAGATAAACATGATCAAATTCTAATCCCTTGGAAGCATGAACTGTTAATAAGAGAGGCGTGTTTAATGGATATGCGTCGCTGGGTTGGGTTGGGGATTCTGTAGTGTATCTTTCAGAAAGTTTACGTATGAAGTTGGATAAATCACTTAAGGATAAGTTCAAAGAAATCTTTTCTTCTTCGAAGGAATAAAGAAGTCTCTCCATAGCGCCTGTCCATTCAGCGCCTTTTAGCCATCGTCCAGGCGCTAAATCCTTTACAAAGTCTAAGAATATCTCAGTCAATCGTTTCTCTATTCGTGGAGTACTGCCGAATTTAAAACCCCATTGCTTGAGTGTCTCTTGGGCCACTTTGTAGTTGGGGTCTTCAATGAGTTCTAAGTAAAGACAAAAAAGCGAGCTTAAATGATGATCTAAATAGGATTCTTTGCCAAGAATTTGAAAGGGCAAGGAAGTTTCTTCTAAGAATTGTGCGTAATGATAAAGGTCGCGCCATTTTAGAAAGAGGAAGGCATGTGTCGCTTCTGGGGCTTCGCCTAAACGTTTTTTGAAAGCGTCTAGAACATGGATCCATTGAATGGAATGGGCTTTTTGAGTTGTCCAATATCGAATGGCTTTGTTGAGGTTAGACCCCTCTAGCGCTGGGCTGAGAGACTGAGGGGGGGGTCGCTTTCAGAGTCTGTAAAAAGAGAGTTTTGAAAGGCATTTAAATAATCTAATAAGGGCTTTTCGCTTCTATAGTTTTTGGAAAGTTTCAAATGTTCGAGCTTTTTAGTGAGACTGG
>JAGNHS010000083.1 GCA_018001635.1 Pseudomonadota bacterium | reverse complement strand
TGAAAACTCCTCTGAAAAATAACCTTTCCTAAATGAGATTCCTGGAAGTAATAAAACTAATATTATTATGGCACTTAAAGCAAATTCCACTTATTCAATTTTTGCTAGTTTTATACTATCTATTGTCACAAACCCTTTTAAAGGACTCCGCCAAAGCTACGACTAAAGGATCTTCTCTATTTTGATTATGGCATCCCATCCAAACTCTATATTTCCAAAAACCTTCTTTAGGGCCTAAAACTCTAATTTGTTTTCCTTTAATTTCCTTATCTACATAAAGCTGAGGTAAAAAGGCCACTCCAATTTCATCGCCAACAGAACGAATCAGCGAATCCATAACATCACTTTCAAAAACTATTCTACCCTTGATTTCATTGTGCTCTATAAATCGATCGATATCGGCTCTTAATTTAAAAGAAGCTGAGGGCAATACCCATTGAACTAAATCATTTCCAAAAAGATCACGAATTGACTGAGCCGACTTAACGTTGAGTGCCTTTGTATAAAACTTAGTTTTAGTAGAAGCCACTAACATCACAGGAACTTCTGTACGCATTAAACTTGTCAACTCAGGATCGCTCATTCCAAATTGAGAAATCATAATATCTATTTCTCTCAACCTTAATCGTGAAACCAATTGTTCATGTGTTCCGGAAATCATGGTCACCTTCGGCCGCTGAGTTAATCCATGCTTTTTCATAAAGGCGCTCACAACATCAACCGCAAAAGACCTCTTCACCTCATTTGAAACTCCCAAACTCAATTTTCTAACTGATGTTGGGTGTTGCTCTAAAATTAATTCACTCAACTCCTCAGAAATATCAAACATACGTCGGCAGTAACCGTAGACAATGGCTCCCGATTCCGTGAGCTGATTGTTTCTTCCAACCTTTCTAAATAATTTTACTTTCAAAAAATCTTCAAGCACCCCTAATTGACTACTCAAAGAGGGTTGTGAAATTCGCAAATGACTTGCGGCCACCGTAGTGCTTCCTGATTTGGCTGTAATATAAAAATAATAGAGATGGTTGTAGTTAAACATACATAACTAATTACTATACATTTGATAACAATTATATATTTTTCATATATCCCGCATGAGGCCTATAAGAGTCTCGTTACCGAAACCTGTTAAATGAGCCGCTCTTAAGAAGGACACTTTTAGGGCTCCGGTACCGGACATATTTGAACTACCCGGAGTTTAACTTAACAAAAGGAGAAATTTTATGGACAACAATAACCTTAGGAAAGACTGGTCTGAAGTAAAGACTAAGCTTAAAGCACGTTTTGGCAAACTCACCGATGAGACTATCGATTCTTTGAAAGGAAATTTAGATACTCTTTCGAGTAAACTGCAAAGTACATACGGCTATGCCAAAGAGCAAGCTGATAAAGAATTTGCAGGATTTAAAGATTCGCTAGACGTTGCCAACAACGACATGAAGAATCCCCCCCCCATTGATGCAAAAAACACCACTTCAACCAGCGCTAAGCACGTATCCTAAAGGAAGGGAGGAAGCCTCAAAGGCTTCCTCCCAAATTCTTCAACTCAACAGTAAAGGAGTGCACCATGTCTATTTTTATTGTTATTTGCCTAGGACTTTTTGTGGGTTTCATCGCAAAAGCGATTACTCCGGGCCCGGATCCTGGAGGATTCATTATAACCGCTCTTTTGGGTATCGGTGGTGCGCTAGTGGCCAGCTTTATCGGACGAGGTATAGGCTGGTACTCATCGGGACAGACTGCGGACTTTGTAGCGGCCGTCTTCGGATCGATGTTGATACTATTCGTGTATCGTTTGTTTAGAGAAAGCAAATCTTCTTCAGTTTAAACACAACACTGATCCCCTAAGTTGGCTTTGTAAGTTGATGTAAGTGTTATAACAAAAAAAAATCTTATACGTTATGACTTCTTATGGTGCCATTTAGGGGTCAGTTTTTATTTTTAATTTTTTTATTTTCAACATTGAGCCAATCCAGCTTTGCGGAATTTAGCTACAAACAATTTCCTAATGAATTCTCGCGTAAAATAATTCCAACTCCAACTAAGAAAAAAGTGAGCTGGGGAGAGGTTCAAAAAATAACACGTGAATGTGTGGCCACACTAATCGAAAGTTTAGTGCGTTCCACCTATGGAAAAACTGATTCTCAATTCATTATAGAAGAAGGTCTCAATCGTTTTAACGCCGCTCAAAATGGTCCCAGCTATGGTGCCTATTTTTGGTCTGATCGTTTTTATTTTGCCGACAACCCCTCCCATAAAGCTATTTTTAATCTTCACCAATCCTCAGTCCTTACTCGAAATTTTAAAGCAGAGAACGGAGAAGACAAAGCCTTCTACTACAATGGTCCCTTCGGATTTTCGATTTGGGATAAAGGACTCTCGCTGAGATACAATTTACAACCTTTCTTTTCTCAATTTTATCTAGCCAACAACGAAGAAGAATCTTTTATGAATTGGGGATTCGAACAAGCTCTTCCCATTCTCCATGTCACCCTGGAGGATGCTGGCAGCGGAATGACAGGCAAAGATATGAGTTTTGAAGATTCTAGAGAATTTGAAGAACTTGATTTATTTTACCCTTTCTATTTCAAAGAAGATTTTCCGCACACCTATATTGGCGACGACGAAACTCCCATTGCTTACGACAGAAAAGGTTTCACAAAATGCCTCGAAAGAATTGCTAAAGACTAATCAATTAATGCATTGTGAGTAGATTTGTTAAATATGATTAGAGTCATAGATTAAAAGATGAAATTTAAATAGGATCATTTTTCAGATCGTAGGGATATGGAGGCTGAAAATGTTCAAAACTGTAATTAAGTTATTTTCTCTAATTTTATTAACGTTCTCTTTAATGCTGGCTCAATCAACTCAAGTTTTTGCTGCTGGAAAAAACTCGAAGGCTAAAGAAAATATTCTCAAAAGTCCCGCGCCCAAAAGTGAACTCAATCTTGATGACCTAGGTATCACCCCACAACAACAAAGCGGAAATCAAGCCAACCAAGACATCCTCAACCAAAGATCTTCCATGCTCCAAACTCACCAAATTTTGGGACTTGTTACACTCGGTTTGATGACAGCCACATTTTTCACTTCTCGAGATGAACAAAAAGCCACTGATCTTCATGAGTATTTAGGATATGCCAGCGCTGCTTCTTATGCCGCTACAGCTTATTACAGTTTGACGGCCCCCGAGATTGAAGAAGGCTTAAGCGAAAAGGGTTGGAGCATGAAAATACACAAGGCTCTAGTTTTTGTGCATCTCCCTGGTATGATTTTAACTCCAATCGCAGGCTATCTAGCCAACAAATCCTACAAAGACGGCAAAAAACCCACAGGTCTTGGAAAATATAAAATTGAATTGGCGAATGCCACTTATTTTTCATTCGCAGCCGCAGCTTTAAGTGTCACTGTAAATTTTTAATTCAATTATAAAAACGGGAGACTTTATGAAACTAAAAAATAACTTTTTAATGCCAACCTTATCTATATTATTACTAAACTCTATCCACGCGGCGGAAACTAAAACTTGGTCGCTAGAGTCAGCTGATGCTAAATATTTAGCAAAACATATCGCACACAACACCCATGCCGAAAGTAAAACGGCAAAAGGAAAAATTAAATGCGATAAAGAATGTGATGCTCTGATTGCTATTGAAGTCAAAACTTTTGACTCCGGAAATACTAATCGCGACCTACACATGCAAAAAATTACAAATGCCGCGAGCGTACCCTACGTAACACTTAAACTGCATGGTCCTAAAGATATTAAAACTTGGAACAAAGATAACATCACGGCTAAGATTGATTTTGCAGGCCAAACAAATGATGTAAAATTTAATGAGTTGAAAGTGAGCGCCACAGATTCAAAGCTTAGCACCGAAGCCAAATTCCAAATTTCTCTAACTCAATTCAAAGTCGATCGCCCTAGCCTACTCGGAGTTCCGGTAGACGACTTAATTGAACTAGAAGTTAAGGGCGACTGGAAAAACTAAAGCCCTCTAAAATAGGAATCGATAAAAGCGTATACATAGTGAGCGGGCCTAAAAGCATAAGACCCAGTAGATTTGAACTTGGCCATATGAAATCTATATCTAGAACAAATTTGGTAATTCCAAACCCCACAAAGAGGGAAAGGCCAACAGCAATTAAAGATGAGAAAAACGCTGCCATTGAAAATTCTCCCAAATAAAGCATACGCCTAGGCCAACGACCCCACCCCAAACATTTAAGCAAATACATTTCTTGTTGAATACTTTCTCGTTGCGAAACCAAAATACCGAGAAATACAAATATAGCCGCCAGTATAGTGAACAACCCCACGGCATATAAAGCTTGCGAAAGTCGGCTAATGAGCGATTTAAATCGCAAACTCAACGACTCCCCATTCAAAGTACTCACATGAGGTAATTTTGCTAAAATTTGCTTCTGCAAAATCCCAATTTTCAGTGGATCTTGATGAGAAAAAACCACAAAATCCATAGGCGCATCCGAAATATCTTCAGGATTAAATACTAAAAAGAAATTAGGTCTAAAATTCCACCAATCCACTTTTCGAACGCTATCCACTCTGGCATCAAGATCGACTCCAGCAATACTCACCTTAAAATGATCACCCAGCGAAAGTCCTACTCTTTTGGAAAAGCGATCCTCAATAGAAACTCGGATAATGTTCTCAGCCTTTTCTGAAAACATCTGCGATCCCTTTAGCAAGCGCTCCCCCTCACTTAAATCGCCACGTTTTGTGATTGTATACTCGCGTGTTTGTAGCATACTTTGCTCGTCAACTTCGTTATCGCTGGCTTCAATAATAGCTTTACCTTTAATATCTTTAAGCCGAGCCCGTGTAATTGGAACCCATTCAGAATTATCAATTATAGAATCGATAAAACTCCGATCCGACTCATCGACTGATAACAAATAAAAATTCGGCAATTCGCTTCTTCTCGACAAATCAACCTGACCCTCTAACGATCGACTGACAACTGACAATAATGAAATAAGAAAAACTCCTATTCCGATTGAAAGAAGCATGAGTCTAAACTGACCCGCCTTACGTGTTAGTCTTAAAAAAATATGTCGCCTTATTCCATCGATAGATTGTGCTATTCTATTCAATGAAAAAAGTAGCCATTGCCCCATAAAAATCAACAAACTTACAATTAGCAAAATAGAAATTAGAAAAGCCGTTCCCAATGTAAGCGATTGAGCCACCCAAAATATTAAGATTAAGGCCACAGCAAAAACTGGAATAAAGTCTTTACGCTTAAGCCCTTCCTCCTGACTTTGTTCTTGAATGGATTGAGCCACAGGCCAGCTAATTATTTCCCTGAGTGGTCCCCATAAACTTGCAAGCACTGTTAACACTGAAACGCCCAATCCAAATAATATTGAAGGTAAAATATTAATTGGCGCTAAATCAATTTTATAAAATTCTTGAGCCATTAAACTCAAACGAGATTCTATAAATAGGGCCATAGCACAACCCAAGACAGCTCCCATTACAGCCAAAGCCAGAGATTGCATAACGACTATAGAAATTAAAGCTTTTTGAGTGAGACCCAAGCATCGTAAACTTAACCACTGTTCTTTTCTTAAAATAAAATGTGATCTCAACATCATAAAAACGCCCATGGCGCCCAAAAAAAGCGACGCTAATGCTACCAAAGACAAATAGGAACTCAGGCGATTTACAACACCTTGAATTTGAATATTGGCCCGATCCGGAGTGATCACTCTCCAGTGTGGTTCGGGAATTAAACTTCTAAATGATTTTCGAAATTCATTGGGCTCTCCGCGAGTTTTAATCAATAAATATCGTAAAGCTCTAGAACCAGGCCCCAAAAGTCCGACTTCCTTTACCCACTTTTGATGCAGAATAATTTTAGGTCCCAAACTAAAAAAAGTAGTAGCCGTTTGCGGTTCCTCTTGAATAAATCCTATGACTCTTATCTTAAGGGCACCCACAGTTATAAAATCGTTTAACTTTAATTGATTCTGCTTTAGACTCGGGTCCACAAAAGCTGAGGGTTCTAAGGCTAAATCAGAAATTGTCTTGCCAGTATCGGTAGAAAAGTTTCCATAAAATGGATAATCGCCCTCTAAAAATCTCAATGTTGCATTTTGAGCCTCTGTATTATTTAAAAAAACTGTAGTGACTAAATCGGTCTGACGAACAAGACCATCGTTTGCCGCAAGTTTTTGAGCGGCGTTCAAAACCTTATCATCAAAATCACGGAAAGCTTGAATTTGAACATCGGCTGCTAAAAATTTTCGCGTGTCTTGTGAAATACTTTTACTGATTCTTCGAGAAAAGGCCTCGAGCGAAACCAAAGCAGACACGCCTAGGGAAATACTCAAGACCACTAAAAATCGACTTCCCCATGATCTTAAAAAGTCCTTAGTCAAAAAAAAGCGACTTACCCTAGGAATTAACAACCGAGAGTTCTCCATCTTTAATTTTAAATTGATGAGACCCCATTTTTGCGATTTCAACATCATGGGTGACCACAAACAAAGTGCTTTTTGATTCTTCCACCAACTCTTTGAGCAGCTTGAGCACAAGTGAACCATTAATGGAATCTAAATTACCTGTAGGTTCATCGGCAAAAAGAATTTTCGGTTTCGAAATAAAGGCTCTCGCCAAAGCCACACGCTGCTGCTCTCCACCCGAAAGTTGAGAAGGAAAATGATTCATTCTGTGCGCAAGGCCCACTCTATCAAGAATGGCTTTAGCTTTTTGCTCGCTTTGCTTTGAATTCAGAAGTTCTAATGGAATCTGTACATTTTCTTTTGCTGTGAGAGTTGAAATCAAACGAAATGATTGAAACACAAACGACATATTATGAGCTCTAAACTGAGTGCGCTGCTCTTCGCTGAGTTTTTCGAGTGATTCCCCTAAAACTTTTAAGCTTCCTTGAGTGGGAAGATCCAAGCCAGCCAAAAGACTCAACAATGTGCTTTTGCCCGAGCCAGAGGGCCCCATGAGTGTTGCCCATGAAGATTCCGGCAAAGCGAATGTTACGCTCTTCAAAACCGTGATACGATTTGAAGCGATGAAAAAATCTTTGCTGAGATTTTTAGCCTCTATCACCATAAACTCTCTTCTAATCTTTATTAGTCTACTTGCCACGAAGGGATTTGCAGAAGCTTCGACACCTACAGCCAAGAATATCAAAATTCTTAGCTTCGGCGACAGCCTCACTGCTGGTTACAATTTAAAACCTGAAGAGGCTTATCCTGCGCAACTTGAAAAGCTACTCCAAGCTAAGGGAATTAATATATCTATAGCTAATGCGGGCATTAGCGGGGAAACTAGTCATCAAGGCTTGAAAAGAATTGAATGGAATTTAAAAAAAGGCGGACCCTACGATTGGGTGCTTCTTTGCTTGGGTGCCAATGATGGTCTCAGACAACTAGATCTTAATCTTATGAAAAAAAATCTTGAGGAGATTATTTTAAAAATACAAAAATCAGGATCGAAAGTTATTCTTTTGGGAATGAAACTTCCGACTAATTTTGAAAAGGGATACCGAATTCGCTTTGAAAACATTTACCCAGAAATTTCCAAAAAATTAAAAATCCCTCTTTTTCCTTTTTTACTCGATGGCGTAGCCCTCGACTCCAAGCTCAAACTCGACGATCAAATGCACCCGAACTCCGACGGCCACAAGATTATCGCCACCCGCCTCGCCACCTTCCTCCTGTCTTTTTTTTAATTGTGCGCGAGGAAACGGGCCTGGGAAGTAGTTGAAAATCTTGGTTTTGATAGTGAAAAATTTCATTTTTGTTATGCAAAAGCTCTAGATCTATTAAATGGACTCATGTCGTTGAAGTGAATAGACCAATCTAGAGGTAGATGATTGAGCTTAGGAGC
>JAGNHS010000002.1 GCA_018001635.1 Pseudomonadota bacterium | reverse complement strand
AAAATGGCGGAGCGGACGGGACTCGAACCCGCGGCCTCCTGCGTGACAGGCAGGCGTTATAACCAACTTAACTACCGCTCCACACAGGTTGTTTAAGTTCTTAATTTGTGTAGCGTTCTTGAGCCCGAGGGTCAAGTATAGTTAAAAAAGAAGACGTGCGGAAATCTAAATCTAAAGACAGTTTTGGCCCATTATTCGAAGGCATTATTGAAGCCAGTCCTGAGCCATTAGCAAAAAAAGAAGAAAATACTAAAAAGCCCCTAGAGGCTCCCATCGTTATTGAAGAAATTCCTCCAGAAAGCCCTAAAATTACCACTGAAGAGCAGCAAAACCGCATTTATACAGTCAGTGAGCTCAGCCAGGAACTTCGCGACACCCTTAACGATCGCTTTCAAACAATCACACTTCGCGCAGAGATAGCCGATTTCAAGGGAATCCACAGAAGTGGCCACCTCTACTTTGGCCTTAAAGACGATAAGGCTCAAATTAGAGCCGTAATGTGGCGCGGAGCGGTAAATAAAGTCCCCTTTGAAATCAAGGGGGGCCTTGAGGTCATAATCACCGGAAAGCTTGATTATTATGCCGGCGGTGGATCGCTTCAAATAGTTGTCGAACGTATGGAACCCGTTGGCATTGGGGCCCTCCAATTAAAATTTGAGCAACTCAAAGCTAAACTCGCAGGCGAAGGTTTGTTTGACCAAGCTCGCAAACGCCCTATTGCACCCATCAATTGGAGAATCGCACTCGTTACCGGAAGGTCCACGGCCGCACTTCAAGATATGCTTAAAATTTTTAGGCATCGTTTTCCCTTAGCCGAAATTTTTATTTTTAATTGTTCCGTGCAGGGTGAAAAAGCTCCTGGAGAAATATCGGCCGCCATTGAACGCGCCAATAGATACTCAGAAACTCAAGATAAAAAACTTGATCTACTCATACTAGCCCGCGGCGGAGGCTCCTATGAAGACCTCTTTTGCTTTAACGAAGAAATCGTAGCCCGCTCAATTGCTCAATCCAAACTTCCTGTTATCAGTGGCATCGGTCACGAAATAGATTTTACCATCGCCGATCTTGTGGCCGACCGCCGAGCCGCCACGCCCACTCACGCCGCCCAAGAATCCGTACCCGATATTGCCGTATGGATACTTCGCTTAGATGAAGTCAAAGAACGTTTTATTTATCGAATTGAGCAACAAATGCGCGACATGCGCCAAAAAATCGATCTTCTCTTTAATCGATTCGTTCAAGCTTCACCGCAAAAAAAATTACTCTCTCAAAAGGAACACTTGAATCGAGTCAAAAGCAGTCTCGAACAATCCATTCGACATCGAGTTGAAATCCACAAACAAAAGATCCAAAGACTCGCCTCTGTTCTCGATGCGCTTTCTCCTCTTAAAGTCTTTGATAGAGGCTATAGCGTTATCGAAAACAAAGATGGTCAAATTGTTCGTTCCACTAAGGATTTGAAAAGCAAAGATATTGTCAGCTTGCGTCTGAAAGACGGACAATTGCCGGCGCAAATCCTTTAAAAACTCAAGTCTATAGTACAATGTCATAAGAGCTTATGGATCCAAAACTTTTTGTACAACTCACTGGCCTTGAATCGACCTACGACCAAATAGAGAAAATGGCCACAGGAGGCATGGCCGAACTTTATCGTGCTCGCCAAAAAAGTTTAGATCGAGCGGTAGCCATAAAAAAAATCCGTAGTGAATATCGCGAACACCCCGATCTACGCGCGCGCTTCAAAAGAGAAGCTCGAGCCTCCGCCAATCTTCTTCACCATAATCTATCTCATGTTTATGATTACAAAGAAATCGATCGCGAAGCTTACATCATCATGGAATACATCGATGGATTTGATCTCTCTCATCTGATTGCAAAATGCGCTCCCCTTCCTGCTGATGTCGCTTTGATGATTGCTGTTCAAGTTCTCATTGGATTGGCGTATGTCCATAGTCACGGAATGGTTCATAGAGACATAAAACCCGAGAACATTCGCATCAACACACGTGGTGAAATTAAAATCATGGATTTTGGAATTGCGTATGATCCTTCAGAATCTAATCTCACCGTACCAGGAATGTTAGTGGGATCGCCGCACTATTTATCCCCAGAACAAATCATCGGATCTAAAATAGATGGTCGATCTGATCTATTTTCTTTCGGCATTACTTTTTATGAAATGTTAACCGGAAAAAAACCTTTCGTAGAACACGGCGATCGAACCATATTCCAAGTCATACAAGGTGGTGAGTATACAAAAATTGATACCTTTAGAAGTGATTTAAATCCCTTCGTACTTCGATGTGCAGAAAGTTGTTTAGAAATTGATTTAGCCAAAAGAGCAGAGTCGGCTCACAAACTCGCAGATTCCATTCAAGGTTTTATCATTCAAAATTATTCTGTTTCCCCTGAATCAAAAATCAAGCAATTCCTCATGCAAAGTGGACTCATGGGAAGCAGCTCTCACCATTTTGAAATCAGCGAAAAAACTTTTGATGGATATATTATTGGATCGTCGAGAAAAAATTCTAAAACTTTTATTTTTACAATTTTATTCATTTTGGCTGCACTCGCGAGCGTATTTTTCTTTTGGAAATCTCGTCAAAAAACTGTCATAGAAATAGATGTACCCGCAATGAACTCATCTAAAACTCATTAAACTTCTGTTGCTTTTTTGACGTTTGTACAAGGCCTTTCATTCTTTAACGATGGTTAAGAGAACTTTGTTTATTTTGAAAAAAAAGATCCCTCTTTTTAAGAAATTAGCTCACCATAAATAACTTAAGGGGGATTCAATTAATGAAAAAGTTAATTTTAGGACTAGGCCTTGTCGTGCTCAGCCTACAAGGGCACGCGGCTAAGAATGTGTTTGGGCGAAAACTTTTTGCACCAGAAAATTCTATGCGCATCAGTGTTCACAGCCTAACAGCTGCTATGGACCAAGCCACATTCAATGCTGTGGTCGATCATTTCGAAGAAATTTATGGTCCAATTGTCGGCGGTAGTTTTGGTACAAAACTTGTAGTTCGTCGCGAATGGAGCTCTGACGTTATTAACGCTTACGCAGAACAAGATGATGGAAACTTCAACATTGAAATCCACGGCGGATTAGCGCGACATCCAGAAACGACTCCAGACGCTTTAGCAAACGTTCTTTGCCACGAAATGGGTCACCATATAGGTGGCGCTCCTAAAATTTCATTTGAACGCTGGGCCAGCAACGAAGGACAGTCTGATTTCTTTGCTAATACTAAATGTATGAGAAAGTATTTTGAGCGCGACAACAACCAAGCCATTGTTGCAAACATGGCTATACCAGAAATTGTAAAAAAAGATTGCGCACTTTCTTTTCCAAGCAATGAAGATCAAGCCATTTGCCAAAGAAGTGCCATGTCAGGTTTAGCTCTTGCGAAACTTCTTCACAACCTTGGTGGTAATGGTGCCGTTCCTGCTTTCGACACTCCTGATTTAAGCAAAGTGAGTCGCACTAACGACAATCACCCAGAAGCACAATGTCGATTAGACACTTATTACGCTGGGGCACTTTGTGAAATTTCACATCTCGAAAATCCAGCTCAAACAAATGAAAGAACGAGCTTTTGCATGAACGATACTCACGCTCGTGGATTTAGACCTGCGTGCTGGTATAAAGAAGGAAGCTCTCGACTCGACAACAACTAATAAGTTGTATCAATAGTTTCTACCTAAGAAAGCCTGTTGGCCCATCCAAGCCAGCAGGCTTTTCTACTTAGTGCTTTCAACGAGCTCAAAGCCTTTAAGCTGTTCATAAATCCATTTAATCGAAGGCTGAGTCATAAATCGAGATTTTTCATCCTCGTAGTAAGGTTCCCAAACATCTTTTTGATAGTTAAACTCGATTGTTCCGGGATCTTTTCCCTGCATCATAGCTTCAATACGAGAATTCAATTTTTCAACAGCAACCTGAACTCCCATTAGCTTTTTAGCTCGATCAACAAACGAAGCTTCTTTTGAAGACGCTTCAACAGGAGCCGGCTCTGAATCAGCAACTCCATTCATCTTTTTCCACACCATTCCCATAGAATAAAATCTAGCAAATGAAGACGCAGGAACCGTCTTATAAAGTTCATTAACATATTTTAAAAAACAAGCGTTCGTAGTTTCGCTTTGAGCACTTCCCTTACAAAAAGAAGGTCTCTCTCCCGTAGACTGAACTCGCTTAACTTCTTCAGCTAAAATCCCCCCCCTACAAAACTCCTCAAGCTCTTTTGCATAATAAAGAAGTTTAGGATTTTTATTATAAATTAAATTTTCAAAATACTCGGCCTTTAAAATTTCCGAAGTCCAGGGTCTGCAATTACTATAAGTTTTATAAAAATCCGGACCACTGCTTTTTTGCAGTCGAATAAACTTCACGCCCCAAATCATCGCACCTAAACCTAAAAATAAAAGTAAAAAATAAGGACTTTTCCAATGTCCAAAAAAATCAGTTTTTCTTAGCAATACAAAAAAGAATAAAAACGCAAAAGCCAAACTTAGAAAAGCACATCCCCTGGCCCAACTAAAGATAGGACTCCAAGTCCAAAGCAAATCGAACAAATATACAAAGGTGATAAAAAACATGAGCTCAATAATTCTTCCAAGAAATTGAATTATCGCTCTCATTTTTTATTCTCCGGATCTCTCTCTTGACGCCGTCTCTCAAGAGTTCTTTGAACTTGTATCAACAACTGTTCTAAAGTGGCTTCATCTTCTTTAATGTCACTCTCAATCTTTTCAAGTTTATCTATATCTTGTTTCATTTGCCCAATATCAGAAGACAACAAGGCGCCGGCAAACAAAGCCGTGTATGACGCAAATAAAGCTGTTCCAAGCAACATCAAGAGTATCCCTATAATTTTACCCGAAGTTGTTATTGGTAAAACATCTCCATAGCCCACAGTGGTTATAGTTGAAACAGCCCACCATAAAGCATCTAAGGGACTTTGCATTTTTAAATTAACATCACGTTCAATATAAAAAACAATAAAGGTGCTCGAGAATAGAGCCGTATTCCCTAATAGAGTTACCAACCAAAAACTGGGTTGTTTAAACAAATTCAAAAGTCTTGAGTGCAAGGCATTTGATTTTTTATTACGCACAAAAGACTCCCTCAAAGTTGTTTAAACAATTCTTAATTACAAAGTGGCTTTCCTTGATATGTTAGAGCCTGACCATGACAATCGGCTACATTTTTTGCGTTACAACTCAACACATAGGATGAATGAAAGCGAAATTCAAATTTGTTGCTAAAGCAAAAGTTATCAGATTTAATCTGCGCAAAATTTGGATCCATATTAAAATAAATTCCATAATACGAGCAGACCAATTTATTCATAACTTCTGGCAAACGACTAGAAGGATATTTTGATTTAACTTTATAATAGAGATCCACCATATTAGATCCTAAAACACTGCTAAATTGAGGTCTCACTTTTACGCTCTCACCATTAGCTCCTGTAACAATTCGCTCAGCATCACAACCTTGATTTAAATTGGCAAAGGCATCTTTTTGCACACAAAAAAGTTCTCTCAAAGCCTGACGTTGTGCCGCCTCTGTTTGATCTGTTTTTTCACAGGCAGGATCAGGTGAAGAAGACGCTAATGTTGCTACTGGTTCAAAAGCTTCAAAGTTAGAACCTTGAGGCGAACCGTAACCGCTATGATATCCTCCAGCTCCTGTATTTCCAACACTACCTGCGGAGCTACTTCGACTAAACATACCCGATGCCACAACCGCAATTAAAGCTACGGCTCCGATTACAATAGCCGTTTTTGCACCATTACTCATAGCTGCATAGGCCCTTGGAAAAATCGAAAATCTTGCAGATTCTTCAAGTTTTGGATTTAAGATTTTATCCAATTCTGCTTGGAGATCCTGTATGCTACGAAAATTTAAAACGCTCAATTTTTCGTCATTAAAAATAAAGGTGGCATCAAAAGTATTTATTAATTGAACACGAACCTTTAATTCGTCATTTTCAACAAGAACAACTCCCTCTTTTAATGTCACCGTAGGAAGTTGAGGCAATGAACCTAATAACTTTTGTAAATAAGCTTTATCGTAGGGTTTTAGCTTTGAATAATGATTAATAAAGGCTTGGGGTCCATCTTTTCTATAAGATTGGCTCGCCTTTTGAAATTGATCGACTGTTATTTTCAAAGCCTCATTCGCATTTAAGGTGGCGGCATTAATTTTTACAAAACCTAAAATCAAACCTAAAAATACAAGCTTTCTCATCTAGAACCCCCATGAATTTTCTTAACTGCAGTCATTATCGAACTTTGAGTTTCATCATATCCAACGTCTTGCCCTTCCTCAAAAAGACAAACGCGATTTCTACCTGTTTGTTTTGCTCTATACATGGCTCTATCCGCATCTTTAATCAAATCGGTAAAAGCCTTATGTCTTGTTGGATCAAAAGAGGCCACCCCGATGCTCGCCGTAACTTTAACACTTAGTTTTTCATTAATGACGACTGAATTCAAGTAAATGCTTTCTCGCAATCGCTCAGCCACAACAGCCGACGATTTCCGATCAGTTTCTGGAAGTGCAATAATATATTCATCGCCACCATAGCGCGCTTTAATATCAGTATTTCGAGTGCAGGCTTCTACAACACGGCCAATATTTTTAATAGTTTCTGATCCCACCAAATGGTCATTGCGATCGTTAATTTGTTTGAAATGATCCAAATCCATCATAATAATGGAAAAAGGACGATGGTATCTTAGGAGTAAGGTAAAATGCTTATCTAGTGCCTGTGCCATATAGCGCATATTATAAAGCCCAGTAAGATCGTCGGTGACTGTAAGCTCTTCAAGTTTACGATTTGTTCGAGATAAATGCATATTCAAATTACTAAGCTGCTTTGTAGCAGCATCTAATTGCATTTGATTTTTTCGCACTCGCAAAAGAACGTCGAGTTTTAACCACATTAAAATTGGATCTACGGGTTTTTCAAGAAAATCAGAAATACCTTTTTTAAAAGCTTCTTGAATAAGCCATCGATCGTCTTGCTGGCTAATACCCACCACAATAGGAGAAGGCGACATAGGCAATCGCTGTATGACTTGAATGCAATTAGCAAATTCCAATTCGGCTTCAGCATCTAAATTCACAACAATGATGTCGGGCATCACTTCCCAAACAATTTTCTCCAAATTAACAACATCGCTACGATCAAAAACACGCAATTCAATTTGCGTCTCACGCTTGTCGGCATGGACTTTCATTTGATCCAAAAAATCGCGATCAGGATCGAGAATTAGAATTTTCGGCAATAGTAAGTCTGACATGCTCTACTCTACATTGTAAGCGAGCCTGTCCTCGAAAGCGATTCACTTCAGGTGTCACTAAGACGTCGAATTGAGCGCTTCCCTCTTGAATATGCTTCAAAATCTCTTGAGATTTATTGAAGGCTAAAAACTCGATTCCCGATGCCTTATCTTGCCACTTTAGATGTTTTTCCTTTAAGACTTTATATGTAGAGGGAATAGTCAAATTCTTGACACAAAAGAGTGGCTCAGGGTTAGCAGGACCATAGGGAGCAAAGTCCTCGAGCATAAAAAAATCATTTTCATCGTGAGTAGGCACCCAAAATCCATCAAATAAAATTTCAGAAACAACATTTTCAGTATTGGAAAAATTTAAGGCCTCTTGCCAAACGCTTTCCTGAAACAACGAAAAATTATTCAGATCGAGCTGCAAACCAGCAGCACCCTCGTGCCCACCAAAACCCAAAAGATGTTGTTGAGCAGCGTTGAGTAATCTTAAACAGTGAAAACCTGGGATCGTCCGCATTGAACCTTTTAATAAAGTTCCATTTTCACTCAAGACAATCGCAGGTTTTGCAAAAGCCTCAACAACTTTTGCTGCAACTATTCCCAACACACCCTCATGCCATTTTCCCTTAACTATTAACACTGGGGCCTGAGCAAGATCTTGCTCTTTAGCCTGGAAATGAGCTTCTTCCCAAACCTCAGCCTGCATTTGAACTCTCTTATTATTGAGATCCAATAAATTCCGACAAGCCACTTCAGCTTCATTCCAATCTTTAGCCATTAAAAGCTCTAAAGTTTTTTCCGCAAAACCCATACGACTGGCAGCATTGAGTTTAGGCACCACTCCAAAAGTGACCGATCGAGCCGATAAATTTACCGAAAGATCATCGACACATTCTCGCAATAAAACTTGTAATCCCGGCCTTCGAGTTGTTCTTAACTGCTCTAAACCGGCCTTAACTAGATTTCTATTTTCACCAATTAATTGCATTTGATCGGCCAGAGTGGCCAGGGCAAAAAAATCCAAAAACTCTTTTGGCTTAGGAACTTCAATCCCCAATTTTTCAAAATGCTTTGATTCACGCGCTTTAATCAACAATCCCAAACTCAAATAAAAAGCCACACCCGTACCACAAAGATATCCCAAGCCACTCTCATCTCCTCCAGCGTTGGGATTTATCAAGTAAGGAGTTTCAGGGAGCTTTTCTTTGGGTAAATGATGATCTGTAAGGATAACATCAATCTTGAGTTCATTGGCTTTAGCAATGGCTTCAATGGCCGTGATTCCATTATCAACCGTGATAAGAAGATTCGGACTACGTTCTTGGGCTAACTTTTCAATGGCTGCCACATGCACACCGTAACCCTCCTCAAAGCGATGAGGAATATAATGACTCACGTTTTGAGCCCCACATTGTTTCAAAAACAACGTAAGAAGAGAGCATGCCGACATACCATCAACATCATAGTCTGCATAAACAACAATATTTTCTTGATTCTGAACGGCTTTTAACAATCGTTCACTAGAAGCTTCTAAATTTTTCAATCGAAACGGAGACAACAACTCACTTAAACGTGGACGCAAAAAGCTTTCCGCATCATGAATGCTATTGAGATTTCTCGCCCAAAAAGCTTGGGCAGTGAGAAGCCCCCGAGAAGGATAGTTTTCTGGTGAAAACTCACCCTCTCTACGAAGTTTCCAGAGAGGCTTTGGCGTCACTTTAAACTTTTCTAGCTCTAAGTGTGGAAGATTTATCTGAGAACAATCTATCGCCTAATAAATAAGTAGGAGCTGCAATAAAAATAGAGCTATAAGTTCCCACTATAATTCCAAAAAATATTGCTGCAGAAAATTCTCTTAAAGCAGCACCACCAAAAAAATACAAAACCACACAACACATAAGTGTTGTCCCAGCTGTCATAACAGTTCGAGATAATGTTGAGTTTACGGCTAAGTTCAACATGTTTTTTCTATCCATACTACCAACTCGGGCCTCTAACTCACGAATACGATCGAATACTACAATGGTGTCGTTAATGGAATAACCCGCTAACGTAAGAAGTGCTGCCACAACTGTAGTCGAGAATTCCATTCTTGTTACAATTAAAAAACCGCTGGTCAATAACAAGTCGTGAATAACCGCAATGATGGCTCCAGGAGAATATCTAATATCAAAACGCCAATAAATATAAAGTGCAATGAGGATACAAGTATAGAACAAAGAAAGTAGTGCGGATTTTCTAAGCTCGGCACCAATTTTAGGACCAACGGTGTCCATTTTACTAAGCTTGTAAGCTCCAGGATAAGCTTGCTCTAAAACTTCCTTAAGTTGCTTCGAACCCGCATTCACATCATCAGCTTGTACGTTTAAATAATATTCCTTTTTTAAACCAGAGTCTTTCTTGGATGATTCAACAATCGTAAGGTTTTTTACTTTATCACCAATGGCATCACGAATGGCTTGGGAATTTACGGCAGGGTCGTTAAATTCAACTTGTGCTTCAATTCCACCTCGAAAATCAATGCCGTAGTTAAAGCCTGGATAGAAAATTGCAATGGCACTCAAAACACAAAGAATTGAAGAAACAACAACAAAAAAATTAAAAGTTTTTGAGAAATTAATTTTGAGCAATTTCGGATCAAAAAGTTCCATGGTCTACACTGTCCTTTCGTTGAGCCCTGCGAGCTCCTTACGACTGAGTCCTAAAGTAAGCGTTTTAGAATTTTCGAAAAATACATGAAATAGTATTTTACTAAAGTATGTGGCCAAGAACACGTTCACTCCAATTCCCACAATTAAAGTGAATGCAAATCCTCGGATCGACCCTGTTCCGTAATTCAGTAGGACAAATGCGCCTATTAGCGTCGTTATATTAGAATCGAGAATAGTAGAAAAGGCTTTATCAAAACCATAATCAATCATCTTTTTTCCAACTCGGCCAGCCCGAAGCTCTTCGCGCATACGCTCATAGATAATAATCAAAGCATCAACGGCCATACCAATTGTTAAAACAATTCCAGCAATACCAGGCAAAGTGAGAGTTGCCTTAAGCGAACCCAATATTGAAAAAATCATTAAAACGTTAACTAAAGTTACGAAGTTAGCCACTAAACCAGCGGCACCATAATAACCCCACATAAAGATAAACACGATTATCGTTGCTAAAACCAAAGAAATTTTACCAGCTTCAATCGCATCTCTACCCATACTGGGTCCAATCACACGCTCTTCTTGAACTTCGATGGATGCAGGCAATGCTCCCGCACGTAATACAATAGCTGTATCGTGAGCTTCTTGTTGCACTTGTTCTATATTTCCAGAACCCAAAGATATTTGGCCGCTATCAGAAATTGTACTTTGGATAACCGGCGCACTTTTCACCAAATCATCAAGAACTATGGCCATTAAACGTCCCTTAAATTCAGTTGTGAGTTGCGCCAACATAGGTGCCCCAACACTATTCATTTCAAAAAGCACAACAGGACGCTCTTGGCTCATCATTCCATTACCTTTAGAAAGATGCGAATAAGCATCTTTTATATATTCACCAGAAAGAACATCTTTAGTGGAAAGCAAATAAGGTTTGTAAATAAATTTACCCACCTGATTGGGGTCACGATCTTTTTCAAAAAATATTTCAGTGTTTGCTGGAATCTTATCTTTTAGATCTTGATTCACGCGATCGCGATACAAAGAGAAACGATCGAAACTATCTCTAGTGTATTTACCAGCCGCTTCAACTTCTAAAATTTTAGCGCCAATATCGGCATGTTGTTTTTCTACACAACCCATATCGGTACATTCATGAACAATTCGAAACATTAACTTCGCAGTTTGACCAATTAAAGTTTTCAAACGTTCAGGATCTTTGGCTCCAGGGAATTGCACTAAAATCTGACTATCTCCCTTTCGAGCAATAACAGGTTCAGACACACCATATTCGTCGATACGATTGCGAACTGTTTCAATGCTTTGGTCAATCGCACGCGTTCTAATATAATTTTCTTGCTGTGAAGAAACTTTAGTCACCAAAGTGTTTCCACTCTCACCCACGAATTCAAGCACACTAAAGTTCTTTGTCATTTCAGCAGAAACTTTATTTTTTGTTTCTTCATTAGGTGAAATCACTTCAAGTTCAAAACGTTCTGGCAATAACTTAGTTGTCACACCAGTGATTCCAGCTTTCTCCAAACTTTTCTCTAACGTATTACCGTAAGAAACCAATTGATCGCGAACAACCTTGTCGAGATCCACACCAAGAACCATGTGCACCCCACCCTTCAAATCCAAACCAAACTGCATACTCATATCTGGTAAAAATGAAGGTTTTTGTTCGTCGTCGCCCTTATAAAGGCTCCATAAAGTAGGAGTCACCATATAAAAGGTCAGAAGCGAAATAAAAATACAAAATATAAAACGATACTTTAATCCTTTGTTCATGAAGGTCCTCTTTATTTGGTGGCGCCTGCAGCGCTATCGACTAGATTTTTTAATGTTCCCTGTATTTGTGCACGAAGAACTTTAATTTCAACATCTGGAGAAATTTCGAGAGTCGCTACTTTTTCAGTAAGACCAGAGATAGTTCCGATAATTCCACCCGCAGCAATCACTTCATCTCCTTTTTTGAGGCTCGAAAGAAATTCTTGTTGTTGCTTTTGTTGTTTTCTTTGAGGATTAATAACCGCAAAATAAAAGAACGCGAATAACAAAAGAAGAAGGGGCAAATTCATCATTAAACCCTGCATGGGGCTAGGCGCCTTAGCTTGGGCCGCAGCTTCTTGAGCTAGCAATTCAAAAGATATTAAACTCGATAGGGCAGCAATCGAAAGTCGGCTGAACATCACTTGTCTCCTTAAACTTAGAACTAAGTTTCAAGGTTTAACACGGAGTCGTTTTCCCGCCAACGCTTCAAACAATCTTCTTGAAATTCGGCATAAGTGCCCGCTTCAATTTGCTTCCGAACTTCTCTCATGAGGTCTTGGTAGAAATGACAATTATGAATACTGAGTAACACCGAAGCCGTTAAATCATGGAGTCGAATCAAGTGGCGCAAGTAGCTTCGACTATGATTTTTACATGCGTAACATCCGCACTTTTCATCGAGAGGCAAAGTGCTATGCTTCCACTTTTCATTTTTAATGCGGAGCGTTCCTTCCCATGTATACAAAGTTCCATTTCGAGCATTTCGCGTAGGAATCACGCAATCAAACATATCGATACCATGACCAACTGCAATGAGAAGATCTGATGGAGTTCCCACTCCCATCAAATAACGAGGTTTATTTTGAGGCATAAAATCTACAATTTGCGACAGCACGCGATACATATCAGCAGGCTCTTCACCCACACTAAATCCACCCAACGCCAATCCATCAAATTCCACTTCTGTTCCTTGAGCATCCTTTGTTTTCATAGCCGAAAGTGCGGCGATGTGTTCTTTTCTCAATTCGGAATCGAGGCCTCCTTGGGCGATGGCAAACAATGCACCACTATTAGGCGAGCGAAACTTCAAGCATCGCTCAGCCCAAAGCGTGCTGAGCCTCATGGCTTCCTTAAGTTGCTCTGTCGTCGCGGGAAGAGCCGGACAAACATCGAGCACCATCATGATTGTTGAATTAATGGCTTCTTGAACCTCGATAGAAGTTTCAGGACGAAGTTTTAGAGGACTCCCATCTAAATGACTTTGAAAAGTAACTCCATCATCAGTAATTTTTCGTAGCGATGAAAGTGAAAAAACTTGAAAACCACCACTGTCGGTAAGAATGGGTTTAGGCCAATTAATCCATTTTTGTAATCCACCCATTTCACGCAAAGTTTCAATACCTGGGCGTATCCACAAATGATAAGTGTTGCCCAACATTATTTGGGCCCCCATATCGTGCAGATGTTGATGAATCACACCTTTTACAGCACCCTTAGTTCCAACGGGCATAAATACAGGAGTTTCTATAACGCCATCGCGAGTTTGCATTCGAGCTCGTCGAGCTGCTGAATTTTTATCCTTCGCCAAGACTTCAAAATTTACGCGCAAAGCCATGCGCAGGGTTTAGGGCGAGGCTCCCCCTTTTGGCAAGCCATTATCAGCGAAAAGCAACACCTTTTGCTCTAAGGAATCGACTCATTCTATCACTGATCCATTTATGTCCGCTTCTTGAGGGATGAAAGCAATCCGAACTCAACATATACATGACCTCTTGATTACTAAAATCATTCAAACGATCGATTCCAGCATCAAAGGTAGGTCCAAAATATTTAGCATAAAGTCGATTCAAATTATTTCTATTGCGCTGAATGCCTGCAGGATTTTCAAAAACCGCGGGGCAATAACGTCGCCAAGCGGTATCGCAATAATTTATTAAACGATTTTTCGCATTAATCTCAGATGTGTTTCTCTCTGGAAGGGCCCGCAGAACTTTCATGATTCTACTATGAACATTTTCCACTTCGGGAACCCGCCAGAATGCATAATCCATTTTATGAGATCGGAATTGATTTTTTAAACTTTTGAGTTTGGCTTCAGCTTGAGTCTGATATCGAACAGAATCAATTCCCTGACAAGTATCGTTCGCGCCTATACTCATGGTGAGCAAATGTGCTCTCTCTGGGTTCTCCACTTCTTTTATAAGCTGAACAGGGTCTTTAGCATCTGTATTTTTTGAATACTCAGGCATAAGCACGGCTCCCGCATAGGACGTAGCCACCAAAACCCATTCAGGATAAACATTGGGATCGGGGCGATTCGCCCACTCAGGACTCAAAAAACCAAAAACTCCATAATGAAAGCTGCTTCCTGCAAACCATGTCGTAGCCGAGCTCGGCAAATGTTGAAGCAAATCGAAAGCCGAACCAGCCCTTTGTAAGGGTCTCCTAGAAGCAGTTTGATACAATTCCAGTAGACTGTCTTTGTTAGCCCAACCACTCGACAAGGAATCACCCGCCAAAATCCAAATCGGTCGGCTCTGAGCTTCAGGATCTTCATTTTTAAAAATAAAATTCTGACCAAAGAGATTGGCCACACTGGCTGTTTTTAAAAGCTCCGTCGCAAAGACTGGCATTCTTAAAGATGCTTGAGCTGATTGAACTAAAATGATGGATGATATGACAAAAGTTTTAAATAGTATCTTCACATGGCCCCCCACGGAAAAGTCTTAGATATTAGGTTATCCCCAATTTATCCCCCACTAAAAGCCCATAACGCCACGCATATAATGATTATATGCCGCTCCTCAGCTATAGTCCTGAAGAAATGAAACCCTTAAATGGCCTTTTAAAGCTACAAAACACACTCGCCCAACTTAGAGATCCTAAAGATGGCTGCCCCTGGGATTTAGCGCAAAGCCACGAATCTTTACTTCCTTACTTTCTGGAAGAACTCCATGAATTTCAAGATTGTGTGCTCAACGAAAAGCCCGACAATCCTCACTTTCAAGAGGAGCTTGGCGACCTCCTTTTTCAAGTCCTATTTCATTTTCAACTATTAGGTGAAAAAACTGGAGTTCAACTCGATGAGGTGGCTTCAAAAGTTGCCGATAAACTTATCCATAGGCACCCCCATGTTTTTGATAAAAATGGGCCTAAACTGAGTCGACCCGAAGAAGTCGAAGCGCAATGGGAAAAACGAAAGAGTCTTGAAAAAAGTCATAAAAAATCAATATCTGAGCGTTTAAATGATATTCCAAAAGGTCTCCCCGCACTCCAAAGGGCACAAAGACTTGGGGAAAAGGCCTCTTCCCTTGGTTTTGATTGGCGCTCTGATAAAGAAATCTGGTCAAAAATTAAAGAAGAAATCCTGGAATTCGAGCAAGCCACTAATGATACTCATGCCCAAGAGGAATTTGGAGATATACTTTTCGTTTTAACTCAGCTTTCACGTAAAAAGGGATGGTCCTCTGAAATCATTCTCACTAAAGCCAATGATAAATTTACTAAACGAATGTCCCAAATGGAGACCCTTATAAACAAGCGGCAACTAGTCTGGGAAAAACTCAATGTTGATGAGCTAGAGATGCTATGGCAAGAAGTTAAAAAAATACAAACTAAAGATGCGAAATGATCCAGCATTTGTATTGACAGCTCCCCAATAATGTTTGTATTTTGCGCGAATGGCAAATACGCAATCCGCAAAAAAACGCGCCCGTCAAACCATTAAAAAAACTGTTCGCAATCAAGCCATCAAAAGCCACATTAGAACAGCTCTTAAGCAAGCCTACAAACTCATTCAAGAAGGCCAAGCTGGAGACACCGTAAAACAAGGTGTTCTTGATGCTGTTTCCACTGTTATGAAAGCCGCTTCTAAAGGCGTTCTTCACAAAAGAAACGCTGCTCGCAAAGTGTCTAGACTCACTTCAGCCTACTCTCTTCTTCTAAAGAAGAGCTTAGGTGAAGCTGCCGATAGCGTATCAGCAACTGTTGCTGCAGTTGAAGCTAAAGCTACAAAAGTTATCAAAGCTAAAAGCCCCGCTAAAAAAACTGCCGCAAAAAGCAGCACTGCAAGCAAAGCTAAAAAGAAAAAATAACTTTCTTTAGAGAATACGATCAAGCATTCGAGCGTATAGCGCTTTCGCATCGAGTGCTGATGTTTTCATCATTGAATCAAGCTCTGCACACTCCTTAAGCCACTTCCAACCCGCTAATCGAGATTTCTTTAATTTTTGAATGACAAATGGAGGCGTCTTATCCGGAGTCTCTCCCATTTGGACTGAATTTAGTAGGCGAGCATTTCTAGAAAGTAAACCCAAAAGCTGAAGAGGGTCTTGTTGAGAAGCAAACACTAATTCGAGAAATTTCATGGCCTCTTTTTTTTGTTTATTCAAAATATAATCAACAAGAGCAAACGCGGGAGCCTGCTTAGTCACATGCGTGAGGCCTTCACCCGCTGGAGACTTTCCTTGCCAGCCTAAAGACATTTCGGCCCAAAGATCGCCCCCCAAACTCCAGAGCTCCATCCATTGTGAATACTGAAGCAAATCAGCTTCAAAGCTCAAAAGAAAATCTAATTTATCTACGCTCAATTTTTCAGGTAGTCGCTGGTTAATTCGCTGAATCCAAAAATGCAAATCCTCTCCTTGAATTTCAGCAGAAATCACTGAAGCTCCAAGATCTGAGTTCTTAGCTTTTTTCTTTTCAGCTGGAAGTTCCAAAACTACGGCTAAACTTTGCCCATCACAAGCCTTTGAAATTTTATCAAATAAACGTTGGCCATCCGAGGTCCAATGATCAGGATTATGAGAGCTTTTAATCCACAATAAAGTGCCCCCACCAAAAAGGCCCATGCCCATAGCTTCTGCTTCAATATCGCTACCCGGACCTTGTTTATTGACACTAAAACGTTTTAGAGAAAATGAAATTTTATCAGCCAAATTTTTAATTTCAGAATAAAGAAAAGCGTTCTCTCCAACGAGAGTGATGGAATTAAATATTTTTCCCTTTTCTAAATTTTCAATGAGGTTCTTTAATTCCTTTGATGCCATTTAAAAATCCTGCACAACTTGATCAACAACTTGGCGTGACCATTGTTTCGCCAAAATCTTTAACTGAATCCGCTCACGAGCGTCGTTGATATAGGGGGCCGAAGAAGACGCCTTTGAAACCTCAAATCGAGTGGAAGCAGGAAACACACTTTCCTGCGAATAACTTCTTTTCCAAAGCAATTCTTTCATTCCCGAATCATCATGAGCGTATATCAATCGCAAATCGACACCTAAATCTAAATGAACACCATCAGCAGCCAATTCTCCATTCCCCAATCCCCCCTGAGCCTGAGAGGATCGAGTTCCTGTGACTGAAGTGGCACTTCTTTTCTTTTGATATCGAGCAATTTGCCCTAAAAGATAAATATTGGCATCTTTTTCCTCATGAACAATCGTAATTCCTTCAATCTTTGAAAGCGTGTCTCTTAACTCCGCCGTATAAAAAAGCTCAGGACCGGGATAAATCGTAATGTTATCAAATATAGGAATGTAAATTCTTGGATTTTTTACAGGTTCTGAATTGGGAAGCTTTATGACAGTCTCATTCTTTTTTAAATGATAACTGCATGCACTAAGAAGAAATAAAAGGAAAACTCTAACCACGGCTTCAGCTTGCATAGGCCCAAAAGACCTGTCAATAATGATTCTCTGTGAAACGATTTTCACAGCCTATAGTAATAGTAAAGGAAAAGTGCCGTGAGTCATAAATGGGTCAAACTTTCTGAGCTCTTGCCCCAAAACCGAGCCCTCGTCATGATTGAAGCTTGGAAAGAATGCGCAGGCCCTGCCTTACTTGAAAACGTACGCTTTCAAGGGATTCACTTTAATCAAGGTAAAAGGTGCCTCTTTCTAGCTGTCAAAGACCCCGTATGGCGACAAGAGCTTTATTATCAAAAATCTATTATTTTAGAACGCTTCAACGCCCTCTTAAGCAAAGCCGGATGGCCTAATCACGAATTACCCACGGATTGTTTATTCCGACTCGATTCTACGGTGCCACTCAAGTCGACTAATTCTTAGCATTGCTGGAATATAAGATGGATCTAACCTAAGCGTTTCTGCAATTTTTTCTTGAGCAGCTTGAAAATCTCTTTTTTCAATAAGATTCATCGCCAAACCATAAATCGCATTCACATCTCTTGGTTTGCGACTTTGAGCGGCTTGGAAAAAAATTATAGATTGATCTAACAAACCTCTTTCAGAAGCCAAATTGCCCGCCAGAATCCACGGCATCGTTCCATGATAATCCTTAGCCGTGAGTTGAGGAATCACGCGATTAAGCACCTGACTGGCTTGGTCCCATTCTCCAGTTTCTTTCAGTAAATAGGAATAAAGAACCTGACCCAACAAGTCGCTTTCAATAGAAAGCTTCTTTTCAATTTGTGTAATCGGCTCAGGAGCCGCATTAAAGGGATGTCGATTGTTTACCCATCGCAAATATTGGGCTTTATTTTTCCCAATTTCATTCTCAAAAGAAGCTAAAGCGGTAATATATCCCTCTGCAGATTCTGTGTATAACCAATGAATAAAAAGTGGAGCTCGAAGAGGAGAATCTTTAAGTAAATCCGGATCAGCCCACAAGGCTTGCTTTAAGACTGAAGGAATTTTCATTCTAACCTCTGCAGGCGATGAACTGAGAGTTTTTAACCAAAGACCATAAATCAAACCATTATCCATATGAGATAAAGCAATTTGAAATAATCTTTCCGATTGTGCAGGATTATTTGAAAGTCCCTCAACATAACCCAAAAGTGCATAAGGGAGCCAACAATCGAGAGCTCTACATAAACTTTGAGCCGAAAGGGCATACTTTCGAGCCTGATTTAATTGTCCGGTAACAATTCCAAAGATACTCGCGTTTAACAAAGTATTGAGATCTGTTGGAGAAGCCAGCAAAATTCCATTTAACAAGTTTTGAGCTTCAGAAAATTTCCCTCTGAAGACATAATAAAGAGCCAACTGATTAGAAGCTAATATTCTTGCCTGAAAAGAAGATGAAGCCGGCTGAGAAATCGTCCTTAAAAATTGCTCATCTCCTTCAGCTAAAAACAATGAACCTTTTTCATATTGTAAAAGTAAGGGTCTCAATCTTTTCAATAGTCCAAATTCATTTTGATAAAGAGTTTCTGTCGCTAAAGGCTTCAAGTCTTCAGGAAGATTTCCGATTTGACGCTTTCTTAATTGCGATCGAACCTCAAGCACTCCGCTCTTGCCCGATTCACTCAACTTTTCATCGTGTCGCTTTTTAACAAATACAAAGAGCGAAGACCCAAGCACCAAAATCAACAATCCCGATAAACCTACATGCAACGGAAAGATCGACGATATTGAGACTTTTTTTGAACTTTTCTTTTTAGAATCCTTAACTCCAGTGGCTTGACGGCTTAAAACAGCCGTCGGCTCACGTTTTCCTGTGCTTTTAGGTTCTTCTTGAGGGGGCGGTGATTCTTTATCCAGCTCGAGCGAGTGCTCTTCTTCAACTTCATCCCATTTTTTAGCTTTGTCATTTTGAGAAGTCTCTTCAGAAATGGCCTCAGTTTCGGTGAGCGTTTCGGTGTGAGTATCCGTATTTGTACTATCTTCTGAATCGAGCAATAAACCACGAAGATCAGGAAACACTTGTTGGATTTCTTTCCAACGGTCATGACTCACTAAAATCTGCTCTCTTGCAGTTAATAAGCCAAGACTCGCCAACGAATGAATGAGATCTAAGGGGACTGGTCCGAGAATTAATAAATTATTACTAAATTTAGGAAGTGACACTTCCTCAAGCCCAAGTTTCTCCATCAAATCGGTTGTGCATCTTGCCGCCGATCTTCTTAAAAGTGCCATGGGTTGAGCTTCTATCGGTAAATCTTTTTCACCTAAAAGTCTCTCAATCTTATCGCCCATTTCACCAGCAAAAGTAGACAAGTCAGTTAACGTGATCGACTTTGTATTCTCAGTAACTGTTTTAGTCTTATCTCTCTTTTTAGATGCCATAATAATTCTTAAGGCACCCCTGGCAGTACAAATAAGAGCTTGATGTCGTTATCATCAAAACGCAAACCTAACCCTGCATAAAAGGAACTCTTATGAGATCCTCCTTTTTTTGCCATGATGTCATCCACGCCAACATTAAGTTTAAAATATCTTAAAAACTGTAAACTCGCCTGAGCACGAGTATGAGCATTGTCATTCTCTCGACCAAAATTAAAAGCTTCAGCCGTTAGTGTTAAATCCTTACCCCATGGCAAATAATCAAGAGCCACACCGCCCTCACTCTCAAACATCCCCAAGCGAATTCCCGCATTCCACACTCGTTTTACAAATTGAAGAGAATATTTTACAGCATTCTTTTTTTGAACGCGCTCTACAGTGGTTGTTACGGGACCACCATTGACAGAACTTTCAGTGACTTTTGTTTTATAAGTTCCCTCAGGATCAAAAACGAGTTCGGCCCTATAACCAATATCATCTTTAGGCATGATATCTATACCTAGATAGGTTTTCGTCTGAGAAATTCTCTCTAAATATTGTCCATCAATATCTACAACGACTCGAGTTCTTCTCGCTCTTTCAACGACGTTGTTTATTGTGTTTAAAGTTCTATTGAGCTGATCCACTGTAGTGGGATCATTCACCAATTTTCCAAGAGTCCCTTCACCGTTGTCAATTTTTGTCGCAATACTGTTAATATGTTCAAGTGATTTACCCAATTCCCCCGCACTTTTGCTGAGCGCTTTAATATCTTTACTCATTTGGTCTGTATCAATTTCTTTAAGAGTGTTTTCGATTTTTTTAGAAATTCTATTGATCGACTGAATAAACTGCGTAAGTTCAGGCTTACTTGTTTTCACAAAGCCCTTCACGTCATTTGAAATAACCTTCATGTCGCCACTCACATCTCCCACCCTACGCAAGAGATCATCCATGCTTGCTGCATTTTCTTTAGAACGAAGCACTGTAGAACTGCCATCATTAGTTTTCAGTTCATTAGCTGATTGCTGGGCGCTTGCGCTCGGGACAAGCCAGTCTAAAGGATTAAAGCCAGATTCATCCGAGCTTTTCTCAATTTGCTCTCCTTGTTTTGAATCTCCTTGAGGTTGAATCTCAATAAATTTATCTCCCAAAATACCTAGCGGTCTTGGCACAACAATAGAATTTTTGGGAATTTCATATTCCTTATCTATAAGCAAAGTGAGCTTTGCGCGATTTCCTTCAAGTTCAATTTTTCGAATAACACCAATATCTATGCCCGCCATTTTTACTTTTGAATTTTTAAAAATACCTGTGGCATCACTCAAAAAAACAACATAATTTTTTCCATTCCGAAAAATAGGCGTATCGGTTATGCGAAACGAAAATGCCGCAATAATCGCACACGCGAGAAAAACAAATAACCCAACTTGAACTTCTCTATCCATCCCTTTTGAGGGTTCCCTCATATGACACCCGCACTCTCTAAAAAATTCACAACGACCTTATCTTTAGATCGTCTAAATTCATCTGGAGTCCCCGACTCTATTATTTTACCTCGATAGATCATGCTCACAACATCCGCTATGCGCATGGCGGCGTGAATGTCGTGACTAACCAAAAACGCCGAAGCGTTTAATTCTCGAGTCGTTTTTGCAATCAAATTGTCTATGAGCTGAGTCGTTACAGGATCCAATCCAGTCGTAGGTTCATCGCAAACTAATATCTCAGGATTGAGCGCCATTGCTCTGGCGATGCCCACTCTTTTTTTCATTCCACCCGAAAGTTCTTCAGGCATTTTTTTGACATAACCCTTCAATTCAACACGATCCAAGAGTTCATCCACCTTATCTCTAATTTGTTGCTCGCTCATATCTCTTCTATGTTCACGAAATGGAAAGGCCACGTTTTCAAACACTGACAAGCTGTCAAATAGAGCTACGCTTTGAAATAACATTCCAAAACTTTTTCTCATTTCTCTAACTTGATATTCATCGAGCGTTGCCAAATCTGCGCCCTTAACTCTAACGAGCCCTTTGTCGGGTTTCATCAATCCCAGCGCATGTCGAATCGTCACACTTTTTCCAGTTCCCGAAAAACCAATAAGCACATGGATAGATCGCGGTAATATTTTTAAAGACATTTCATCAAGTATGGGTCCATGTTCAGGACCAAAACTTTTAGTAACAGCTTCAAATTCTATAACTGGCTCCAAATCAGGATTTTTCATCATGACTGTGTTTTCAACCCCGTTGGCAATAAAACTGTTAAGAAATAATCGACGACTAATATAACAACCATACCGTAGACAACGGATTCATTTGTGGCTTTACCCACGCCTTCAGCTCCATTTTTGGTGATGTATCCTTTATAACAAGCAATCGAGGCCATCAGGAATCCAAAGATCGTGGCCTTAATCATCCCATGATAAAGATCCCAAGGATCCAAATAAGATTTTAAATTATGAATATAAATTCCAGGATCCACACCACAAAAATGAACTCCTACAAAATATCCACCTACGTTTCCAACAAGAATAAAAATTGCGCACAAAAGTGGCGTGGCAATAGTGGCGGCAACAATTTTAGGTGCAATTAAATATTGTTTTGGTGAAATTGCCAAAACTTCAAGAGCATCAATTTGCTCACTCACTCTCATGATTCCAATTTTAGCGGCCATGGCAGCTCCCGCACGTCCAGTCACCACTATCGCACACATCACCGGACCCAACTCACGAGCTAACGCTAAACTCACAGAAACACCCACCAGCGCTGAAGTGCCCACTAAATCCAGAGCTATCCAAGATTGAAAAGCGAAAACCGCTCCCGTGAATAATGCTGTTAGAGTGATAATAGAAAGACTTTGGTTACCGACAAATTCCATCTCATCTATAATTTGTCTAAATCGGTAGGGTTTTGAAAAAAGCCAAGCGATGGATTGAGCCACAAATATAGAAATTTTTCCTAAATCACGAAAGCCGTTAATAACGCTCTGATAAACACTGTTCATGAATTAGGCTCCAAGTATTTTCTTTTTATTCGAGTATGAAATGAACAAAATATTTCATAGCTGATGGTGTTAATAGCACTCGCCAATCCTTCAACAGATTGATCCTCACAAATCCAATAGAGCCATTCTCCAACTTGGCATTGAACATCGGTGACATCCACCGTACATAAATCCATTGAAATTCTTCCACAGAAGGGTAACTTGCGCCCCTTATAGAAAAGTCCAAAGCCAAACTCTTCTTTAGCAAAATCTCTTCTCAATCCATCCGCATAACCCAAGTTGACAGTGGCCAAACGTCTTTTGATTTTGGCTTGATACACTTGTCCGTATCCAACCCCATCCCCTTCATCAATTTCATAAATTTTTCTAATAGGTGCGCGAAGACTCAGCACCGGTCGAATTTCGTGATTTTTTGTCGGCACTCGAGAATTTTCCTGAACTCCCCATAGACCTAATCCAGCCCGAACGGCATTAAAGGGTTCGCCCAATCCTATATTATGAAAAAGACCTTCCGAATTGGCTAAATGAATCCAAGTGGGCTTAGGACCCCAAGAGCTTTTCCACTGATTCATTAAAACTTTGTAAGTTTCCAAAAATTTTCTTTGTTGATAATTAGAAAACTTTTCAGCATCTTCTTCGGCTCGCGCCAAATGACTCATCAGACCTTCAATTAAAAAACCCTTCGCGGCAATCTGTTCGATTCCTTTTTCAAGTTTGGAAAAATCTTTAAGACACCAGCCCATTCGATTCATTCCAGTATTAATTTTCAAATGCACTTTATTGAATTTGAGTGAAGCTTGAGGAAGGCGATCAATATCTTCAAAGCCGTGAATCACAGGAAAAGCATTATCGGGCCATTCTTCATGCTTATAGTCCCATTCACTAAAAATTAAACAAGGATGATTGATTCCATTATGACGAAGCTCTTGCACTTCACCTAATCTCGCCAAACAAAAATATGGAATTTCTTTAGTGCTAAAAGATTTCTCCAACATGCGAGCAATCATGACCGCACCATGGCCATAAGCATTCGCTTTAATTACAGCGAAAACATGAGGACTTTTTTGCAAAAGCAAACGCGTATTATGATAAAGATTTTCTATATTCAGCAAAATCTCAGGTGCAGACATAGACTTAGTTTAGCTTGATACTTAAAGCTTAAACAAACTCAAGAACGTTAAAAATGCGACACTTTATCGACGAATAACAAAACCAGGAGGCCACTGCGGCTGCTCAAGATCTTCACTTTCAATGAAATCAATTTTCACGGGTTCAAGAAGTTTTTCACGTAATGCTTTTTCAAAATCAACAACCCGCCAACTCTGGCCGTAAACGCAAACCTCAACGGAAGCATCTGCTAAATTTTTGACATATCCAGAAAGCGAACCTATTTGAAGTGCCCACTCTTGAACCTGAAAACGACACCCCACTCCTTGCACCCGACCCCGCAAAATAAAGCGCTTACACATTTCATTGGCATTCATGCACTTTCGTTTTACTTCGATTAGAGTAAAAATTAAACACTATGAAGACTTCTGAAATGCCCGAAAACAAAATTCTCGACATACTTAAAAAATCCTTTGGTCCCATTGAAATAAAACTTCATAACGATAGCCCAAAACATATAGGGCATAGTCACAAAGGAGAAGGCGGCCATTACTCAGTATTTATGATTTCTGAAGCTTTTCATGGCCTCAGCAGAATCGAAAGAGAACGATCCGTTGTTACTGCATTAAAACCACTTTTCGACGCTCAATTAATCCACGCAATTCAATTAACCTTGCGATCGCCCGAAGAAAGTCACTAAATTAGGAAGCTAAGAGTCCAGTTAGACTTTTCTTAATCTTTGATGCTAAACACGAATTGCTATGGAAAAAACCGCATTTACTTTTGATGATGTTCTTTTAGTTCCTACTTATAACCATTATGAATCCAGACGTTTCGTAGAAACGGTAAATACTAGTAAATGCTCGAAATTAAAGATAGAAATTCCCGTAATTTCATCGAACATGGACACCATAACCGAAAGTCCTATGGCCAACTTTATGGGCTCCAAAGGTGGAATGGGCGCTCTCCACCGATTTTGCACTATTGAAGAAAATGTTAATGAATTTAAAAAATGTAAATATCCCACATTTGTTTCAGTGGGCTGTGCCGAAAGAGACTTAGAAAGAGTCGAAGCCCTAAGAGATGCTGGCGCGACCTACTTCGTCATAGATGTTGCCCATGCACACGCTCGTTATATCGGTCGAGTCTTAAAACAAATTCGAGTGGATTTACTTAAAGAAGAAAATTCCTGCATCATGGCTGGAAATGTTGCCACCTATGCCGGCGCTGACTACCTCGCTTCATGCGGAGCCGATCTTATTAAAGTTGGAATTGGCGGAGGCTCTGTATGCAGCACTCGAATTAAAACTGGCTTTGGCATTCCGACACTAAGTAGCATTCAAGAATGCGCTAGAGTCGATCGATCTATTATTGCCGATGGCGGGATTAGAAGCCCAGGCGACATAGTAAAAGCGCTAGCCTTTGGCGCTGACTTTGTCATGATTGGCGGAATGTTAGCTGGAACTGCTCCCACTCCCGGAGAAGTTGTGAGTGACTCTCAAGGGAAAAAATTTAAAACATATCGAGGAATGGCGAGCCGAGAAGCTCAAGAAGATTTTATTGGTAATATGTCTGACTGGAAGACTGCCGAAGGTGTTGCCACTCGAGTTCCCTATAGAGAAGATCACGAAGCTATCATCGCTGACATCATTGGAGGTCTACGCAGTGGACTCACATATGGTGGTGCAAAAAATATTCGCGAACTCCAAAGAAAACTTGATTATGTTTTAATCACTCCAGCGGGAAGACTTGAAAGCCTGCCACACAAAACTTTTAGTTAAATTTAAGGGAGGGAGCTTTGGGGAACAAAGCTCCCAGGGATTTCATTTAAAATCTTAAATGCGAATCCACAATTTTCAAATAGTCTCCTGTGGACAAAGTATTAAGTCCTTAACAAAAGTTAAAGAAAGCCTGTTTAAAAGTCCAAGTATATTTGACTTAAGTATTTATTATTAAAGATAGCTTTTATATTTTACGGCACTTAACCGACTCTTACTGCCTCGCAATAATGTAAAGATTAATAAAGTCACCCTTTTCTGAATTTTTTGATTAATATGAACAGCGAGGGGTAGGACTTGGAAGCGGGGGATAGGCTTAATATTTTTGAGTACACTGACTATCGTCAGTATTTACGCGATTACTATCGCGTCCGAAAATCTCAAAACCCTCATTTCTCTTTCAAATCTTTTGCCATGAGAGCCAAACTTAGCTCTCCCAACTATTTAAAACTCGTTATGGATGGCGATCGAAGAATCACAGATAAAAACATCCATAATTTTATTCGAGGATTAGGTCTCGAAAAACAAGATGCCGAATACTTTAAAAGTCTTGTTTATTACAATGAATCTCATCAAAGCACAGAAGATAAAAAACATTATTTAGATCAAATGATCTCGCTTAAAGCGCGCTACAGCCGTCAGGCGAAACTCGTATCCGATGATCACATTGAATTTTTAAAAAATTGGTACCACTGGGTCGTCAGAGAATTAGTCTTATTAGATTCCTTCGAAGAAGATCCGCGGTGGATTTCAAATGCTCTTGGAAATAAAATCACACCTAAACAAGCCGAAGAGAGTATTAAATTATTACTCACTCTAGGATACATTGAACGCACTCCCGATGGAGATCTTCAACAAACAGAGGCCTTAGTCACTACGGGAGATTTCAGCCATCAAGCGCTTCTAGTAAGAAATCTTCATTTTCAATTCACAGAATTAGCCCTCAAAGCAGTTTTGAATGAATCTCCAAATTTAAGAGAAAGTAGTGGACTCACAGTTGCCGTAAAAGAATCAGCACTTCCTGAAGTGAAATCATTAATTCGAGAATTCAGACAAAACCTCAATAAAATCCTAAGCTCGAGCATCGGTACTGATGCTGTTTATCATTTAGAAATTCATCTATTTCCAGTGGCCCGGAATCAATCTTCAACTTCGAACAAAGATAAGGAAGTCGACAACAATGAATTCTAAATATTTATTAAACTTTTCCTTCCTGACATTTTTTTTGGCCTTTAATTTAAGTGCTTCAAACATCAAAGCTTTAGGTGGGGAAATTGGACAAGCCCGAGAAATCGAAATTGGTCGGAAAAAAAATGGTGGCGAAATCGGCCAAGCACGTTTTAAGGAATTCAAAAGTTTATCAAAAGCTTTGAGTTTTCAAGCTCCGCAAAGTTGGACGACACTCGAAAACAAACCCCTCCTCATTGTCTCCGACCCTCATTCAACATCCTTAGTAGATTCTTCAGAAAGAATTTCCTTTGTACTTCTCGAAAACAAACAAATTGAAATACCTATTGAACTCGAGAATGAACTGAAAAAAATTCATAATGATTGGACCAGTGTAGATATCGATGGACACAAAGCTTTTTATCGCCAAGCAGATTCCTTTGCTGAAATTTGGGTTTACCGACAACCTCATAAATTAGTTAAAATAGAAGTGGCTTTAAGCAGCGAAGAAAATGTTACAAACGATATCGAACATTTATTGGAGACGCTTGAAATAGGCGCGCTCCAATAAATCTTGAGATTTTATTTATAGAATTCTTATTAAGCTAGAAGAGCTGCAATCATTAAAGATACAACGCTCATAACTTTAATAAGGATCGCAATACCGGGCCCCGAAGTATCTTTGAAAGGATCTCCGACGGTATCGCCGACAACAGCTGCCTTATGAGCATCAGAACCCTTCTTGTGTCCTTCAAGACCACCTTTTTCAATGTACTTCTTAGCATTATCCCAAGCGCCACCTGCGTTTGCCATAAACAAACTTAATACAGCACCTACAACCATGGCCCCAGCCAAGGTTCCCGCCAGTGCTTCAGCTCCTAATGTAAAACCAATAAGTGCAGGTGAAATGACTGCAACACATCCAGGAAGAATCATTTGAGACAAAGCAGCCTTAGTCGCCAAATCAACACATTTTGCAGTTTCAGGTTTTACACCAGGCTTTCCTTCAAGAAGTCCTGGAATTTCTCTAAATTGACGACCAATTTCTACTACAATTTCTCCAGCAGCCTTACCAACAGCTCTCATTGTGCTAGCGCCCACTATACATGGAAGCACACCACCAATTAAAAGACCGATAAGAACTCGACCATCTGTTAATTCAAGAACTAATCCACCGACTCGCAAATGATCAATTTCAGCTTTAAATGCAGCAAAGAGCGCAACAACAGTAAGAACAGCCGAACCTATCGCAAATCCCTTGCCAATGGCTGCAGTGGTATTTCCTACTGCATCCAATTCATCAGTAATCACTCGAACTTCTTTACCCATTTCTGCAAATTCAGCGATTCCGCCAGCGTTATCACTAATTGGACCATAAGCATCTACAGTCATAACCATCGCAGTTACGGCCAACATGGAGACAGCTGAAATAGCAATTCCATAAAGTCCTAGCGATGCATAGCTGACATAGGCCACAGCTGCTATCACGAGCATTGGAGCAATAACACTCTCAAGACCAACGGCTAATCCTTGGATTAAATTTGTACCTGCCCCAGTTAAAGAACTCTCTGCAATCTTTCTTACAGGTGTACTTGATGTGTAATAATCGGTTATCAATCCAACAACTCCACCACCAATAGCTCCCGCAGATACTGCAGACAATATTCCCCAACCGAATGAAAACTTGTTAATCAAACATGCCACTATTCCAATGAAAATGACTGGAGGTAACAATAATGCCCAACGCAAAACTAAGGCTGGAGATTTATCTTTAAAAAATCGAATTAAATAAATTGTTAAAATGCTAACCACGAGTCCAATAGTCGCCAGTGCGAGTGGAGTGACTAATGCGAGCGATCGCAAAGAAGTTTCATCCAAAGCAGCGCTGGGTTGAGCTAACAAACTTAGAACCTCAGGTTTTAAAGTAACAGCTAAAGCCATCGCAGCCACTGAAGCGGCTACGTAACTTTCAAAGATATCAGCGCCCATACCTGCAACATCGCCCACGTTATCGCCAACATTATCTGCAATAACGCCAGGGTTACGAGGATCATCTTCTGGAATTCCAGCTACAACTTTACCTGCTAAATCAGATCCCACATCAGCAGCCTTTGTATAAATACCTCCACCCACTCGAGCAAAAAGCGCAATTGAGGAAGCACCCACTCCAAAGCCATGAATAACATGAGTGAAATGGTCGCTAGCGTGAAAATAATAAAATAGAGAACCTAAACCAATCAATCCCAGGCCAGCTACACACAATCCCATAACAGCACCACCGTCGAAAGCCACCATCAACGCAGATCCGCGTCCATGTGATTTCGCTGCTTCAGCAGTTCTAACGTTAGAAATTGTAGCGGCCTTCATTCCCATAAAGCCTGCCAAAAGAGAAAGGAACGCTCCAAAAATAAATGAGGAAGCTGTTTCCCAACCTAAAGCACTCGAACCTAAAACCAAAAATAAAATTAAAGAGTAAAGAAAAAGGATTTTATATTCACGTGAAAGAAAAGCCATCGATCCTTCACGAATGAAGCCTGAAATTTCCACCATTCTTGCATTGCCCGCAGGTAAAACTTTAACTCGGTAAAAAAGAGCAAAAGCAACAACAAGAGCCAACGTACCTACTAAAGGAGCTAAAAACAAAACTTGATCCATAGATATTTATACCTTTCAAAATGATGCAATTTCAGAGATCAAAAAGAGAGAACTTACCAGCTAGCTTTTACAACGCCTGGAAGCAATCCATCCAATGCCATTTCACGAAATTTCATACGTGATAGACGAAACTTACGATAAACGCCTTTGCTTCTTCCAGTCACTGAACAACGCACGACATGGCGATTAGCAGCGCCATTTTTAGCGAGCTTTTGCAATTTTCGAAACGCAACCGCTCTGTCTTCAGGGCTAAGTTTCAAATCTAAACTTTGTTCACGAAGCGCTTTACGAGCTTTGCTTTGCGACTTAACCATTCTCGCTCTTTTATTATTTTTATTTACTGTACTTAATTTGGCCATTTTTCCTTCCTTTACTTCTACTTCTTTAATAAATTTTCAAAATCTACCAACTTTTTCTTTTGTTGTTGGAGAGTTTTTTCAAAGCCTTTAACTTTAGACTCTAAATCTGACACGGTTGATTTTCTTTGAGAAAGATTTTTACTAGCCTCTGATGTTGTTTTTGATTTATCAGAAACAAGACTATTTGAACCCTTAAGTCGCTCAACAAGTTTAGTGGTATCTTCATCTAAACTTTCCTTTGCCTTCTCTAAACTGCTGATGTTTTGAACTCGAGTGGCTAAGGCCTTTTGAATCTCAACCAATTTCACCTTCTCAGCATCAAGAGCTTTCTCGAGTCTTTCAATTTCACGCTGAGAATCCTTAATTTGATTTTCAACATTTTTCTTCTCACGCTGTTCATTATCCAATGAACTTTGATTTTTCTTTGTAAGCTTGTCGAGCTCTACACGTTTAGTTTCTAATTCTGATTTTTGATTTTTTGCTTCATTTAATTCGGAATCAGCTTTGTTTTTTAAAACTTCTAATTCCTCAAGAGATCTTTTTTCGCTCTTCAAAGCAGCTTCAGCCTGAATTAAATTTTTGCTGGCCACTTCAATATTCTGTCTTAAATTCTCAAGAGACTTTTTATCTTCTTCGTGAATAAGAGGAATATCATTTGAATCATCTGCGTAAATTGAAGGAAAAATCCAATCTATCAAATTATTTTGCGCTAATATATTTTGACTCTTTTGAGCTAAGTCTGAAAAATATTCAATGACGGCTGGGCGTGTCCATCGCTGCGAACCCACGACTTTTTCTAAAACCCAAGAATCTCTTCGAATGATAAAAGTTTCGGGAAATTTTTCTGAACCCCAAACTTGAGCCGCATTTTTTTTAGGATCCCAAAAAAGTCTGTCGGCACGAACATCGATAGCATTGTCGCTTAAAAACTTTTCAACTTTAGACCAACTATCATCCACGCTAATAAATAAAAATTCTACACCCTTATTCTCGAGCTGACGTTGCAACTCAATCATGGATGGAAATTCCTCCAAACAAGGAGGACACCATGTTGCCCAAAAATTCACTACAGTAATAGGATTTTTATTCCAATTTAAAGTTTTTGGCTCTTTAGCGTTTGCCGTAAAAACGGTTGTCGAAGGAGCCTGAAAAGTATGAAATGGAACCTGAACTTCACCTTGAGGCGACTTGAACTGATAAGCATAAAGAAAACCCAACAAGGGGACTCCAACTAAGACCGAAAGTTTGAATAGTCTTAGAGGAAATCCTTTAGACATGGGCACTATTTTTTAGCTTTTTTAGAGCTCTTCTCTTCAGAAGCAGCCTCTGTCTCATCAGCGCTTTTTTTAGAAGAAGCTTTCTTCTTAGCCTTAGCCTTGGGAGCAGCCTTCTTTTCTTGATAGTGAGGCACTAATGCTTCTTCACTCCATTCAATCAAAGAAAGATCCGCAGCATCACCAACACGAGGATTAACCAACTTCAAAATTCGAAGATAACCGCCGGGTCGAGTTTTAAACTTAGGAGAAACTTCATTAGCAATCTTAAGAGCAACTTTTCTATCGCCCAACTTAGAGCTAGCAACACGAATATTGCTAACACTTGGCTCTTTTAATCGAGTTACAATTTTTTCAACAAAAACGCGCAAAGACTTTGCTCGAGCCGTAGTAGTTTTAATACGACCGTGCTCAACAAGCGCTGCTGTTAAATTTCTCAAAAGAGCAATTCTATGTGCGGTTTTAACACCTAATCTTCGGGATACGGCCTTATGTCTCATATTAGTCTAGTCCTACTTTTTTATTTATGGTTCTTGATTGCGTTCACGTTGACGTTCAGCAATCATTTCTGGGGTAATATCTAACTTCATTCCCAAACCTAAGCCCATCTGAGAAAGAATATCTTTAATTTCGTTCAATGATTTACGACCGAAATTCTTAGTACGAAGCATTTCAGCTTCAGACTTTTGAACCAATTCATAAATATAACGAATGTTAGCATTTTGTAAGCAGTTTGCACTACGTACAGAAAGCTCGAGTTCTTCAACACTCTTGAAGAGGTTTTCATTAACATCGCTCTTTCCAAGATCTTTTTTAACTTCTACAACTTCAACTTCTTCGTCGAAGTTAATAAAGATGCTAACTTGTTCTTTAAGAATTTTGGCAGAAAAAGCAATCGCTTGTTCTGGAAGCAAACTTCCATCAGTCCAAATATCTAATGTCAATTTATCATAATCAGTTGATCCACCAACACGCGCATTTGAAATGGCATAATTGGCTCTGAGTACAGGAGAATAAACACTATCTACAGCAATAGTGCCGATAGGTGAATTTTCTTGTTTTTGTTGATCCGCAGAAACGTATCCACGTCCCCAACGAACAACAATCTCACCACGAATGTGAGCATCTTTACCAAGAGTCGCGATGTGATGAGTAGGATTTAAAATTTGAATTGAAGAATCAACAGCAAGATCAGCCGCTGTCATAGTGCAAGGTCCTTTTTTATCTATGGATATGACCTTTTGAGATCCTTCAGCCAATTTGCAGCGAACACCTTTAAGATTGAGAATTAAATCAGCCATGTCTTCAGTAACGTCATTAAGAGTTGCAAACTCATGTAAAACGCCATCAAATTTCACGCTGCTAATAGCACAACCTTGAAGAGAGCTAAGAAGGATTCTTCGGAGTCCATTTCCAATTGTGTGCCCGTATCCACGCTCTAAAGGCTTAGCAATGAAGCGACCATAAGTGGGTGTCAAACTACTTCGATCAACTTCAATTCCTTTTGGTCGAATTAGTGTAGTCCAGTTTTCTTGTATCATTTCCGATAAACTCCTATTTCACTTCTTTTTAAAAACTTTTTTAAACTTGCATTAACAAGTTTTAATTCCAATTAAACTCTTCTTCGCTTAGCAGGACGACAGCCATTGTGAGGGATTGGAGTAACATCTTTAATAAGAGTTACCTTAAGCCCAGCACCAGCGATAGCTCTCAATGCAGACTCGCGACCAGCACCAGGTCCCTTAATGTTAACAACAACAGTTCTCATACCTGCATCAAAGGCCATTTGAGCACAATCAGCAGCGGCAACTTGAGCGGCAAAAGGAGTGCTTTTACGTGCGCCTTTAAAACCTTTTTTTCCACAAGTGCTCCAGAAGAGTGAATTTCCGGCACCATCAGCAATAGTAACGATTGTGTTATTGAAAGTTGTATTAACGTGGCAAACACCTGTTGAAGGAACTTTAATAGATCTCTTCTTAGCTTTAGCAGGAGCTGCGCCGCCTTGATTTTGTGTATTTTGTTGTTGCGTAGACATTTTTTCTTCTGCTCCTTTATTATTACTTCAATGTTTTGACTGAAGCTTTTCCTGCAACAGTTTTACGAGGACCCTTACGAGTTCTTGCGTTTGAACGTGTTCTTTGTCCACGAACAGGAAGACCTTTTCTATGACGTAATCCGCGATAAGTTTGCAAATCGATCAATCGTTTAATGTTCATCGCATTACGACGTCGAAGTTCACCTTCAACGGCTAAATTTCGCTCTAGATAATCACGAATTTTTGCGACAATTGCTTCATCCATTTGATCTGTTTTAAGAGTCGGAGAAAGTTTTAAAGTCTCAATAATTTTTTCTGAAGTTTTTTTACCCACACCATGGATGTAAGTGAGTGCAATATTCAAATTTTTATTTCTTGGTAAATCGACGCCTGCAATACGTGCCATTTATTTTATCCTTGCCTTTGCTTGTGCTTAGGGTTCTCACAAATTACTCGTAAAATACCCTTACGTTTAACAACCTGACATTTTTCACAAATTTTCTTGATCGATGCTCTGACTTTCATAGATTTTCCTTACTTAAACGTGAAGCTCTAACTTTCTAACCTCGTTTAAAAACGAGTCAACTTTAAGCCCCACTTTCTAACACATTTTTAATCTGCTTTAAAAGCTCTTCCGTAATCATTTCTGGTTTTTGATTGGCATTAACCCGAATCCACTTTGCCTCAGTTGCTAAAACGGCTTCAATCGGGGCCTTCTCATCTCTAAATATTTGAAATCTTTGCCTAATAACAGATTCCTTATCATCATCCCTCTGAATCAAGGGCCCACCATCAAGATCACAGACCCCTGCTTTAGCAGGAGGATTATCAACGATGTGATAGATTTTGCCAGTTCTTGGGTTAATTAAGCGACCTGTTAATCTTCTAACAAGGACTTCCTCTGGGACTTCTAACTCTACAACCAAAGGAACTCGATTGAGATCCTCTCGTCTTTTCAACATTGATGAAAGATATTCAGCTTGGCCCTTTGTTCGAATGCAACCATCTAACAAAAGTAAATCAACTTTTTGAGATTTTATTAAAGAATCAATTTGTGATTCGAAAACTTTCATTGTTGTTGCATCGGGTACTAATTGTCCCTTATCCAACAAAGATTTCAAATCATTTCCAAGAGTAGATCCAGATGCAATTTCTTTTCGGAATAAATCTCCAGTTGAAATATGTTTCCAACTCGAATTTTTTTCGGTGAGAATTTTAGACTGTGTTCCTTTGCCGCTCCCAGGAGCTCCTAAAAAAACAAGTACTCTCACCTTTTCCATCTATACTCAGCTTGCCGTACGTCCACGAAGTTTTGCGGACTTTAAGAAACCTTCATAATTTTGGTTTAATAAATGAGCTTGAATTTGGCTCATAGTATCCAAGGCCACACCCACAAGAATCATAAGAGTTGTACCACCAAAATAAAAATTAACTTTAAAAGTTGCAATTAAAATACTCGGAAGAATACAAACCGCAGAAAGATAAATTGCGCCACTAAAGGTTAATTTTGCGATGATGTCATCAAGGTAGTCTGCTGTTGCTTTTCCGGGGCGTATGCCTGGAACATATCCGCCAAACTTTCGTAGATTATCAGCCAAGTCGGCAGGATTGGATGTGATTGCAGTGTAAAAGAAAGCAAAAAAGACAATTCCAAGTACATAGAGAATATTGAAAAGATATCCTGAAGGAGTCAATAGTTGGGTTGCTTCAGTCGCCCATTTAGCACTGATAAATGAAAGTGCTGTAGCTGGAAATAAAATCAAAGTATTTGCGAAAATTGGAGGAATTACTCCAGCAGAATTTATTTTTAGGGGCAAATGAGAATCTTGTCCCATATACATTTTCTTGCCAATCATTCTTTTTGTATATTGAATCGGAACCTTACGAAATCCTTGTTCCATAAAAACAATGGAAGCAACAACCGCAACCATGATAACCGCTAGAAAAACTAAACCTGCAATAGTCATTTGGTCATTTTGAAGAGAATATTTTAAAGAACTAATTCCGCTGAAGAGAGAAGACGCAATACCTGTAAAAATAATTATACTAGATCCGTTTCCGATTCCTCTCTCAGTAATCTGTTCACCAAGCCACATCACAAACACAGAACCAGATGTCAAAAGCACCATGGCTAAAAGTCGGAAAGCCAAACCACCTTCAACTACAATTGGAATTCCTGAAGGACTTGTTTGACCTTCAATTTGACTAGAAATAATGAAACCTTGAACTAGAGCGATACCGACAGTCAAATATCTAGTGTACTGAGTAATTTGTCGACGACCATGCTCGCCTTCCTTCTGCATACGCTCTACACTTGGAAACATTATAGTTGCCAACTGCATAATGATACTCGAAGAAATATAAGGCGATATTCCTAAACCAAAAATTGAAAGCTGCGCTAAAGCACCACCTGAAAACAAGTTCAAAAGCCCGAAAACTGTTCCTTGGCTTTTTTGATTAAAAAACTCAGCTAAAGCCTGACCATCAACTCCAGGGGTTGGAATATGTGAGCCGATTTTAAAAACAAAAACTAATCCAAATAACCATAGTAAACGCGATCTTAGTTGTGCATCCATAATGTGGCTATATTACCTCAACTCACGCTTTTAAGCGCTTTTTGCAGTTCTTTTTCTACCAATATGACCATTCTTATATTCAACAAGATTGACTTTAACATTGCTCTTTTCGAGAATGGCCTTTGCTTGAGGAGATAAACGATGCACTTGAATAGATTTTGGAAGAGCCTTAGGGGCCTTAGTTCCAAAAACGCTAAGCTTTACTCTTGAACAAGTCGTAAATGACTTAGGTAGTAAATCTTTAAGAGAAAGATCTTTACCTGCATATTCACCTAATTCAGTAAGATTTATTTTTACTTGAATAGCTTTTAAAGGACTATTGAATCCAAGCTTAGGCAATCGACGGTGCAAAGGCATTTGTCCACCTTCAAAAGAAGGATGAACATAACCACCACTTCGAGCTCTTTGCCCTTTGTGTCCCTTACCAGAAGTTTTACCCAAACCAGAACCAATACCTAAACCACGACGCTTAGGAGCCTTACGACTTCCAGGTGTAGCCTTTAAATTATTAAGCTTGAACATGTTTGACCTCCAGCCATTGCACAACAGCACGGATCATCCCACGAACAGCTGTATTATCTGTAATCGTACGAGATTTTCCAATTTTGCCGAGCCCAAGAGCGCGAAGCGTTCTTTTGTGAGCCTCTTTAGTACGAGCCATGCTACGCACTTGTCTGATAAAAATTTTAGTCGCCATGTTTACTCCTAATCAAACGGCCAAGCGCTTTTTATAATCTTCCTTAGTTTTCAAATTTTTAAAAGCATCCATTGTAGCCTTTAAAACGTTGTGAGGATTGTTTGAGCCAATACACTTAGTCAAGACGTTCTTAACTCCTGCACATTCCATAACTGCCCGAACAGCTCCGCCGGCAATAACGCCTGTACCTGTTCCAGCAGGAACAAATACAACACGTCCTGCACCATATCGGCCAGTGACTTCGTGAGGAATAGTATCCTTAACAACCGGTACTGGAGCTAAATTTTTCTTAGCTTGCTCACCAGCTTTTCTAATAGCATCAGGAACTTCAGCAGCTTTACCTAAACCAACGCCAACACTACCATTTTTGTCACCAACAACAACGATGGCACTAAAGCTAAAGCGACGTCCGCCCTTAACAACTTTGGCAACACGGTTAATGTGAATTACGCGGTCGATAAAACCGGATTTTTCGCTATCACGTTCTCTTTTATCGGACTTTTCTCTTTTGTCTGCCATAGATTCCTCTTAAAACTCCAGTCCCGCAGAGCGGGCACCATCGGCTACAGCAGCAATTTTTCCATGATAGATATATCCACCACGATCGAAAACCACTTTAGCTATCCCTTGTTGTTTTGCCTTTTGGGCGATTTCTTCACCGAGTTTTTTTGCCAAATCAACATTGGCAACTTTTTTCATCGGTGTACGTGCACTGACTAAAGTTTTACCTTCTTCATCATTAATAATTTGAGCCGTAAGAGCACGGTTTGATCGAGTGATACAAAAACGTGGTCGCTGAGAATCACCAGCCACTTTCTTACGGATTCTAAAATGTCTCCTTTGTCGAGAGATCACTTTTTCACTGGTTCTTTTTCGACTTTGACCAAACATATTCTTACCTCATTATTTAGAAGACGCAGCAGCCTTACCAGCTTTGCGGCGAATCACTTCATCTGAATACTTAATACCCTTGCCTTGATAAGGTTCAGGAGGACGTAATGCACGAATTTTTGCAGCAACATCACCCAAAAGCGCTTTATCAGGACATTGAAGAATAATCTGAGTATTAGCTTCTACTTTTGCGACAATAGTGTCAGGTAAAGGGAAATTAACTGGATGGGAATAACCTAAAACTAAATTAAGTTCTTTCCCTTTAACAGCAGCCCTATATCCAACACCTTTAATTTCAAGACGTCTCTCAAATCCCTGAGAAACACCTTTAACCATGTTGGCCATTAAAGAACGGACCAAACCATGCTTAGCTTTTTGTTCAGCTGAATCATCTCTTCTCTTTGAAACAAGTTTTGTTCCATCAAGAGAAATAGTGACTCCAGCTGGGATATTATAATTAAGTTTCCCCTTGGGACCCTCAACCTTCAACAAAGAACCATCCACAGAAGCTTTTACACCTTGAGGAATTTCAACTGGAAGTTTACCTAAACGCGACATAAGTCCTTACCTCTTTTTATTACCAAACTGAGCAGAGATATTCTCCGCCTACTTTTTGTTTGCGAGCTTCTCTCTCGGTCATAACGCCCTTAGAGGTCGTTAGAATAGCAACACCCATTCCATTACGAATTCTAGGAAGTTTATCTGTAGAAACGTAACGACGTAATCCAGGCTTAGAAATTCTTTCTAATCCTTGAATCAACGGCTTACGAAGATCTCCGCTTTCATACTTTAAAAATACTCGCAAATAATTACGCTCATTTTCTTGATGAAGCTTAGCAGCTTTTACGTAACCTTCACGGACCAAAATATCAGCAACACTTTGATTCATCTTTGTAAGAGTGGTGTCAACAGAAGTATGTCGAGCCATTCCTGCGTTTCGAATTCTAGTTAAAAAATCGGCTAATTGATCGTTCACCATCTTATGCTCCTTGTCGGCGGAAGGGAAAGCCCATCTCGCGGAGAAGATCTAATGCTTCTGAATCAGATTGTGCAGTTGTATTTATCGTTATATTAAAACCACGAATTTTATCGATTTGATCATAATTAACTTCGGGGAAAATAATATGTTCTTTTATTCCAAAAGAATAATTACCACGACCATCAAAGCTTTTTTCAGGAAAGCCTTTAAAGTCACGAATTCGAGGACAAGCCAAAGAAACAAAACGATCTAAGAAATCATACATTCTGTCGCGACGGAGAGTCACCATACATCCAAGATTGATCCCAGCACGAAGTTTAAAATTAGAGATCGCTTTCTTAGACTTTCGAAGAGAAACTTTTTGACCTGCAATATTTGTCATATCTTGGGCCAAAGCTTCAAGAGCCTTAGGGTTCAACAGGGCATCCTTTAAAGAGCAAGACAAAGTGATTTTATCCAACTTTGGAACCTGCATCCTGTTTTTGTATTTCCCAGAACCAACGTATTTTTGCAAAACCGTTGTGTCATAATGAGTTTTAAGACGAGGAGTGTATTTTTCAGCAGTTTTTGTCGCCATTTTTATTTACCTGTTACTTTAAATTTACAAGCTGGCCACCAACGCAAACCTTCAACAATTCCGCCTGTGCGATTCTGTTGATTTGGCTTTTGATGACGCTTAGTCGTTCCAATTCCATCAACCTTAACAAGACCACGCTTGTGGTTAACTTCGATAACTTTTCCACTACGACCAAGATGAGCTCCTGAAAGAGCTTGAACTTGATCACCTTTTTTAAGATGAGAAACTCGAATACGTACCATTAGAGCACCTCCGGAGCGAGTGATACAATTTTAAGAAAAGCTTGATCAGCACGAAGTTCTCTAGCCACAGGTCCAAAAACGCGAGTTCCTACTGGCTCTTTAGATGGGTTAATTAATACCGCTGCGTTTTCATCAAAGCGGATATAAGAACCATCATCACGACGAAGTTCGCGCTTAAGACGAACAATAACCGCCTTAACAACACTTCCCTTTTTAATTTTACTTTCTGGAACGGCAGATTTTACAGAGCAAACTATCACGTCGCCAACGGAAGCATAACGTCTCTTACTTCCACCAAGAACTTTGATACACATAAGCTCTTTAGCGCCTGAGTTATCTGCAACCGATAATCTTGAACGATGCTGGATCATGATAATCTCCTATTATGCTTCCAACTTATCTGGGGTAACGGCCTGAATAGCCTTCCCAACAAGCTTTAAAAATCGAAAGCGTTTATTTTTACTTAAGGGGCGACATTCAACAAATTCTACTTTATCGCCAGCTGCCACTGAAGTGTCTTCACAATGAACTTTATATTTATTCATTGTTTTTACAATTTTACCTGTGCGGAGTTCCTGAAATTGACGACCTACGGACACAACAATCGTCTTTTGCATTTTTGCACTAGTTACTACACCTTGAAATGTTCTTCCTGACATACGAACTCCTATGCTAGCTGCCCGAGCAGACTTGCTAATTCTTTCTTTTTACGTCGAAACTCAGTGAGACTTGGGTTCTGTTGATTAAAACGAATTCCCATAAGTTCACGCTTTAATTCACGAGCTCGTGAAGCCAAAGCTTTTCTATCCATATTTTCCAAAGTAACAGTCTTAGCCTCTGTAGCTTCAGACTTCTTAGCAACTTTAGCCTTAGACGCTTTTGTTTGCTTTTTAACTTTTGGAGTAGCTGCTTTCTTAGCAGCTGGACCTTTGCTAGTTTTTTTCTTTGCAGGTGCCATTTTATCTCCTTAAGCAATCAATTCAGAACGAGAAATTTTTCTCGTTTTAATAGCTAATTTATGAAGGGCTAAATCGAAAGCTGAATAAGCTACTTCTTTTGTAACGCCTTCCATCTCAAATAAAATAGTACCGGGTTTAACTACTGCAACCCAATACTCAGGATTACCCTTACCGCTTCCCATACGAGTTTCAGCAGCTTTTTTAGTAATCGATTTTTGTGGGAAAATTCTAATCCAAACTTTACCACCGCGCTTAATACTTCTTGTCATCGCAATACGAGATGCTTCAAGTTGTCTGGCTGTAACCCAGCCTGGCTCAGTAGCTTGCAAGCCGAATTCTCCAAAAGAAAGACGACCGCCGCGAGTTGCCTTGCCTGACATTCGGCCTTTCTGCACTTTTCGAAATTTAACTTTCTTTGGCGCTAACATTTCGTCTCTCCTTTATAAATTAGTTGCAGGAATAACAGCTGCGTTAGAGTTACGAGAACGTCCTAAACGACTTCTCATATCGACTTCGCCTTTATTAATCCAAACTTTAATTCCAATAATTCCGTAAGTTGTTTTTGCTTCTGCAAAGCCGTAATCAATGTCGGCTCTGAGAGTATGAAGAGGAATCGAACCCTCAGAGTATTTATCTGAACGAGCGATTTCTGCTCCAGCCAATCGACCAGACACACGAATCTTCACACCTTTGACGCCATATTTTTTAGCTTGTTGAATCGCTTTTTTCATCGCTCTTCTATAAGCAACACGACGCTCAATTTGATTAGCAATGCTTTCAGCAACCAAAGTTGCATCAGCTTCTGCTTTTCGAACTTCTGTAATGTTCAAAAAGACTTCTTCAGTAGGCTTTCTAAGTAAATGAGCAATTTCTCCACGAAGTTGCTCAATTCCAGCGCCCTTCTTACCAATTGCAATTCCAGGTCGCGCTGCATGAACATTGATTCTTAATTTAGAAGCAGCTCTTTCCAATTCAATTTTAGAAACGCCTGAGCCATAAAGTTTTTGCTTAACAAAGCGTCGAACTTTAAAATCTTCTTGGATAAGGTCACCAAAATTCTTCTCAGTATACCAACGTGAAAGCCATGGCTTGGTGACGCCAATTCGAAATCCAATCGGATGTGTTTTCTGACCCATACTTACTACTCTCCACTCTTTGTGCTTGTAGCACTTTTCTTTGTCTTCTTAGCGGCGACAGGTGCTTTTGTCTTTTGACGCTCAGAAAGTCGGATGAAAATATGAGAAGTTCTCTTTTTTCTTTCATCGGCACGACCTTGAGCACGAGGCATAAAGCGTTTAATTCTAGGGCCTTCATCAACAAGCACTTCAGAAACATAAAGACGTTCAACGTCTACAGTTCCCTTTTGCTGAGCATTAGCCATAGCTGAACGCAAAAGTTTTAAAATGATTTTTGCAGATTTCTTCTTCTCTAAAAGCAAATTTCGGTTAGCGTCTTCAAGACTCTTCCCGCGAATAATATCAGCCACTAAACGACAACGATATGGTGCAGACATAGCAAAAGATAGCTTTGCCGTAGCCGCTGTTGTCGCAATGTAATTAGGTGTACTTTTCATTTTTATTTACCCTAAATCACTTTCCGGGAGCTACGCTGGCTTTTTTATCACCAGGAGTATGTCCACCGAATCTACGAGTTACCGCAAATTCACCAAATTTATGACCAACCATGTTTTCAGCTACATAAACCGGAATAAATTTATTTCCATTATGAACTGCAAAAGAAAGTCCAACCGCATCAGGAGTAATAGTAGAAGAACGTGACCAAGTTTTGATCACCGACTTCTTATTGCCACCTTGACGAGCCTTTTCAATTTTATCTTCTAAAGAATATTGAACGTAAGGTCCTTTTTTTAATGAACGAGCCATCTGCTAATTCCTCACTTCACGCCCGAGGCCGTCATTTTACCACGTGGACGACCGCGAATGATAAACGCATCAGTGCGTTTGTTATTACGAGTTTTATAACCCTTGGTTGGTTGACCCCAAGGAGAAACTGGGTGACGACCACCCTTGGCTCGACCTTCACCACCACCATGAGGGTGATCGACTGGATTCATTGAAGTTCCTCGATTTTTAGGTCGGAAACCCTTCCAGCGATTACGGCCAGCCTTACCAATGACCAAAGTTTCATGTTCGATATTTCCAACCTGACCAAGAGTTGCATAGCAATCCATTGGAACAAGTCTAACTTCACCACTAGGCAAACGAACTTGAGCATACTCGCCTTCTTTACCTAAAAGCATAGCCGCTGTACCAGCGCTTCGAACCAATTGAGACCCTTTACCAGGCTTCAACTCAACACAATGTATAGTTGAACCAACAGGCATATTACGTAGAGGAAGAGCATTTCCTGGACGAATATCAGCTTCTGGACCAGTCTCAACTTTATCACCTTTTTTTAGGCCAACTGGAGCAAGAATTAAGCCCTTTTTACCATTTGAATAATTCAAAAGAGCTAAACGAGATGTTCTATTAGGGTCATAATAAAATCCATCAACAACCGCTGGCACGCCTATCAATTGTCGGCGAAACTGCACCATACGGTAAAGACGTTTATGACCTTGGCCACGATGACGAAGAGTCATATGACCGTGGTTATTACGACCACCAGATTTTGAAATTGAAGTCAAAAGTTCACGGGGAAGTTTTTTTGATGTCTTTTCGAGATCGTCAAAACTCTCAACGCTTTTCTTTCGAATCGCAGGCGATGTTGGACGGTATGTTTTCATCTTACTTCATCTCCAAACGCTTACCCTCAGGCAAACGAACATAAGCTTTTTTATAGCTTTTAGCTGGAATAGTACCGTATTTATTAGTTTTTGATTTTTTACGAAACACAACAGTTCGAACTTCAGTAGGACGTACACCAAAAACATTCTCAACGGCTTTTTTAATTTGATCTTTGCTCATGCACTTATCAACAACAAGAGAATATTCATTATGAGTATTTTCCATCTTTGTTGATTTTTCAGTGACCAATGGTTGAATAAGGAAATCGTACTGCGTCTTCATTTTATGCTTCCTTCTTGAATCTGCTAGTTAAAGACTTCAACGCATTGTTAGTGAAAATAACTGAATCAGACTTCACGAAATCCACTGGAGTCCACTTGTCTTCAGCAAGAACATCAACAGACTTCATATTGCGAACACTTTTTTGAATCGCAGTCTCACTTTTAGTTAAAACTATAGCGACACGAGCAGAATCTAATTTAAGAGACTTCAAGAGTTCACCAAAAGTTTTAGTTTTAGGAGAAGCTAACTCGGCATTAAGCAAACGGATCTGACCACCCGCTTGGCGATCAGAAAGAATAGAAGCTAATGCAAGCTTTCTAAGTTTTTTATTAATTTTAAAATGACGCTTTTCAGCTGTAGGTCCGAAAACTACACCGCCGCCCTCATGATGAGGAGCTCGAGCGCCACCTTGTCGAGCGCTACCTGAACCTTTCTGTTGGCGCATTTTTTTACCACCACCAGAAACCTCAGCGCGTCCCTTAGCTTTTGCTGTTTTTTTATAAAATCTGAAACGCTGGCCATTACAAACAAAGAGTACTGCATCCTCATTAGGCTCAATTGCAAAAATTTCTGCAGCAACGGCTTGATGACCAACTTCTTTTCCTTTGAGATCTATAACTGGAATTTGTGTGCTCATGACTCTTCAGTTTCCTTACAGTTTAATCTCAACATCAACGCCAGCCGACAAATCTAGCTTCATTAAAGAATCTACGGTTTGTTGGTTAGGCTCAAGAATGTCGAGCAACCTTTTATGTGTTCTAATTTCGAATTGCTCACGACTTTTTTTATCGATGTGAGGACTTCGAAGAACTGTGAAGCGATTTATTTTTGTGGGTAAGGGAATTGGTCCCGCTATGTCAGCACCCGTTCGCTTCACGGTTTCTAATATAGAGCTTACTGCAGCATCTAAAAGACGACTGTCAAAAGCCTTAAGTTTAATTCTAATTTTTTGCACTCTCATATAGTCTTTCAACCCTACCTTTTGCGTTTCAAAGAACCAAAATGTATCGAAGTAACCTGGGGGTTATACACTCGAAAGTCATATGCTTTCAAGTCACTTAGATAAGAAATATTTAGAGAATTAAAATGAGTATTTTTTATGTCCTAAAAGCCACAGTTATTGAAATTAATTATTAGAAAATAACAAACAATAATTGAAGGTTGATGAAACGAAGGCAGACTACGACAGAAAAATAAACCTTCAAAATCAGATACTTAGTCCAGTAAGCCTCTCGAGAACTTGCTTTTCAAGAGATTCAGACATGGCCTCATATTGAAGAAATTCCATACTGAAGGTGCCTCGTCCTTGAGTCCGACTTCTAAGATCTGTGGAGTACCCGAAGAGAGTGGCCAGGGGAGCTTCGGCATTAATAGCTTGAATATTTGTCTGCTTGACATCAATAGAAAGTATTTTTCCTCTGCGAGAATTCAAATCAGAAATAACATCTCCCACACAATTATCAGGAGCTAAAATTTGAAGTTTCATAATAGGCTCAAGTAATTTTGTTTTTGCATTTTCTATAGCGTCTCGAAACGCCATTGAAGCCGCTTGATGATAAGCCAATTCATGACTGGTGTTAGGATCAAAACTACTTTTCACCCAACAAATTTCCATATCCACCATGGGATATCCTGCTAGCGGCCCACAAGCAGCTAATGATTTTAAATTTCTCATAACAGCATCTTCAATTTCTTTTGGAAGAAGTTTTGGTGTGAGCGTGTGCGAAACTTTTATTCCAGAATTTCTTGGTAGTGGAGAAATTTCTAGAGCGACGTGACCGAACTGATCTTTGCCAGCAATTTGTTTATGCACTTGTCTATCAGCATGAGCTTTTTGAGTAATGGTTTCTTTAAATGCAACTTGTGGACGTCCAACATTGGCGTTCACTTTATGTTCACGCAAAAGACGATCCGCAATAATTTCTAAATGCAGCTCTCCCATTCCCGAAATTAATCTTTGACCGGTATCTTCATTTACAGAAACTCGGAAGGTAGGATCCTCTACCACCATCTTCCCAAGAGCTTCAGCCAATTTATCTTCGTCAGCTTTACTCTTAGCTTCTAAGGCTACAGAAATAACAGGTTCAGGAAACTTCATAGACTCATATGCAATCGGATTTTTTTCATCGCAAAGAGTGTCGCCAGTGCGTGTGAAACGAAAACCAACGGCAGCAACAATATCTCCAGCCTCTGCACTTTGAAGTTCTTCTCGTTTATTCGCATGCATCTGCAATAAGCGTTGAATTCTCTCACGCTTTCCCTCACGAGAATTAAAGCAACTTTTGTTGACTTCAATTTTTCCAGAATAAATTCTCAAATAAGTTAATGCACCCACAAATGAATCATGTTGAATTTTAAATGCCAGTGCAGAAAAATCTTCGTCGACTGTAATTTTTCTCGAGAGTTCTTTTTCATGATGATTAGGATCAAAACCTTTTATCGGCGGTACATCTAAGGGACTTGGTAAAAATGAAACAACGGCGTCGAGTAAAAGTTGAACACCTTTATATTTAAAAGAAGAGCCACATAATACTGGAGTGAGCTTTAGTTCTAAGCACCCTTTTCTGAGAGCGCTTATGATTTGTTGGGGATCTAAAGTTTCTCCAGCAAAATATTTTTCCATTAAAGCGTCATCAAATTCTGCAGAAGCTTCAACTAATTCTGTATATGCAAGATCAGTTTCCTCAATAAGATCTTCAGGAACTTCTCCGATTTCTACCACGGATCCATCGGTGCTTTTTGAAGTTGGCCAATAATAAGCTTTTCTCTCAAGCACATTCACAACACCCGAAAAATTCTCCTCACTCCCAATGGGAAGAGTGACTCTTACTGGTCTTGCACCTAAAACTTCTTTAATTTGTTTAAGTACTGCAGAATAATCAGCGCCAATTCGATCCATTTTATTAACAAATGCAATTCTTGGAACATGATAACGATCGGCTTGTCGCCATACAGTTTCAGATTGTGGCTCAACTCCACCAACAGCACAAAAAACCCCAACAGCGCCATCAAGTACTCTTAGCGATCTTTCAACTTCAACAGTGAAATCGACATGCCCTGGTGTATCTATGATATTAATTCGTGTATTTTTCCAATGACAGCTTGTGGCTGCGGATGTGATTGTAATTCCTCTTTCGCGCTCTTGTTCCATCCAATCCATGATGGTATCGCCTTCATGAACTTCACCCATTTTATGGGTCATACCGGTATAATAAAGAATTCTTTCAGTGGTCGTCGTTTTACCCGCATCGATATGCGCGATAATTCCAATGTTTCGAATTGAGTTGAGTGGAACTTTCTTAGGTGAAGCCATTTAAGTATTTGTAATACTATACTTAAGGCTTTCCATTAAGGGCTTTTATTGCACCTTTACAAAACGAAAGAGCCGCCTGGAGCAAACGCCCCAGACGGCTCAATTTTATTTAAAAAATAATAAATGAATTACCAACGAAAATGTGCAAACGCTTTGTTAGCATCTGCCATCTTATGAACATCTTCTCGCTTTTTAATAGCTCCGCCTTTATTATCAGACGCATCCAACAATTCAGCAGCAAGCTTCTCAACCATGTTTTTTCCACTACGATCACGAGCATTAGTAATAATCCAACGTGATGCTAATGTTTGACGACGGTCTGGACGAACTTCCACTGGAACTTGATAAGTCGCTCCACCTACTCGGCGAGAACGAACTTCAAGCGCTGGCTTAACATTGTTAAGAGCCTTTTTGAAAATTTTCAAAGGATCATCGCTAAGCTTTTTAGAAATAATATCAAAAGCACCGTAACAAACGCGTTCTGCTACTGATTTTTTACCAGATTGCATAATGTCGTTAATGAATTTAGCGACAACTTTATCATTATACTTAGGATCAGGAATTACTTTTCTTCTCTCTGCAACGTGACGACGAGCCATTATTTACCTTTCTTCGCACCGTACTTAGAACGGCTTTGTTTACGATTCGCAACACCTTGAGTATCGAGTGTTCCACGAACAACGTGATAACGAACACCGGGAAGATCTTTTACTCGACCACCACGGATCAAAACTACTGAGTGTTCTTGAAGATTATGTCCGACACCTGGAATATACGAAGAAACTTCGTATCCATTAGTTAATTTTACACGACAAACTTTTCGAAGAGCAGAGTTTGGTTTTTTTGGAGTTGCTGTATACACACGAGTACAAACGCCACGACGTTGCGGGCAATTGGTCAGCGCAGGGGACTTTGATTTATATTTAATTTTTGTTCTTCCCTGACGAACTAACTGATTAATTGTTGGCATATCTAATCCATCTCTCCGTTTCTATTACAAGGCTTTCATTCTTTAACTTAAAGAATGAAAGCCTGTCAATACAAGCTCTGCCATGCCTTAATGGCTAGAGCTTGTAGTTATTTTCTAAGTCCTCAAAACCTAAAGGTTTGGAGCGTCATCAGTCTCTTCAATTGGAGGCGCTTGATATACGCGTCCAACTGGTAGAGCTTCTTCCTCAATGTCCATATCAGGGGTAATTCCTTGATATTGACGAACCCCTGTTCCCGCAGGAACAAGACGACCCATACTCACGTTTTCTTTTAGACCGCGAAGATAATCTACGCGACCTTGTATAGAAGCTTCTGTGAGTACTTTTGTTGTTTCTTGGAAACTAGCTGCTGATACCCAAGACTCAGTAGAGAGCGATGCTCTTGTAATACCGAGAAGTAAAGGATCAGTTTGCGCTTCTTTTCCACCCATTTGCTTAACTTTATCGTTAATTTCATAGAGGCGGAATTTCTCAACACTTTCACCAGCAAGGAGATTTGTATCTCCAGAATCAGCCACGCGAACTCGACGAAGCATTTGTCGTACAATTGTCTCAATGTGCTTGTCGTTAATCTTAACCCCTTGCAGACGATAAACCTCTTGAATTTCATCAACAAGGTAACTTGCGAGAGCTTTTTCACCCAAAACGGCGAGAATATCGTGAGGATTAGCCGCACCATCAATAATGCGCTCTCCACGGCGGATAAAATCACCTTCTTGAACAATAACGTGCTTACCTCGAGGAATGAGATATTCTTTTTGTTTTCCATCTTCAGAGCTAAGAACAATTTTTCGCTTACCTTTGGTGTCTTTTCCATAAGAAACCACACCATCAAAGTCTGCGATAATGGCACAATCTTTAGGTTTTCTTGCTTCAAAAAGCTCGGCTACACGAGGAAGACCCCCTGTAATATCCTTAGTTTTTCCAGACTCACGAGGAATCTTAGCTAAGATATCGGCAGCTTTAACAGTATCACCTTCAGATACTAGAATCGTAGAACCTACAGGAACAGTATAAGAATGTTTGACTTCGCCACCTAAGACAACGTCTACACGTGGTCGAAGGCTAGAACTCTTATTCTCAACGATTGTTCTACGAGTAAGACCAGTCACTTCATCTTGCTTTTCGGTAACTGTCACACCTTCTCGCATATCAACAAACTGAACAGTTCCTTCTGTTTGAGTTACGATTGGAATGGAGTAAGGATCCCAGTTAGCAAGGACTTGTCCTTTTTTAACTTCAGAACCTTCTTTAACTTTTAATTTAGAACCATAAACAAGATTGTAACGTTCTCTTTCGCGACCTGATTCATCTATAATGATGATTTCAGAGTTACGACTCATTACGGTGTCTAAACCATCGCGGTCTTTAATAATTGAAACTCGGTTTAACTTCACAGAACCATCAACACGTGATTCATAGGAAGATTGTTCCGCTCTTCTTGTTGCTGCTCCCCCGATGTGGAACGTACGCATTGTGAGCTGAGTTCCAGGTTCACCGATTGATTGAGCCGCAATAACACCGACTGTTTCACCAATGTTAACCAAGTGTCCACGAGCGAGATCTCGACCGTAGCAAAGCGTACAAATACCGCGCTTAGCTTGGCAGGTTAATACTGATCGAATTTTAACTCGGTCAATACCAGCGTCTTCAATCGCAGTGACTAGTTTTTCATCGAGCATAGAATCTTTAGGTGTAATGAGTTTTCCAGTTGTTGGATTTTTAATATCTTCCATAACAACTCGACCCAAAATACGATCGCCTAGAGATTCGATAAGATCTCCACCGTCCATAAGGTCAGTTAACTCAAGACCATCTACAGTTCCGCAATCAGATTCCGTAATAATAGCATCTTGAGCAACGTCTACGAGACGACGTGTGAGATAACCAGAGTTTGCAGTCTTAAGAGCTGTATCGGCGAGACCCTTACGGGCACCGTGTGTAGAAATGAAGTACTGAAGTACAGTCAAACCTTCACGGAAATTTGCTGTAATCGGTGTTTCGATAATTTCACCAGATGGTTTAGCCATCAATCCGCGCATACCTGCAAGTTGTTTAATTTGAGTTGGCGAACCTCGGGCTCCAGAATCAGCCATAACGTAAATGGAATTGAAAGATTGAGTTTCAATTTCCTTTCCGTCATGAGTACGAATCATCTCTTTACTGAGATTTTTCATCATTTCAGAAGAAATGCTTTCACCGACTTGAGCCCAAATATCGATCACTTTATTGTAGCGCTCACCATCGGTAATCAAACCTTCAGTGTATTGATTTTCAATAGCTTGAACTTCTTGGAAAGCTTTATCGATAAACTTAGACTTGCTTTCAGGAATTTCCATGTCCTTCATGGCAATAGAGATACCTGCACGCGCGCCGAAGCGATAACCTACGCTTCTCATAGAGTCTGCTAAGAGTACTGTTTTCTTAGGTCCGAGCAATCGGTAGCAAACGTCTAGAAGTTCAGCCTGATCTTTTTTAGTTAAGGTTTTATTATAATGTTCGAATGGAATTTCCTCAGGAACAGTTTCTGAGAAAATAATTCGACCCACAGTTGTTTGAACGCGTTTTCCACGTAGACGACATTGAACTTTTGATTGCAATTCAACTTCGCCCAATTGGTAAGCCATCGCTGCTTCAGAAGGATCTTTAAAGACTCTTCCTTCACCACGCGCGCCTGGACGCAAGCGAGTCATATAGTAAATACCCAAAACGATATCCTGAGAAGGCATGATGATGGGTTTTCCATCAGCAGGCTTCAAAATATTGTTTGTAGACATAACAAGTACTCGAGCTTCAATTTGAGCTTCGATAGACAAAGGCACGTGAACGGCCATTTGGTCACCATCAAAGTCAGCGTTGAAAGCTGTACAAACTAGAGGATGAAGCTGAATAGCTTTTCCTTCTACAAGAACTGGTTCAAAAGCTTGAATACCCAAACGGTGAAGAGTTGGAGCGCGGTTCAATAGAACTGGGTGCTCACGAACCACTTCATCGAGAATATCCCAAACTTCATCTTTTTCTTTTTCCACCATTTTCTTGGCAGATTTGATTGTTGTTACGAAACCCTTTTCTTCAAGTTTGTTGTAGATAAAAGGTTTGAACAATTCCAAAGCCATCTTCTTAGGAAGACCGCATTGGTGTAATTTCAATTCAGGACCCACTACGATTACAGAACGACCTGAGTAATCAACTCGTTTACCCAAAAGGTTTTGTCGGAATCGACCAGACTTACCCTTAAGAGTGTCGGAGAGTGAACGTAAAGGACGCTTATTAGGACCAGTGAAAACCTTACCGCGACGACCGTTATCGAAAAGAGCATCGACAGCTTCTTGAAGCATACGTTTTTCGTTTCGAATAATGATGTCTGGTGCATTGAGTTCCATCAATCGACGTAATCGATTGTTACGGTTAATCACTCGGCGGTAGAGATCGTTAAGATCTGAAGTCGCGAATCGACCACCATCTAGAGGCACCAACGGACGAAGATCCGGAGGTAGAACTGGAACAACTTCCATCATCATGTTTGATGGGTCGTTTCCAGACTCTCTGAAAGCTTCAATAACTTTCAAGCGTTTAGAAAGTTTTTTCTTAACAGCTTCGGAAGTCGCATTACGAAGTCCTTCTCGAACTTCTTCAGAAACTTTTACGACATCAATTTTTTTCAATAGATCACGAATGGAATCTCCACCCATTCCTACTTTAAATTTATTTCCTACTTTTTTAACAGTTTCTCCGTACTCATCTTCAGAAAGAATTTGTCCAACATGAAGATCAGTATCAGCAGGATCCACAACAACATAAGCTTCACAATAAAGAACTCTTTCAAGATCTTTAAGAGATACGTCGATCATCATCCCGATTCGTGAAGGAAGAGATCTCAAGAACCATACGTGAGCTACGGGAGTCACCAATTGAATGTGTCCCATGCGTTCACGACGGACTTTAGCTTGAGTAACCTCTACGCCGCACTTTTCGCAAATAACGCCGCGATATTTCATTCGCTTATATTTTCCACACAAACATTCGTAGTCCTTTATAGGTCCGAATATTTTTGCACAGAAAAGACCATCTTTTTCCGGTTTGAAAGTTCGGTAGTTGATAGTTTCAGGCTTTTTAACTTCGCCATGAGACCAGCTCAAACATAAGTCAGGGTTAGCTAAACTTATTTTTACCGAAGAATATCTTAACGGATCAGTAGGTTTGTCGAAAAAATTTAAGAGATCTTTCATTTATTGCCTCATCACCTATTTCATCAGATCGGCTTTTTCGATCAGTTCACAGTTTAAATAAAGAGCTTTAAGCTCTTGCATAAGAACGTTGAAAGACTCTGGCATACCAGGCTCTAGAATATTCTCACCCTTAACGATGGCTTCATACATTCTTGTACGACCTGCAACATCATCAGATTTAACTGTGAGCATTTCTTGTAGAGCATAAGCTGCGCCATAAGCTTCGAGCGCCCAAACTTCCATTTCCCCAAGACGCTGACCACCGAACTGAGCTTTACCACCCAGAGGCTGTTGCGTAACAAGAGAATAAGGACCGATAGACCGTGCGTGAATCTTATCTTCAACCAAGTGATGCAGTTTGAGCATATACATAATACCCACTGTAACTTCATGGTCGAAAGCTTCACCGGTACGTCCATCAAAGAGAACGCTTTGAGCAGAGGTTGGCAATTTTGCTAAATTCAACATTCCACGAATGTCGTCTTCAGTGGCACGGTCAAAGACCGCGGATGCCATAGGAACTCCGCCTTTATAAGTTTTAGCAATACGCTTAATTTCGTCTTCTGTAGCTTCATCAATATATTTTTTGAGAGCAGGGCTTTCAAAAATATTCTTAATAAATTCTCGAAGTTTTTTAGGTTCATACTTCTCGAGCATTTCTTGGATGCGCTCACCTAATCCGCGAGCAGCCCAACCCAAATGTGTTTCAAGAATTTGTCCCACGTTCATACGAGAAGGAACACCCAGTGGATTCAATACGATATCAACCGGAGTACCATCAGCTAAGAACGGCATATCTTCAGCAGGAAGAACTTTTGAAATCACACCTTTGTTACCGTGACGGCCGGCCATTTTATCACCGACAGAAAGCTTACGCTTAATGGCGATAGAAACCTTAACCATCTTGATAACACCAGGAGGAAGTTCATCTCCCTTTTTGAGTTTACCAATCTTTTCGTTGAAAAGAATTCGGACTAAGTCCATTTGCTCTTCAACGGAATCCATAATTCGAACGAGTTCATCTTCAATTTTTTCTTCAACTGGAATGTGTCGGATCAAATTGAATGGAATGTTGTTCACATCTTCATCAGAAATTACAACATCCTTTTCGACGAGAACTTGCTCTCCATCTTCAGAAAGAAGTTTGCCAGTGGTTTTCGCACCAATCACAAGCTTCTTAACTTTTTTAAGAGTGGCTTGGCGAATGATCGTAATTTCAATGGCTTGGTCTTTAAGCAAACGCTCTTCTTCATCGCGAACGATTTGTTGATATCGTTCATCTTTATCAATACCTTCGCGACTAAAGATATGAGCGTTAATAACAGTTCCATAAACCCCTGGTGGAACGCGAAGAGAAGTATCTCTAACGTCCCCGGCTTTTTCACCGAAGATCGCTCTTAAGAGCTTTTCTTCAGGAGAAAGCTGAGTTTCACCTTTTGGAGTAATTTTACCTACAAGAATATCTCCAGGAGTCACCTCTGCACCGATACGAATAATACCAGTAGCATCAAGATTTCTTAGAGCTTCTTCGCCTACGTTTGGAATGTCTCTAGTGATTTCTTCTTTTCCTAATTTTGTGTCTCGAGCAACGCATTCAAATTCTTCAATGTGAATTGAAGTGAAAACGTCGTCTTTTAAGAGACGTTCAGAAATAAGAATTGAATCTTCAAAGTTGTAACCATTCCAAGGCATGAACGCTACAAGGATGTTCTGTCCAAGAGCCAATTCACCTAAATCAGTGGATGGACCGTCGGCAATAACTTCGCCACGGCTCACTCGATCGCCTACTTTTACAATAGGACGCTGATTCATACAGGTATTTTGATTAGAGCGGCGATACTTCACTAAATTATAGATATCGACTTCAGAGGCGCGGTTTTTTGCGCGTCCTTCAGTACGAACTACAATTCGAGAAGCATCAACAGCTTCAACAACGCCATCGCTTTTAGCAACAACAGTTACACCTGAATCTTTGGCCACAACACGCTCAACACCTGTACCCACAAGCGGAGCTTGAGGAATAATGAGAGGTACAGCTTGTCGTTGCATGTTCGAACCCATCAAAGCTCGGTTAGCATCATCGTTTTCCAAGAAAGGAATTAACGAAGCTGCAACAGAAACTAATTGGTTCGGAGAAACGTCCATAAGATCGACGTCTTCAGTACGTACAAGTGAAGGCTCACCATTTCGACGAGCTTCAACAAACTCATCAACAAAGAAACCCTTTTCATCCATTTTCACATTGGCCTGAGCAATTGTATGCCCTTCTTCTTCCAACGCTGAGTAGTAAGACACTTCATTTGTCACACGTTTTCCATCAACTTTACGATAAGGTGTTTCCACAAAACCGTATTCATTGACTTTCGCAAAAGTCGACAATGAAGAAATCAAACCAATGTTTGGTCCTTCAGGAGTTTCAATTGGACATATACGACCATAGTGAGTGGTGTGTACGTCACGAACTTCAAAGCCCGCACGTTCACGAGTCAAACCACCAGGTCCAAGAGCAGACAATCGACGTTTATGTGTAATTTCAGAAAGTGGATTTGTTTGCTCCATGAACTGAGACAATTGAGAGGTTCCAAAGAACTCTTTAATTATCGCATTTACAGGTTTTGCATTGATCAAATCGTGAGGCATTTGAGTTTCAATTTCTTGTAAACTCATACGCTCTTTGATGGCTCTTTCCATACGAACCAAACCAATACGATATTGATTTTCTAAAAGCTCACCCACAGATCGGACACGACGATTGCCCAAATGGTCAATATCGTCGACATTGCCTCGACCGTTTTTGAGGTTAAGCAAATGCTTAACCGTCATGAGGATATCATCCTTAGTCAAAACGGTTTTAGCAAAATCGATATGTTTAAAATTAAATTTATGATTGATCTTCAAACGACCAACGCGAGACAAATCATAACGAGCTTCGTTAAAGAACATGTCATTAAACAAAGTTGTTGATGATTCCATTGTTGGTGGATCGCCAGGACGCATTCTTTTAAAGATTTCAACCAAAGCTTCTTCTTGGCTGTCCACTTTATCGATAATTAAAGTGTCACGAAGATAAGGACCTACGTTAACTCCGTCGATAAAAGCAGTTTTAAATGAAGTCACGCCAGCGTCTTTTAGAACATCCAAATCAGCTTCTGTTACTGAATGGTTAACTTCAAAAAGAACTTCCTGAGTTTTGGGATGCAAAAGATCAGTTGTGAGAATTCTTCCAATAACTTCTTCACGAGGCACTGGAATACGATCGATTTTACGTTTTTCTAATTCAGCCAAAACTAGGCTAGTAAATTTACGGCTCTTCTTAACAAGCACATCGCCATTTTTTGGATCTAGTACATCAACGCTAGCTCTCTGACCTTTTAAAAGTTCAGCATTAACTTTCTTTGAGTACTGCCCGTCATTATGACAAGTGATGTCTTCAATATCGTAAAAGTAATTTAGAATTTCTTCAGTGTTTAAGCCCAAAGCTTTGAGAAGCACTGTAAGAGGCAATTTACGTCTACGATCGATTCGACAATAAAGGAAATCTTTAGGGTCGAATTCGATATCTAACCAAGAACCTCGATAAGGGATCACTCGAGCAGAAAATAATAATTTTCCACTAGCATGAGTCATTCCATTGTCGTGATCAAAGAAAACACCGGGACTACGGTGAAGCTGGGATACAACGACACGTTCAGTTCCGTTAAAAATAAAAGAACCCGTCTCAGTCATGAGCGGAATTTCACCCATGTAGACTTCCTGTTCTTTTACATCACGAATATTTCTAGACTTGCTTTGCTCATCAGTTTCCCAAACAACTAAGCGAACCGTAATTTTAATCGGCGCCGCATAAGTCATTCCACGAAGTCGACATTCATCAACATCGTACTTAGGCTTTTCTATACTGTATGAAACAAACTCAAGAGAACATGTGTTATTAAAATCCGAAATCGGGAAAACCGAACGAAATACAGACTCTAATCCGCTGACTTCTCTTTTTTCAGGAGAAACATCGGCTTGTAGAAACTGCTCATAAGATTTCTTTTGGATATCAACCAAGTTTGGTGTCTCGATTGGAGATCCAATTTTCGCAAAACTTTTGCGGACCCGTTTTACGGCATCAAAACTTTCTTTAATTGGCATTTTGACCCTTCCAGCTCAAAAAATTACAAAAGAACAATAAGAAGCCCTCTTCCTAGAAGAGGACTTCTTATCGGAGAAAACCTTGCTAAGGACTTGAGATTACTTGATCTCAACTTTAGCGCCAGCGGCTTCAAGTTTCTTTTTAATATCTTCAGCTTCAGCTTTAGAAACACCTTCTTTAACAGCTTTAGGTGCTCCTTCAACGAGATCTTTGGCTTCTTTAAGGCCTAGTCCGGTAATTCCACGAACTTCTTTGATCACGTTGATCTTGTTAGCTCCACCGTCTGCAAGAACGACATTGAATTCTGTCTTCTCTTCAGCAGCAGCAGCTGAACCGCCAACGGCAGCAGCAGCTACAGCTACAGGAGCAGCAGCAGATACGCCGAATTTCTCTTCAACTTTCTTGATAAACTCAGAAAGCTCGAGAACGGTCATATTGGAGATGGTTTCGAGTAATTGATCTTGGGTTATGGACATTTTAAGTTTCCTCCTAAAATTCTTATGCCTGTGATGCTTTCTTGTCTTTCACAGCATTAAGTACGTTTGCAAAATCTCTTGGTACAGCAGCCATCACACAAGCAAAGTTGCGGATTGGTCCTTGCATAACCGAGAGGGTCATAGCCAGAAGTGTTTTACGATCTGGCAGTTTAGATAGAGCCTCAATACTTTTCGCACTGAGTTCTTTACCTTGTAAATTTCCCAGACGAATCTGGAACGGACTAGCATCGTCAATAGAAGCTAGAACAGCTTTAGCTACAGCAACTGGATCTTTATAAGAAAAAGCAACTGCTATAGGGCCTGTAAAATTTTTGCTCAAAGCTTCAAAAGCCGTACCTTTAGCGGCAATTTTTGCCACGCGGTTTTGAAGGACTTTAAGCTCACCGTCACCTTGTCTAACTTTTTTACGAAGATCATCGAGAAGAGTTACACTCATTCCGCGATATTCAGTAACAAAAGTAGCATTGGCTTTGAGAAACTTTTCACGAAGTGTCGATGCGAGTTCTTCTTTTTGTACACGATTCATGACTTACCTCTTAGCCTGAAAACTGATTTGGTTCTAAACGGATGCCGGGGCCCATTGTAGAGGCGACCGTGACACTTCTTACGTAGGAACCCTTTGATGAAGAGGGTTTCAACCTAATAATGACATCCATAAAAGAATTAAAGTTTTCTTTTAGTTTTTGTGGACCAAAGGATTTTTTTCCAATGGGTACTTGAACAATACCAGCTTTTTCAGCGCGAAACTCCACTTTACCTTTTCGCTCTTCTTCGATGGCTCTCTTTACGTCCATAGTTACAGTTCCTGTCTTAGGATTTGGCATTAAGCCTCTTGGTCCTAAAACTTTACCTAACTTGGAAATTAAAAGCATCATATCTGGTGTTGCTATAACTTTATCGAAATCCATCCAACCGCCGTTGATTTTTTCAACGAGGTCTTCAGCTCCAACAAAATCTGCTCCGCATTCTTGAGCTTCAGTGGCTTTAGCGCCCTTAGCAAAAACAAGAACAATGTTCTTTTTGCCAACGCCGTTTGGAAGCACTGTTGCGCCGCGAATCTGCTGATCAGCCTTTGTAGTATCGACTCCCAAGCGAACCGCTAAATTGATAGTTTCATCAAACTTAGCACCTTCAAACTTTGAAAGAACTTCAAAAGCTTCATCAGTAGCGTATTTCTTACCCAATTTAACGAGAGCTAAATTCTTTTTATATCTTTTGCTCATAAATTAGATAACCTCCACACCCATTGAACGTGCAGTGCCCTTAACTTGCGACATCGCAGATTCAACCGTGAAGCAGTTAAGATCTTGCATCTTCATTTCAGCAATTTTCTTAACTTGATCGTTGGTGATTTTTGCTACTTTGTTTTTATTTGGAATTGCAGAACCGCTCTCGATTTTGGCTTCCTTTTTGATCAAAATAGAAACCGGAGGAGTCTTTGTAATAAATGTAAAAGACTTATCCGAAAATACAGTGATCACTACAGGAGTGAGCAAACCATCTTTAGCTTGCGCCTGTGTTCGAGCATTGAACTGTTTGCAAAATTCCATGATGTTAACACCATGTTGACCCAACGCTGGACCAACTGGTGGCGCAGGATTTGCTTTACCTGCAGGTATCTGGAGCTTGATATAGCCCGTTACCTTCTTTGCCATCGAACTTCTACCTTTCTCTGGTGCAAACGAAGCCTAAGCTTCTCCCAGATACATCAAGTCTTTTCGACTTGAATAAAATCCAATTCAACCGGAGTTGCCCGGCCGAAAATTGAAACTAAAACACGTAACTTACTTTTCTCAGGCTTAACTTCTTCCACTGTGCCGTTAAAATTAGAAAAGGGACCATCAATAACGCGAATATTATCGCCTTCTTTGAAAGTATATTTTGGACGAGCTTTATTAAGACCATCTCTCATTTGAGATGTGATACGTAGAACTTCTTCTTCTGGAAGAGCCGGAGGAGTACGAGCATTTCCAACAAAACCAGTAATTCTTGGAGTTTGTTTAACGAGATGCCAAGTATATTCATTAAGCTTCATTTGAACGAGTAAGTATCCAGGAAAAAATTTTCTCTCTGTAGACTTCTTTTGACCTTTTACAAGTTCAACAACAGATTCAACGGGTATAAGAATTCTTCCGAATTCACTTTCTTTATGATTACGACGAACATTTTCTTCCAATGAAACTTTAGCTTTTGCTTCAAAACCAGACTGAGCATGAACGATATACCATTTCATATCGGGATCTGGGTGACGAATCGTCTCCTCAGTTAAGGGAGCTTCTTCAACAACAGGCGCAGTTACGGCAGCCGCAGCTACGACTTCTCCAGCAGATTCCTGATCAGAAAAGGATTCAGTCTTTTTTTCTTCTTCGGACATACGTCTATAATTCCCTAAGTTATTTTTAAAACACGGAGTTTCTACACTAGATCAAGCGCCAAGTATAGCCTTGATAACAGCAATTATCCCCATGTCGAGAAAACCAAAAAAAACACCGGCCAAAAGAACGGTGACAATAACTACAATTGTTCCCAATCGAACATCTTTCGACTGAGGCCACTGAACACGAGTCAGCTCGCCAATAGCATCACTAGAAAAAGCGTAAGACTTTGTATTTGTTCTTAAAACGACAAAAGTAGCAACCCCTAAAAGCAGAGGTAACGCTTGTTCAATGATTTCAGTAGGAGTAGATCCAAGAACTCGACCTAGCTGGAAACGACCAACCAAGACCCGAACGTAATATTGAGACAAGAACCAAACGATTCCGCCAGCTAGAATGAAGAGTAAATTTACGTATTTCTTGTTGTTATTCATATTTATCTATCTCTCGCCTGCGACCTTATTTAAATGGCGGGCCAGGCAGGGCTCGAACCTGCAACCTTAGGATTTGGAGTCCCACGCTCTACCAATTAGAGCTACTGACCCTTCCTTAAACAAAAACTCAGAGCAAGCTAAAAATAGCCTACTCTGAGTCCTTTGTTTGTTGTTGCCTAATCTAAAATATCAGCCACAACTCCGGCACCTACAGTGCGACCACCTTCGCGAATAGCGAAGCGGAGCTCTTTTTCCATAGCGATAGGAGTGATGAGTTCAACACTCATAGAAACCTTATCACCAGGCATGACCATTTCAGTACCTTCAGGAAGAGTAACTGTTCCAGTTACGTCAGTAGTACGGAAATAAAATTGAGGACGGTAACCATTAAAGAAAGCTGTATGACGTCCACCTTCTTCTTTTTTCAAGATGTAGGCTTCAGCTTTAAACTTCTTGTGAGGTTTAACTGAACCGGGTTTAGCCAATACTTGACCGCGCTCAACTTCTTCTTTTTTAGTACCACGAAGAAGAGCACCGATGTTATCGCCAGCTTCACCTTGATCGAGAAGCTTACGGAACATTTCAACTCCAGTAACAGTTGTTTTAATTGTATCTTTAAGACCGATGATTTCGCACTCTTCACCAATCTTGATAACGCCACGCTCAACTCGGCCTGTAACTACAGTTCCACGACCAGAAATCGAGAAAACATCTTCTACAGGCATCAAGAAATCTTTATCTTTTGGACGAGCTGGAAGCGGAATGTACGCATCAACTTGTTCCATAAGCTTTAAGATTGCAGGAACGCCGATTTCAGAAGTGTCGCCTTCAAGGGCTTTAAGAGCAGAACCACGAACGATTGGAATAGTGTCTCCAGGAAATTCATACTTGGAGAGTAATTCACGAACTTCAAGTTCAACTAGGTCTAACAATTCAGCATCGTCAACCATGTCTACTTTGTTCATGAAAACTACAATCGCAGGAACACCTACTTGACGAGCAAGAAGAATGTGTTCACGTGTTTGTGGCATTGGGCCGTCAGCAGCAGAGACTACGAGAATCCCTCCGTCCATTTGCGCAGCACCAGTGATCATGTTTTTTACATAGTCAGCGTGTCCGGGGCAATCGACGTGTGCATAGTGACGATTTTTTGTAGCATACTCAACGTGAGAAGTGTTGATTGTAATACCACGCTCGCGCTCTTCTGGAGCATTATCAATTTGATCATAAGCGCGGAATTCAGCCATTCCCTGTTCAGCAAGAACTTTTGTGATAGCTGCCGTCAATGAAGTTTTACCATGATCTACGTGACCAATGGTTCCTATGTTAACGTGCGGCTTGTCGCGGTTAAATTTTTCTTTCGACATACTGTTGTGCTTTCGCCTCCTTAAATAGCTGAAACAAAATGCTCTAAATTTTGTTTAGTTTCAAATAAAACTTTACAAGGCTCGGATTTATAACGCGTCCCAGCGGGTGTCTACCCCGAAACATAAAAAATCTTTCCTCTTTTTCTAGAGAGCTATTATGCTTGGCCATGCGTGTCGACAAAGAGCCTTTTTAAGAATTTCTCCTCTGAAAAGATCTATTATGTCTTCTTTTTCCTATTTATGGCCCTAAATATTTGGGTCAACAGCGGCACACTGGCCCCTTACGGAGCCACTCTAAACCATGAATTTATAATTAGAGACTCGAAATGCGGTTATCTCTTTAACTTGGACCACAATCACTTCGTTCAAACAGACCTCATGATGGGAGGCTATCCCGTTAAAGATTGGAAGGAAAGCCAACTCCTTAGGCTTGTAGCTCAGCCCCTTCTCTCCAGACCCCTCACAGCCATCTTTGGTTTTTTATGGGGGCGCTTTATTTTTAACATTATTATATGTGGACTGAGTGTCGCCTGGCTTTTTTCTATTTTACGAAAGAGATTGGGCAAAGACGAAAGTCTCACATTAACTTTAGTTGCGGCAAGCTTTCCTGGCTTCTCCTATTGGGGTGGACTCCCCTATCACTACGCCTTGATTGCTCCACTGAGTTTATTCACTTATTTTGAACTCGAAAAATTCCTAAACTCTTCCAGCGGCGACTCTAAAAGTTTGAAAAGATTTTGCGCGATTATTATTCTGGCGGCTCTGAGCTATGAAATTTTTCTTCCCATATTCGCACTCATACTTTTTCTAGCCCTCATATTGAGAAAATCGTACAAAGCCATGCTCTGGAGCATTCCCCTCATAGCGACCCCTTCTATAATTATAAATTTTATTTTGAGCTTTTTTGTACCCGTCCTAAATAATAACAATAAAAGTTACGGAAACATCATAAAAAGTTATTTTACGATTCCAGAATGGGGAGCCTGGTGGGTCCTGCTTAAGAATGTACCCCATGATTTAATATCAACTTTTTACAACTCTGGTTTTTTCTTTTTGCCCCTAAGTTTTTTATTGTTTGTACTTTTAGACATTCTTCAAAAGAAAAATATTTTCAAAAAAGCCGATGCGCTATTTTTAATAAGTTTTTTGGCATTATTTGCCTTTGTCAATCTAGCCCCGCCCTACGAAGGATGGCAGATGAGAGGCGATTGGGTGGCGCGACTCTACATGCCTATATTTGCCGTTTATATATTTTATATTTCAAGAAGCCTTTTTATTTCAAAATCTAAAAAAATCAGTTTAACAAAAACATTGATCCTAGCCACTTGCCTGGCGGGCCAACTCGGAATTATTTACGGCGGAATTAGTGGCTGGGACAAACTTGCGAGCCATAGTTATTATCAATTTTACAAACACGCTCCAGAAGCCCTCTATCATGAAAACTTAGAAAACTTTGGCCGCTGGCCTCTTGGTTTTTGTAAGAATGAAAACAAAAGAAATAGGCTCACGAAATCGCCTTAACTGAGAATTTTTCTTTAATCTGCAGTTTCAGTGCTAGCCGGAGTCTGTGGAGCAGACGTAGTTGTAGCTGTTGTACTCGCCCCTGAACTTGAAGCGCTTGCAGATGCTTTTTTGGCCTTCGCTTCAGCTTCAGCCTTGGCTTTTGCATCGGCTTCCGCCTTAGCCTTAGCCTCTGCCTCTTTCTTTTTTAAGTCTTCAATGTTTTTCTTAGCTTCACTGATTTCTTTGTCTATGTTCTTATTTCTATCTTTGAAATTCGCCACACTGCTTTCAGCAGTTTTAATTTGTGATTCTAGAGCATGCTTTTTGGATTCAAGCTCTGCAATTTTCTTTTTACCTTCGTCAGAACCAGGATCTTTTACAGATTTAATTTCGGCGTCAACAGCTTCAAGCTTCTTCTTGAGTTCTGGTATTTTGGTTTTTTCAATTTCTTCAAACTGCTTAACCTTTTCTGCGCTGACTTTTTCGGCTTCCACTTTTTGAGTTTCAAGACTCGCTAATTTTGTTTCAGCCTTTTTAATGTCGTCTTGAATATATTTTGTAGCATTATCTTGTTCAGCCTTGGCCTCTTCTTTGACCTTATCCTCATAACCGGTCTTCAGCTCATTAATTGCCTTTTCTTTTTCTTCAGCACTTAAATTTGAATCTTGAATGGCTTTTTGCTCTGCCTCATAAGACTGCTGAGACGCCGATTCTCCAGGGGAAGCACCATAATCCCTCCACCTATCAGAGCTTCGCTTCATTTGACCACGATTTTCGGGGTCCACATAAGCAATGTTTTGTGAAAGCACTGTGTTTGAAGGAAAGTTCTTAACCATTTCATCAACACTTGAACAATAAGATGTGTCTTCACTCAGTTTTTTAGCCTCGGCCAATACCTTTGTACAAGATTCACGAGACGTAATTTCTTTTCTTTTCAAAGGACCATTATGTTTATAATTTTCACGAAGTAATACAGACATGTATTCTGTTGCCATGGCTGGACAACTTTTCATGACATTTTGAAACTGAACCCCACTCCCATAACCATAAGATTGAGAATTCTTCGATAGTCTTTGACCAATGCCGTAGACATTTGTCATACAAGCACCGCTCTTTCCATATTGATATTTTTGAAGCAATTGCTGATAGGACTCTTTTAAAACACCAGACAGGTTAGTGGAATTGTAGGACACCTGAAAAAGACCAGCTTCAACTGTATCATGCGCATAGTTTTGAGAACTTTGGTCTCGACCGTCGTTGTACATACCACCCGATTCCATCATTCCAAGCTGGAAAAGTAGGGAATAGTTGTTCACTAATGAGTCTGCTGACTTTAATTGGTTCCCATAAAGCTCTAAGGCATCATACTTTGAGGAATTCGGTCCACTTTGCAATACACTTTGCGCTCTTGTAGAGGACCCGCTTGCTTTAGCCTTTTTAAGCTCACAACTACTTTGAACGAATGTAGTGAGAATTCCATAAAAATAACCTTTCGACATTCTACCCACACTTCTCGATCGTCCGTTTGCATCAGAAAAACTTGCTCCCTTCATGCAATCGGCCTGGGCCCCTGGATCAAGACTAGTCATCAATTTATTGAGCGCTGTCTTAGAAGCATCGCTACTATTGTCTTGGACTTGAGCTACAGTGTGCTGTGGATTTGAATAAGTGTTTTGAATGGATACAAACAAAACTACGAGAAATAAGCTTTTTAAATAAATTTTATTAAAAAAATGCACATTGCAAAACATTATATTGATGTTAACAGATTAAGCTTCGATAAATAGTTAAACTCTTATAAATTCATTGTTAAAAAATAGTTAAAGCTTAAGTTTTTTGACGTTTTACGGGGCTTTTTCGGGGTTCTTAAAGGAGGGATCTATTTCAAATAGATCATCTCCTTTAGGAGTCGCATTAGGATCCTGAGCTTCTTCGCCTGGATTCACTTGAGATTTCTTTTGCTCTAAGGCTCGCTTTATTTCACTTTTTACTTTTTCCCATGTTTTAGGGTCGGCCAATAAACCCATATTATCTTTTAAATCATGGTAAATTTTTTCTTGATCGGGATATTGATCAAACCCAAAACTCATCACAAGAACATTTCCCTCAATAGTTATAAGCAAAGCTCCAGCTGTAGCCAATATTCCGCTGATGGATCGTCCTGCAAATGACCCGCGAGCGGCTTTCTTATTTGCGGGCAAATTCCAATTTATGAAGTCTATAGGTTTACTCGCGCTATATTGCTCATAAATACTATTGGAAGGTTCAAATCCTTTGGCTCGCATTCGTTCAATGAGTTTTTCATGATTACTAAATACTTTTGATGCTCGAAGTTTTACTTGAGCTCCTTCAATTTTTTCTAAAATAGGCCTGCAATGATCGTAGGCGTTTCCAGAGTTTAACACGGCTTCATATTCAGTTGATAAATTTCCGAGATTATTAAGAGCAGAGCTCACGCCAGACCACGATTGATTATATTTTTTAAGAATGCCCTTGGGCGAAAATCCTTTGGAAAGAACCGTTAAAAGAACGCCTCCACCGCCCAACACGTAGGCTAGATTATTTCTCTCCGCAATTTCTTCTTCAGTCAGTTGAGAAGCTCCTTGAACATAGGGATTAGACGGATTTTCAACAATAGCTGGATCTCGACCATCAGCCCAACAAACGTTGCCTAAAAGCTCAGCCGTTAAAAGAAAGGTGATTAATAGTTTTTTCAAGGAAGCGGCTCCTCTCTAGGCTTAAGCTTTATTTTATCTTCATTTTCATCTTTTGTGAGCTGGTTTAAATCAATTCTTAAGTTGTGATTTGAAAGAGGCACTGATGATGACTCTACAGAGTAAGTGCCTACTTGAATACCGCGTTGATAAAGATCTTTTAACTCAGTTTTATTAAGACCCGGGCTTAGTACGCGATACCTAAATTCCTTGGCATAATAGGTTCCAGCCTTATAGTTCGAAGGAAGATTCACGGGAATTTCCAACTTAGAGGCATCTTCATTGACGCTATCCCCATCCATATCAATATAGGACTCCACCGTTTCACCTGTATCTTTATTTATTAAAATAGCTTTTCCAACAATTCGATATCCTCTTTGGACCATGCTTCTAGCATTTGCGCCCAACGGTATGCTCAAATTTAAAGTTTTATCGCTGTTATAGGTATTGGCTTTTGAAGCATCTGTTTTAATTTCTAGCTTTCCCGCGGCTAAATCAAAATCAGGTTTTTCAATGGGCAAGCTTCCCTTAAATTCCACGCTTTGTTTTTGAGCAGCAATTTTTTCGGCTTCAGTTTCTGCAGGATCAACAATTTTCATCTTATTAGATGAATCAAAATACAGAGCACGACGAGGTGTATAAGTATCATCAATAAAGGAATTTCTTCGCACTAAGACTGTAAATTCAGAGCTACCATCGGGTAGCTTTCGGGCTTGATTGGGCTGCCCCTCATACCGCGCAATACCTAATTTCATATCTGATTCAGAGTTTTTTCCCCTCATTTCAAGTGTAAAACTATAAGGCCCCGTCTCTTCATAAAGGGCATTGGGAACTTTAACCTTGTAGAGAATACCACGAGGATCATCACCAAGCTTTTCGACACTCACGTGCGACCAATAATTCTCTTGAGTCACACCTTTCACTCCCATGTTTTTAGAATCTATATCAAAACGTGCGCTAAGCTTTTTACTCAAATCTTTTCGACTATGATTTCCACTCAACATAATAATTTGAGCACGATTAGTTTGCTCTGCATTCCACCCATAAACGGGCCCCTTTGCAAAATCCTCAGCTTTTACTGAATTATAATAAAGTTTATAAGATTTTTGATTGTTGTTGGCATCGACAACACGCACTTCCTTAATTCCATAAAGTCCGGAAGAAAGATCGCTTTTATCTATAATAATGGGATCGCCCCATTCTTTTCTTAACCCGGAAGTATTGTTGGCGTCGGATCTATTTATATATGAACCCGATTCAGAATCTACAAGCCCGCGAGTGGGATCTATACTAATTCTTTTTTCCCACGCACTTCCTAAATTAAACAAGGGAACTAGTGTTAAATCAATTCGCTTCACCCCAGCAAGATTATCGTTTTGAGAAGAATCGAAAATATGATTGATTTTAAAATTAAGTATAGCGTGATTTTTATCGCTATCATCGACTCTAATATCCAAACTACCACCACTCTTCCAAGAAGGTGCTAATAAATCTTTTCCAGACTCTTCAACTTTCACTCTAAATTGATCGAGAGATTCGCGAGAAATATCGTGACCATGAAACACATAATGTACAAAAAAATCACGCTTAGCTCGAATTAAAGGATCGCTGCTATCTGCAGGCAATAATTTATCAAACAAATCGCGACGATTTACATAGTAAGTAAAGTAAGTAGAAAAATCATCGCTAGGATTTGTAATTTTATCGTTGGCAAGTTTTGCATGGGCTTTTGGAATAATATCAAAACCTTTAGTCTCCCATTCATTTCGAGAGTAACCTTGTCGATACTTTTGAGGCATACTCTGATACAAAGCGGAGCCTAATTGATACCAGATTTTTTCATCGTGCTGAATACTTTTGGAGCCCATCACCTCATCAGGTTTTGTACCCGCGCCACCGCTATCAACTGTACTACCATCTTTGAGATCAAATTCAGAAACAAAGAAGGTGCCAGAGGCCACATCAAAACCCGTACCCCTAACACTTGTTCTTGCAATTTTTTTAATTGGCAAACGCGGAAGCTCTAAATCCTTTCCATCAGACCCCACAGGCGCTCGATATTTTCGACCCGTAAGTGGATGACGATCGCTGAAATAAAAACTGGGCATATACCTTAAGGATAATTGTAAATTCTTAAGTTCGCTCTTCGACCATTGATCTACTTTTTCGATTTCAATCCCATAATGAGTTTTTAGAAAAGTAGGCAAATACTCAGGCTTAATCATATTGTAGTGAGTTTGAACTCCAGTTGTTTTATTTTCATAAATTTCTGAACTTAGGGTTTTAGAGAATTGATCGAGCATATGCAAAGCATCTTCACCCTTAGCAGAACTCAGTTTTGTAGATAAATTTAAATCAAATCCTGAATGATCTGCACGCGAAGAAAAATGAAGCGCATTGGGCTCAAGGTTTTCTTTAAAACTTAGATCTATCGGAAGTATGGGGCGAGGCTGCGAAGGATCTCTATAATATACGAGTAGAGAAGCCATAAAGTAATTTAACTTAGTATTTTCTTCAGTGCTTAAACCCACAGGAAACTTCACCTTCATACGAAGTTCATCCCATAATTTTGATTCAAGCTTTGATCGAGTGTCTTGACCTTGAAGTATCTCCTCTAAATCTGGAGGAATAACATAACTTCGATACGAGTTAGATTGAATCTCGAAATTTGTGTTTATAGGGGCTTTTGCATGAATAAGCTCTTCAGCGCAAAGATGATCAAAATTTAGACAGATGTATACTATAAGACAAAAACACTGCTGCAAAAATCTCATCAAATTCGCCCCCCTTAGGCCGCACTTCTAATCTCTTAACTAATATGTGCAGAAGCCATGCCAGAATTGTTAATTATTAAAAGACTTTATATTTGAGTTAATTCTTCAAAATTTCCCAATGCAAAAGACCAGAATGCCCTTCTTTACCCGGCTCGCCGTGCGAACCAAAGTTTGCAAAAATCCAACGTGATGGCCCAAAATGAAAAGTGTCTAGAAATTCAGTAAAACTTAAGCCGCCCGGCCCACCAGGCCCTCCCTGACCGCCCGTTCCTCCGAGTAAATCAATTTTTGAAAACTCCAATTTTATTGACGCATCTGAAATCATAATAAGATCTCCTCCCCTTCCTCCTAAAGCACCAGAAGAACCCACTTTACCTTCACTTTCTTTAGGAGGTATGGGATTGACGTAGTCATGATAGAACGGCAAACCCTGCTGACCCTGAAGGCCATCGCGACCACGAAATCCTTTTAACTTAATTTCACCTTGGCCAATAATATTTTTTGCATAAACAAACAATGAACCCGAAGAAGACCCATTCTGTAAGTCAGTTTCATAGGAGACTATAGAGCCATCGATTTGAAAATAATCAGCTTCGATATTCAGATTGAATTGCTTAAGACTCAAAGTATCACCTTTTCGCAAAAAGACACGATGTGCTTTTATAAATTCATTTTTTTTAAGTTCTCTTCCTAAAACTTGACTCAAATCAAGATCATCCATCGGGAAAAAAATTTGCGATTCATAATGTTTTGCAACACGATACTGAGTCCTTTGAGAAGTTTCTCTATCGTAATAATTACCTGTCTCATCCGTAAATCCTGCGGGCGCCCAATCCTTATTTATAGACCTTTTCTCGACGGGCCAAATTTGTTCATGATTCAAATTCACGTGAAGTTTTCGAATCCACTCTCCTCCAAAACTACTTGGAGGAATTTCACTCACATCAATAATTTTAGATAAGGTAGATGAATTTTTTTTGTTATTTATTAAAATCTTTTTAAAGAGCACTTGTCCCTCTATACCTGACGCCCCCGGAAGACCCTCTTTACCTGAGGGCCCATGAACTCCTCCGCCACGATTTAAGCGTGCATCATGAAAAGACTGACCTGCATCCAATCCTCCTATTCCCGCAGCACCGCCCCTTCCGGCCACTCCTCCTAAACTTTGGAAAAAATCTTGGGGAACTTCCAAAAGTTGAGAATAAAAAATATAAATATTTCCACCTCGCCCACCGTCACCTCCCACCTGACCATCTTTTCCTCGAAGCAATTCTAAGTCTTGAATGTCTCTTGTAAGACCTGGCGCACCTTGAGCCCCAGCCTGTCCGCTAGCTCCACTTAAAAGCACATGACCAGAACCTTGAATTTTATCTGCATGAATCAGTAAAGTCCCAGAGCTAGCACCGTTCTTGGGATCGGCTTCAAAGGATTTAATTTCTCCATCAAGTCGAAAAATATGTGCCAGTATTTTTAAATTAAATTTATCAATGAATAGAACAAAGTTTTTAGGAACTATAACTCTATAAGCTTTAATTTCCTGATCACTTTTAAGACAAAGTCCTAAACGACTTAAATCGAAGTCATAGACTCCCTCGAACTCTGAGCTTTCGACTTCACCCTTAATTCTATATTTTGTATTCTTTGAAATATCACTATCTTCAAAGTTTGAATTTTCATCTGTATAAGTAAAATTTTGCCAATAATTATTCACAAATTTTTCAACACGAACAAATTGCGAATTAGGAAGCTTAAGCTTTATTCTTCGTCTCCAAACGCTATTATTAAGAGGCTCAATATGCTCGACTTGAAATATTTCATCATCAGTTTGAAGTTGATGATTTTGAGATGGATCAGTTTTTGGAGAATCCAAAGCTTTATCTTCTTTAAACGCCTCCAAACTCCTTGAACGATTCCCACATCCGACAAGAAATAGAGTTATTAAGCAAAGTATTCCAAAGTTTTTCATAAAAGATCCTTCTTTCATGACTCAGCCCTTACAAAAAGCATGCCTAAGTTTGCTTGACCCCTATCCAAACATGAGTTGTTCTATAATGGAGTGGATCAACTAGAAGACTTTTACCAGCTATCGCCCGATAAAATGCTTGACCTCGTTGAAGGCTCTATCGAGGGTCGGGGCCGCGTGAGCGGATATTGTTGGCCACTGAACAGTTTAGAGAACAGAGTCGTTGAAATCGAATTCGATGATAAAAGTCGAGTTGTTGCAAAATTCTATAGACCTGGTCGATGGTCCTTTGAGCAGATTCAAGAAGAGCATCAATTTATAGATTCTCTAAAAAATGCAGAAGTTCCCGTGGTGGCTCCTCTTAGTCTTAAAAAATCAGAATGGGCAAAATCTACAAGCTGTCCCACACTTTGCCAAAGTGGCGAAGGAATATACTTTACAGTTTTTCCAAAATTTCAGGGAAGAATAGAAAATGAATTGTGCGAGGATCAACTCAGAATCCTTGGACGTTTTCTGGGTAGAATTCATTCTGTAGGTTTGGGCTTTAAAGCAAAACACCGTTGGAAGCTCGATGCAAAATCCTGGATTGAAACTTCATTGAATCATCTAAAAATTGGCAACTTTATTAATTCTCCAATGGCTCAACGTTACGAACAAGTGGTAGATGAACTTAAAAATTTACTTATTGAAAAAACTCAATCTATGCCCCTTCAAGCAATTCATGGAGATTGCCATTTAGGAAACACTCTTTGGCTCCACGATAATCCAGTATTTTTAGATTTTGACGACATGATGATTGGTCCCCCCGTGCAAGATATTTGGATGATTATCCGCGGTGACGACGACGAGGCCATGCGACAAAGAGAAACACTCATAAGCTCTTATGAAAGCATGCGTGAATTTAACTGGGAAACAATTCACCTCATTGAGGCACTTCGAGCTCTAAGGATTATTCATTTTTCAGGATGGATCGCAAAAAGATGGAGGGATCCGAGCTTTCCTAAAACCTTTTTAAATTTTGGAAAAACAGAATACTGGCAAGAAGAAATTATGGCCCTTGAGAAATGTCGCGAAAAAATCAGCGGACAGTCGCATGATATTTATAATTCTTAATCAACTAAGCTTAAAGAATATCTTGAATTTTGATTATCGTAAAAGGCACTTATGACTACGATTAATCCCGTAATGGGTGAAATATTAAAAATAATAAAAAGCCTTGATTTTTTTTTATGTAAAACAGGTCGAGTTTGAAGTATTTCTTGCCAAAGACTTAGTTTTATAACAACGCTATCACGACCAGGGTCGTATCCTTGAAGACTATAATGAGCTTTTTTATCTACAAAAGCTTCCTGGACTTTATCTCGAGAAATTCTTCTTTCACTCATTCTTCTAAGGGCATGATCTGTATAAATGATGTTATTATTTTTTGCGCTTCTCTTAACTCTTTCAGCAAACCCATGAGTAGAGTTTAATAAATCTAAAATTTGCGTTTCACCTAAAGGTCTAGTTTCAATAGGCTCAATTGAATTAGAAATTACAAAATTTAAACGTCTTATTTCAATTAAAGCTTTAGCATTCTCAGAATCAGAACCACGTTTTATAAATTGCCTTTGCCAGTAATCGAGAACGTTTAAAAATCTCGTGTCTCTAAACTTATTAAACACTTGCAACAACCCCTCAACATCATATTGATTATAAGTTTGAAGGGGATCTATATTTAAAACCCAAGAAATGAATTTATCTTTTTCATCGTCTGAAAGAATGCCCCAATCAAAACGGGAAAATAATTCCATTCTTTTTCTAAAATTTTCGTGATTTTCAAATTTAATGATACTTCGTAAAATTCTAAAATTATAATTTTCTATAGATTTTAATAAGTTTTTAGTTCTCCATTTTAAAGATGAGTTATTAGACAACTCATAATCTCTATCACTTATTAATTTTAGAAGAGGATAGAATTTTGAATCAGTATGTTTTTGAATGAAATTAATGAACATACCTATAAGATCCCTTTTAGGTATTTGAGATTTTAAAGATGCAGACACCTTAGCTGTCCAATCCTTAAGAATTATTTTTTGATGAAAGGGACTAATCCTACCCCAATTCAATCGATTTAATCGGACTGAAAATTCGGTATGTTTTATATCAAAGTCTAATAATCTCTTAATATCAAAATGAAGGGGATCACTTTCATAAAAATCAAAAGCATTTGAAGTTAATGGATACTCACAAAAATCATCAGAAAATAGTGAGCCAGAATTAATTCCAAAAGCTAGGGATAAGACTAAGCCCAGACAACGCATAACGCATTGCACTATCATCAGACTCAAGCTTGGTCAAAAGCCTATTTTAGCTTGCTGATAAAATCTACAAAGAAACCCTATAAATCTGCTAAAAGCATCTTTTATTTAGTTAGTTAGCAGGGACGTAAGATTTAAGAGCCTCCTCGGAAGCGTAGAAAGCACCCTTTTCATCTTTAAAAGTAATACGAACACGCATTTCGTCGGCCTTATTAAATTGAGCAGCTAATTCTTCTTTAGAATAATGCTGACCACCGTTTACGTATTGAACAAAAAGAGGAAGCTTAGTTTCTACATCTCTTACAATCATTAAACCTGGGCGATTCATAGTAAATGGGATGGGTTCAGTTGAAGGAGTTGGTCTAAAAGCCGTGCTTCTCATAACAAGAATAGCAGTAGCCGCAGCACCTTCAAAACCAAAAGGATTGACTTCAAGCACAGCTTTTTGAATCACTTGAGAAACAGCAAGAGGATCATTGGATCCCTTCGTACGGCCTAAGCCGCTTAAGTTAGGTTGATCTCCATCAAAAATTGGAACTTGGTGACCTGGAGCCATAAGCACTCTAGTAAAATCGATTTTGCTTTCTATTTTATTGGCAGGGAGAGTGAGATTAACTCTTACAGACGAAGCATCGTCTTTTTCAAACTCTTCTACGATTTCAGCATATTCAGCAGGAGTGAGAGTCAATGGATCGGTGCTTGCCTCATTAGGCAACAACAAATCGATAGTGACAGGGGCACCGGCCTTCATAGAAATTTGAGTGGCTGTCCAATTTTTTGTTTTCGCAAAAGGCATAGATCCCACTCTATTTAAATAAGTTACGGGAGTGCTAGTGCCATCGGCCGCCTTGAAACGACCTTCTTCCATAAGTTCAAAACTCTTAGCAAATGAACCTTTTGCATAAATAGCATTTAAAATTACAAGAACAACGTCGGGTTTTAGAGGTTGTTCTAATAATTTAGGAATTAAATTTTTAGTTTTCTCCGAAACCCAGCCATTGATAAAACCTAGGATACTAGGATCAAAAGTTTTATGAAAAATTTCAGAATCATAATCTTCTTTAATTCGCCGAGCGTAGCCCTCATCTAAACTGAAAATATCTTTATTTGAAACTACGGCTTGCGCACCCACAAATTCAAATGGAATAATTTTTTGACCAGACTGAGCCGCGGCATCGGCAGCAGCCTTATAACGTTGGTAAAAAGCCTTAAGACCCTTAGTTAAAGTTGCTGGATCGCTCTCAGTGGCTAACAAATATTGAATAAGAGCTTTTTCAGTTTCAGCTTTGGCACCAGCCGTAAGGAGTGCCATTGCAGAAAACAAACTCAGCGGAGAGTATACAAAAGATTTGCCCTCTTGTTGGGCAGCCACTTCTTGTAGTTGGCGAAGCCCAGTGTGAAGGAAGCCTTGACCAACAGCTAGGTTAGGATCTTTTACGGGCGCGATAGAAGGAGTTGTAGGGGCTATAATTTTAACGGGCTCCTTTTTGAGCACTTTCTCTGGCGCAGGAGCGGCATCATCTGAGGCAGCTTTTTCATACATTAAACCAATGGCACATTTAATAGGTTTTCTTGGAGTTGCTTTCATTTTAGCTGGAGTCTTTTTCTCAACCGATTTTGCATCTGCGGCTTGAGCAAAATTTGAAGTCATTGAAAGGGAAATTAGAAAGGGTAGGATTCTTTTCATATCTCGGACTTTTTCCACAGGCCCGAAATATTTGCAAGAGCAATACACGAAGTGACAAAGATAGACTCAAAAAAAATCCCATTAAAAATTCATTATAAATTAACAATAGATTCTCTAAGTATTTACTTTAATTAGAGATAAGTTCTCCATTAAAATATAAGAGTGGGCAAGCTTCTAACCGCGGTACGTATCCGCCCTCTTATTAAATGCCGAAGAGTTTTCGAAAAGCTCTTCTTAGTAATTACACTGGTGCTCTATTATTCAGCATGCAATCAACTAGCTGTTAACCAGATTAACAAACCCAAAGCAGGAATGAGTATTGCCTCAACACCTGAATTCGATGCTCAAGCTTGGCTTGACTCCCTAAGTATCACTAACCACGATACTACAACGCTTGAATTTGCTAGCTCTCTCTCAAAAATAGAAGATTCAAGTAATTATACGTTTAAGTTTAGAGCTTTTAGAAAAATAGATACAAATTTCAATTTTAAAATTGTTGATTGGACTACGGCCACCCTTCAACAAGACCCTACACTAAACGTCATTTTAGGAAGTGGAGATTTTATCATTGAATTAAAAGTCGAACTCACTTCGAGCCCAAGCACTTATTATTCAAGACAACTGGAAACTCCACTTAGCAACGCTTGCCCTAGCAACTATGTTATGACTCCTGGTTCTTCTGCTCAAAACATTGCTCCATTTTGCGTGGCCAAATATCAAATGAGCACAGGGGCAGTGAGTAGCCAAACAGACAATCCTAGCCATCCCTCTAGAGACGCAGCCCAAACGGCTTGCCAAGGACTTGGTAGCCAGTATGACCTCATTTCAAACATGGAATGGCAAACTCTTGCCTGGGATGTAGAAGGTATTGCAGAAAACTGGAGCAATTTTACGATTGGAGACGCTGGTGGATTATCTGCAGGGATAGTGCCTGGTGCCTTCTATAGTGGTTCCATTCGTGCAGATGTTGACAGCGCACCCTGCTCCTACTCAATGAACACTAATCCGTGCACTTTAAACACATGGTCTCTATATAAGAGAACCCATTTTTTAAGCACAGGAGAAATCGTGTGGGACCTCGGAGGTAATGATGCTGAGTATGTTAAAGGAAGCGACACTCAACCTCATGGAAGTAACAGACAAATTGCTCTTGTAACTGACTCTACAAATTTAAGTGACACCAAACTTTTATACGGAAGTTTCCGAGATTTTAGCAATACATTAAACTCCTATCCCTATGGAAATCTAGGAAACGGCATGTGGGATTCTGTAACATCGGGAATTATTCGCGGTGGTTGGTGGGGAGAAGCTGGAATCTATAGAACAAATTTAACATGGGGCACCTCATCTAACGCTGCTCTAGGATATAGATGCGTTTATCACCCGTAAAAATTGATGAGGAAGCACTTGGCCAAGCACTCCCTCATCGGCAAAGAAAATCGGAAAACGAAATTACGGAAGGCGGCTACAAACCACATCCTTCTTTATAACGCTTCCACCACGAGACACTTCATCAATAAGCTTACATGAGTAATTAAGCTCTTTGAGATCTCCATTTAATCCGATACTAACGCTAGCATCTGTAGGACTAGTTAATTCAGTATACACATCCTTAACTAAATTTAGGGATTGAGGAGCATCAATACTTTTCATCTGACGAAATGCATGTTCGGTAGCTTCTCTAGCAAAATCAGCTAAATTCGTAATTCCAGTGTTTCCACCGCCACCACCACCGCCTCGCGCTAAAGCTAAAAAGGGTACTAATGCTAAAGTTATTGTAAGTTTTTTCATTTAAAATCTCCTTCTTGCACCACTTTGGGTACATCCCCATATTCGTATGAAACAAAGTTTCTATACAGATATTTGGAGTGAGGTGTCATGTTATGAAATGTTATGATTAGACAAAGGTAATATTCGTGAACTATTTTTTCTGAGTGGGGCAGATTCTTTCTAAAAATTTAAAAACACTTTACGGACAAGGTTCTTTTAAGGAAATATCTTTACTACCCATCTCCTTCAAAACATTAAATTCAGAAAATAAAATTTTTTATATAAGTGCTTTGGTTTTTACGGGCGAATTAAAAAAAGCTGAATTACTAATCTCAAATGATATATCGAATTCAAAACCTCAAACGTTAGCGGCCTTTTTATTCTATAAAGCTCTCTTATTTGTGAGAGAATCTAAATACAAAGATTCAGAAAAAGTCATCAAAGACATAGAAAAACTTAGAGATAAACATCGGAATGCCCATATTGATTTTGCGTATTTTCAAAGTTTTGCAGCTATTCAATATTACCAAGGACAACTTCAAAAAGCACTCACAAATGTACGTCTTTCGCTAAACTCAGCATATCTAAGCGAAAACAGTCACTATGAAATCATGGCGATGGACCTTTTAGGCCACTGCCTTATACACAATGGAAACATTAGCGAAGGTCTTTCTACTTTTAAATTGGCGCTCCAAAAATCATTAGCCTCCCAAATGCTAAGTTTTTCTAATGCCATAAAAATCACCCTTCTAAAATACAAGTTACGCTTTAGTATTGGCCAAAATCAAAAATTAAAATTAATTGAAAAAATAAGTCAGCAAGTAAAAGCCAACGATCATTTTTCTAAAAATGAAATTATTTTAGAACTTATTCGCCAACATATCATTATGGGTAACTATTCCAGCGCACAAGAACTCATAAATGCAAATAGGCTTTCAATTTTGGGGCAAAAAAGTCAAAGACAAATAGCTCGCTTTCATTTAACCCAAGCTTACCTCTATCTCCTCATTGGAAAAAATGATTCTGCACTAAAAGAGACTTTTGAAGCTGAAAGTTGTTTAAAGAAAACTCACGACTTACCTCTTATAAAATCAATCTTCGGCATAAAATATAAAATATACAAAAAACTTTCCCGAAAAACTGAGATCCTCAAACTCAATAAAGATCTTAAAATACTTTCCAAAAAGGGAATTAGCTATTTAGATTTGCGAATTCAAAATAGAGAAAATGGAATTTCTAGCGGTATTCTCATAGGAGAGGACCCCCTTGGAGATCTCTTAGACACCCTTTATTCTAACCCCTCTAAGTATTTTAGCGATTTGATTAAGCACAAATTACTTGGGTTTATCCCAGATTTATTTAAAATCGATCTTCAACAAAATCATTTACTCATTGATCCTGAATCTAAACATTTATTAATGGCCTCTGAAAAGGGAATTGAGGTCGGCCCCAAAAAGCTCGGCCCGAACACATTAAAAATATTAATGTTGTTAAGCAGCAAAGCCATAAGCAAAGAAGAATTAATCAAAGTAGTTTGGGGTTACGAATATCACCCTCTACGACATGACACCCTTTTTCACTCTTCTTTATCGAGAATTAGAAAACTTTTTAAAAACTCTAAAGATTTTATTAAACATGAAAATGGAAAGTTTTTTATAGCACCTGACTTTAACTTGACGTGGATAAACCCCCTCGAAATAGACACCACTAAAACGGAAAACGAAAATCCAAGATCTACGATATCTACGGACACTTTAAAAGCGACTCCCTCTTGGACTCGTTCAAGTCTAGTTTACAAACTTAACTCACGACAAATAACTTCATTGAGAGAATCAAAGCCCCAGCAATTTTTCACCGTCAGAGACTATTTAAAGAAACATCAAGTCACTCACATGACGGCTTTTAGAGACTTAAACAATCTTTGCGAACTTGGTATTCTTGACAGATCAGGGCGAGGAAGATCTACGTTTTACTTCTTAAAAGAAGACATAAAATTATAAATTATTTATCACGACCGCGCATTCTGTATTGAAGAACTCCTAAATGCTCATCAAGAAATATTTTTGCCATGGTCAATTTATCAGCACGTTGCTGAGGAGAAAGAGTCAAATCAGCGTTAAGCTCCTCTTCAACTTTTACGATATCCACTGGAACATTTAGCATTTCCAACGAACAGCTGTAATAACGTCCTTCTTTAACACATTGTCCGCGATTTACATTCTCACCGCTCCACTCACCACTCACATTATCTTTGACCATTCTGAAACTAAAAGCCGAACCGACCAATTGAGCAGGTAATTCCAACTCTAAAACGTCGGCACTTCCAACATCATTTGTATTGCTTTTAAATTTTACTGGGTAAAATCGATTTTCGGGATCTGCGGGCTTTTCTGCATTAGGATTGCTACTCAATGGAACTTCATAAGTGCCCCTAAACGGACGAGCTGCAAATAAGTCACAGATACATAGGGCCAAAAAAAATGTAGTTAGGAATTTCATATTTTCACCACCCTCAATAACACCTTTATAATAGATCGTGACAAAGAACTCACGCCGCTATTCATCAAGGTTGTGAAGCCTCTTCTGAGGAAGCTTTAAAATCAACCCGAGATGCAGAGCGGTCCCCTGTAGATCTATTAACACAAGCAGACTGTAACTTGTTGGCAATTCCAAAGGGCGTCCTTCCATATATTGAAATTTCAGCTGGAGCTAGTTTGGGAACTATACTCACACCTATATTATCTCCAATAATCGAATCATATAAATCAAAATATCTAATTTGCTCTAAAGTAAATTCTTTAGAAAAATCCACAACTCCACTCATAAGGTTAATTACAAAATATCGATCTTGAGCACGATAATTCCAATTGGAATTTTTACTTGATGAATCCAATGAATATAATTGCAAATAATGAGCATTAGCATGCTCTTCACGAGACTTTCCGTTAGGTGGACAAGTCCAAGATGATATATCGACTCGTGAAAGTACACCCAAATAATACTTAGAGTCCAAACTCACTCCGTAAAACAATGGACTAGGCTCAAATAAAGAATCTTCGACAACGCCTCCATCTACAAATCGTGGAAAACGACTAAAATCTGGAACAGATTCTTTTAAAACACATTCATAATTAATCTGATAGGCTACCGCAAAACCTTCAGCCCTCGTCAAAGCTGAACACACTAATGTCACAACTCCTAAAAAAAGTTTAAAACGTTTTATTTTTAAAATATCCATAAACACTTTCCTTTCTAAATATAATAATGAAGCATGAGCCAAGCTAAATCAGTCCACTGTGTCTCAGGGGAACGTAATTTTCTCCTGTTCCAAGCCAACTGAAATTCAAAATGTGGTCTGGGATAAAACACCAAAGATGTTCCCAAACTATCCTTCCTCGATGTAGAGTCTTTTAAATTTTTGTATGAGAGCTCTGATATGAACTGCCAATGAATTCCTCGGGTCATTTCATACCCAAACTTATGATACATAATGTATCCATTCGTTTTAGTCTGACTCAGAGAATCGCTTTCAAAAACCTTATCAATCTCATGGAGTGAATAGAATTGCTTATTATAACCAAGCAACGCAAAAACCCCCACTGTCGCCGATTCTCCAACACTGGCTTCTGTGGCGAAACTTTGCGCGACTCCTACCTTGTAGCGATTTTCAAAGGCATAAGATAGGTTTTGAGTTTGAATTTTTCTCAATGATGCTGAAGTCTTCTTATGAGACGGCAAACCCAAGGTGGCTACATAGTTCCACTTCTCTTCTATCCAAGAAAATTCAGTTGCTAAAACTTCATTCTTTGGAGTGAACCCTAAATCATTTTTAATGTAACTAGTGTGTTCAGCAATATTTAATCCGTGCTGCGCTTGAAATAATCCCATTTTAAGAAAAACATCTGACTTTATAGGCATTAAAACATAAGCTTTGCGCCAATCATTTACTGGTCTTCGCTTATGCTCAACAACCCCCCTGCCCACTTGAAAAGTTATTCCCTTTAAAACCAAACCCCCTTCGCCCTCAGCCTGCATCCACAACCAACGACCCTCTCGTGTATAACGATTTTCTCTATGAATCTGAATTCCCCGAAAATCTCCACCGAAAGACGAAAGCCAAGCAGGACTTTCGTAAGGATTGATCGCACCCTGCAAATAATGATGCTCGTTTTTAGCACTCCATCGACTCAAAGCCTCTTTTGAAATTTCTCGTCCATATGAAGTTAAGGCGCCTCCCCCTGAGGGCGACACATGACACGACATACAGTTAACATAACCATGACGTATAAACTCCGGGAAGGAATGGGCGGGAAGTGAAATTAAGGCAACAAACGCTATTGCAAATGATAATAAAAAATTTCCCGCCCCAAATTTCATTAGATTGATCCTTTTTCAAGCTGAGTAGCAACTTCTAACTTAACTTCATCGGCAACCGTAATACCTGCAAAACTTGGAATTTCAATTCCGTAATCTGTAAGCTTTAATGAAAATTTTGCATTTAATTTTTCTCCGCCCTTTTCATGCTTGGAGCCTTCCAACACCCCTTCAATCGCTTTAGTCACACCATTTAAAGTTAATTGTCCTTTAAACTGTCCACTCCCTAGACCTTCACCCAAACTCAATTGACCTTTAGCCGTCTTAATTTCTTCTACTTTTAAAATAGCTTTAGGGTTTTGAGATACTTTAAGATATTTTTCTTTCATATGCTCATTACGAGTATCAATTCCAGTATCAAGACTCGCTAATTCAAACATAAAAGTGCCCGTTGCCTTTCCATCTTTGACGTCAAGACTACCTTCAGTTCCACTTCCCTTGCCCTCTATTTTAAGAAATGAAGGACTACCAATCGCAAGAAAACTTACATGACCCGTATTAGCCTTAGAAACATAAGTTGTGGCATTAGAATGGCCAACAAAAATGCATACACTTGCTATCATTCCAATCATCAAAAGCTTTTGGTTTGTAAAATTATTTTTTCTCATATTAAAATCTCTCATTCTGGAGCGCCCCGACGAATCCACTCGAGAATTACGCTCCGCTCTTCCCCCGTGGTAGCTTCAATGCCTCGGCCCTGCGGCGGCATTTCACCTTCTTCCAACACTTCGTAGATTTCGCTACGAGATGGTCGTCTTCTATCTATTAATTCTGAATCCACAATGGCTTGATAATTATCTAGAGCAATGCCGCCAGATGGATCTTTAACTGAATGACATAGGATACATTTTGCAGCGAAAATATTTTTTCTAATAGAGGTATATGTTGGCACTAAAGGCTCGGGTGGTTTAGGAACCTCACCAGATCCTTCAGGCGTTCCTGCATTTTTCCATTCAAGCAATAAGTCTTTTAACTCCATGGACAAAGGCGCGCCCCCTTTGGGCATTCTGTTCGAGCTAATAGCGACTTCTATTTTATCTACTTGAGATTTTACGTTTGAATAAGATTCAAATTGTGAATGGCAACCCATGCAAAAGGGTTCAAAAATTTGTTTTTTTAAATTAGCAAAACTAAGTCTATCAGGAGGATTAGCCCCATCCTCAGGTGGAGGAAGTTTACCCCCTGGCGTTGATGCCGGGGGCAAGATTCCATCTAAAAACTCTGGAGCCCCTGCTAAGGCCCAAGATCTCAAATCAGATTGAAGTGCCGCACTCAATGCAGTTTTCCCCTTAGGCATTCTTCCAGAGTAAACAGCAGCCTCTATTGCTGATAAATCCGCCTTAACTGATGCATAATTTACATATGCCGAATGACAAGATACACAATTGGCTCGAAATATAGTTTCACGCAATTCAACAAATGAAATCCTTTTAGTGGAATCTAAAGATATTGGTATCTGAGCTTTTTGTGCTTTATAGGAACAAGCCGCTAAAAACAGAGTTAGAACGCAATTCTTTTGCATACCCTCAAAGATTACAGACGAAAGGCTGAAACAAGAACTGAAGACTAAGCATAAGAAATGTTATGATTTGTTATGATTATTTTTTAAACAAAAGTAGGAAATTTAAATCAATACGCTAGAATTAAGGACAATGAAATCAAAGATCGGCTTTCTTTTTAGAGCACTCCTTCCCTCGTGGATATTCTTTGATCGCTTTGGATACAGTCCGAGACTTTTATATAGATTAAAGACCCATCAATATGAATTTGGAGAATGGATGGAATGTCCAAAAACCAAGAAAAGAAATCTACTGAACCTTTTCATTAATCCAGATGGAAATTTATATTTAGCGAAACAAACACTACTTGAAACACTGGTTAACGAGTCACAAGAAATATCAGAGAAGCAAAGCCATAACATTTTAAACTCCTCCACTTATAAATTAGTTTGCGAATGGGTGAGAGGTCTAGCAAAAGCAAACGACACGCTCAAACATTCTTTCCAATTTAAAATTATAGCCAAATTAGACGCTGAGACAGATAACTCCGAAGAAGATGTCTTTATTTCTATAGAGCATGCTATTTTAAATATATGAGCCTAGACTTCGCTCTTCATTTAACACAAAGATTTCTAGCTTTTTCCATACTTCTACAAAACATTGAAATGTTTTTTATTCGAAAAGAATTCCAACCCAATGGGGTTTTTCAGTGGGGTATACTTCGAAATGACTTTAAGGAATTTCCCAAACTTCTTAGAATATTTTTCGATCGTTTAATGAACTATCCAAATTTTTTGGGAGTTTTAGCTCTTCAATTTATTTTATCTATTAATTTATTCTTTTTTTCTGATTTCATGACAATTTCCCTACTCTTCGCTGTCACATTAATAATAAGCCTTAGGTGGCGAGGATCTTTTAACGGGGGAAGCGATTCTATGACCTTGCTGGTTTTAGGAGCTCTAGTTATTGCTATCACCTTTAAAAATCACCCAAAAGCTCCAATAGCCTCACTTTGGTACATTGCTATTCAAAGTTCATTTTCCTATTTCATCGGAGGCTTTGTAAAAATAAAGGAAAGCAGTTGGTGGAATGGAAAAGCTCTAAAAGATTTTCTAAGATCAAGCCAATATCTGATTCCTGAAACCATTAAAGCCCTATGCGCTCACAAAGGTCTTTTAATTTTACTGTCATGGACAATTATGCTTTTCGAAATTCTATTTCCATTCATTTTATTTTTCACACACTTTAAAATGGAAATACTTTTTATTGGAGCAATCTTTCACGCTCTCAACATTTACTTATTCGGTCTTAATCGTTTTTTTTATGCATGGGTAGCCACATACCCTGCTCTATATTATTGCTCCAATTCAATTTAATATTCTAAGTTACAAGAATATTTATCCCAAAAAGGGTGCATAATCGTTGTAGGGCTTTGGCGTGTCCCAATAAATTTCATTTTCATAGTCATCAATAACTAAACACATATGGCTTGCACTATAAGAATCTAAAAGATCTTTAGCCTTCCTAAACCATTCTTGAGAGTCCACATGAATTGACATTAATGCCTTGCCATTTTTAACAAAATTCTCATAATTCTTGGCCTCATACTCGGGGATCTTCAAACCTTTGAGGGCCGTGGTCAAACCACTCAAAGGGCCATCTGTTTCCGCCACCACGACAGCCGAGGCAATCGGCCCAGCTGCGGCCAAGGATCCAATGCCCGGCACCGTGATTAGACACACGCCGCTCAACCAACTTAAGGGATTATCAACAAAAGAACCCCCTATCGCTCCCGCACTAGCATCTTCAAGAGATTTTGTAGCTTTAGAGTAAACGAAGTTTTTTGAGTCAGATTCATAAGGAAGTAAAATAGAGATGTCCGAACTTCTAAATAAGTTTTCCTTGAGTTCATCTACGGCCATCTCAATCTGCCCCCTATTCTTCAGGATTCCAAAGACTGCATTTGTATTCCTAGTTCCCATGGCTATTCTCCTTCTTGTCTTAAGTAGGAAACTAACAGAAGAACTAGGCACAAATATAATATATAAAATCTATCGAATTCATGACTTTTTGTTATGCTTCACGTTCTCACAAGATTTGTATTGAATTTTCGCTCAGAATGTCTTTTTTTAACTCGCTCTTTATCTCCGAATCTATTCAATCGTTCTAAGATATGATCAACAACATCGGCTAAAGCCACATAAAGACTAGAGGCCGACTTTTCTAAACGAATCCCCGAATATTTACCTCCTTGTATAAATGCTTTTACGGTAAATAAATCTGGACCAGCCTGATGAGGGGAATTCTGCATTTCGAGGGTCATGTTTATTTTTGTTTTATGAAGCTCTGGAAATTTTTCAGATATGCTTTCAAGTCTTTCGACAACTGCTTCTTTAGCTAATTCAGAACGTTCCAAATTTTTAAAAATTACCTTAATCATATAATGTCTCCTTTTTTTTACTTAAAATTATTCTTTCATTTACCCATAAGCGGGCTTCAGGGACGTAGATTGGATCGATTTTTGATATCTAGGCAAGACGGGATCAACGGGTTCACATATTGCCAAAATCGAATTTCCTCCTGGAACATCAGATTTCGGCGACAACACAACCTTACCCCCATTAAACAATACCGATTGGGCTAAATCATCCAACAAATCATCATCTTCGTGATCTAAATCAAAACGATGAAGCTCAAGTTCGCCTGTTTTTTTATCTAGTTTTCCAAATATATTCACATCATCCGCAATCATTAATTTTCTAACGCGCCCCTGAACGGCCGCTTTTGCAATATCAAATATATTATTTTCAGCAATTTCCAATTTATTGGCATAATGAAACTCAAGAAATGACTTTTCTAAAGTTCGCTGTGCAATAAAAGAAAGTTCCTCTCTAATTTCAAAGCATATTTTACTCAGATATTTAGGCTCGAACGAATCCCAGCTTAGATTATTTGAAATATTTCTATAAGAAAGCTCGAACTTCAAAACGTCTGTTAAATCTTTTTTTCCAGCAATATATAATTTAGGTTTAGAAGATTTAGTCACTTGAGGAAGCCAATCTTCTATCCATTGGGCGACGTCTTCCATTTTAAACGTATGAGTTTTTTTCTTTTTCCAAAAAACGTATTTTGAATATTTATTCTTTTTTTCATTTACAAAGGTCATCGAATCAACATGCCTTAAAGAATATTGACTTCCTTGGTACAAATGAACGGCACCCTTCTCGACACCTATTAATATGAAATCACGATCGACCTGCAGCCAGCTCAATAGTGGTTTCACATGAAAACTATTGGCTACAATGCAACAATGCTTCACGTTTATGGGTATATGCAAAACTCTAAACGAATTTTGAGTTCTAAAGATTCCAATATTTCCTTTAAGAGTTTCCAACAATCGAGAATCCTCCATAAAAGAACGAATTGGTTTTAGAAATTTTTTTCTCTCTAGCCTCGACATCACAGGCTGAATGTTGACCGATGCAAGCTTCAGAGCATCCGCTACTTGGACTCGAAGTTTTTCTAAGTCTCCGGTGTTTTCAACATAGGCCGATAAATGAACACCTCCTGTTGACTCAATAAGTGATTTTAGAGCATTTTTCTTTTCAGAAATCATAAACCCTCCGTTGTGGTCTTTATTGAGAAAGATTCCCAATAAGACTACTTTACGGTGGATTTATGAATTGTTAAAATAGATAAAAAAACTCAGATACATCGTATAAAACTATACATTGAAAATCTGCATTAATTTTGAAGCAATGACGTTCTCAATCTTTCGTTGAGCTGTAACCAGAAAGAGTTCCTCTGATACTCCTTTAAGTACACCTAGTTCCACTAGCTCTCCACTTAAGATTTGTCTCGTAACAGTGTGCGAAGCTGTAGGTATAATTCCCATTTCATTTATGGCCATCAACTTTTTGACAGCAATATCTTGGCTTTCAATAATAATATTCAGCTCTAGCTTATGAACTTTTGCCCAATGATCGAGATCTTCACGAATTTTACTGTCATAGGTTGGTAAAATCATAGGTTGACCCGACAAAGACTCTGGAAAATTCTTACGCAATCCTTTGAATTTTGGAGCTCCAAAAAATGCGACATTTTTTTTGGTTATTAAGCGATGAAACAAGGATCGCCCATCAAGTCCCGTAGGGAGAAAATTGGTGAGGACCATATCCATTCTATGAGACTGAAGCTCACGTAAAAGCTCAGAGGACTTTCCCTCTGAAAGAGTGACCTGACAGGGAGAAATCTTAAAAGCTTGCTTCACCAACTGAAGAACTATTTGTTTAGGAACAGAATCGAGAGCGCCTAAGTGTAATGTAGGCTTATGTGGTTTGAGACGATCATGAAGCACTTCATACATCTCTGAACCCATTTTAAAAATATTTTTTGAATAATCTAAGGCTAACTTCCCTTGCTCCGTTAGAATGAGTTTCTTATGTTGCCTTTCAAAAAGCTGAACGCCCAAAGTCTCTTCAAACAACTTCAATTGTGCACTTAGCGTGGGCTGCCCAATTCGAAGCTTTTTAGCCGCACCTGAAACACTGCCCTCCTCGGCCACTGCTTTAAAATAGTACAAATGATGATAATTGATCCAAGGACTCATCTATTAACCCCTCTGAACATTTGATTGGAGCCCAAGATGGTGATCGAAACCACGACCTCTTCCTTACCAAGGAAGTGCTCTACCACTGAGCTACTTGGGCGCAGGAATTTCAAGAAAAGTACGACTTTTAACTTGCCTCGTCAACCCATTGCCTGAGAACCCAATAACATGCTATTCACTTTAAAAAGCGCGGCAGTAGCTCAATTGGTAGAGTATTAGCCTTCCAAGCTAAGGGTTGCGAGTTCGAAGCTCGTCTGCCGCTCCATAATAGTGAAGTTTCCATCTCAGTAAGGATTTCTTATATGGCAAAAAAATCAAAAAATGACTCTGTAGCTGAAAATCTCTCATCAATTTTGGCCGACATCGCCATTCTCTCTTTGAAGACTAAAGGCTATCACTGGAATGTGACTGGCCCTTTTTTTGAACCCCTCCACGTATTTTTTCAAAAGCTATATGAGGCCCTCGACGTCAACCTTGATGAAATCGCCGAACGAATTCGAGCCCTCGACACTTTCGCCCCTGGGAGTTACTCAGAGCTCTCCAAAATTAGCGACATCAAAGAAGCCGGAAGCAAAAACATTACAGGAAAAAAGATGCTCGAGGATCTCCATGGGGACTACAAAAGCCTTTCTGCAAAATGCCATAGTGTTCTTCATTTATCCGAAGACTCTCACGATGAGGCTACAGCCGACATGATGGTGGCCCTCATTCAAGAACTCGATAAAAGCGCCTGGATGATTAAAAGCCAACTTGAATAGAGCCAACAAAAAAAATCTTTTTGCACTATTAATTTTAGTATCTGCCTTTTTCTTTGTTGCAGTCTTTGCCTACCCAGGCTTCATGACCGCAGACCCCTTTCACCAATTAAGCGAGGCCTTCAGTCGAGAATTTTCCAGCGATCAAGCTCCAACGATGTCTTGGCTCTGGAGCCATTTATTATGGCTAGCCCCTCAAAACGCACCCCAATTCCCGATTTTAATAAGTCATCTACTTGGAATATTTTTGGGTATTTTTTTATTTCTTGATTCTTTTTATCCAAAACTTAAAATTCAAAACGCCATTTTAACAGCCGCCTTTACAATCTTTCCGCCGATTTTGGGATTAATTGGAAATATATGGAAAGACATAGGAATGATTTCGAGTTGGCTACTCGCTCTTGGAATTTTTTCTCAAGTCTTGAAAAAAAAATCATCATGGAATGCCGTATTTTTATTACCTGCATTTCTTTGTCTCTTTTATGGAATCACAGCTCGCCACAACGCCCCTCCCGCGGCCTGGCCCATTCTATTTTGGATTTTAAGTTTCTATACAACTCGCTGGTCTTTTTTAAAAAAACTCACAATGTCTTTTGCTCTACTTTTGATTTTATTTATATCAGGAATTTATTTAACAAAATCTATTACCCAAGGGCATGATAAATCCTTTGTCCACAAATACACTCTTTTTGATTTGGCTGGAATCTCTGTTTACAGTGGAGACATTGTTGTTCCGCAATACGAAAACGAAGCCCCATGGAGTGTTGAAGAACTCAAAAAAATTTACACCCCAAAATCTAACGTCGCCCTTTCTGGCCATTCTGGTCAACGCGCTCTAAGTAGTCCCAGAAATTCCGTCGAGAGTCGTGACACTCTCAGGCTTTGGGTGAAAGCTGTATTAAAACACCCTCTAGCCTACCTCTATCACCGCTACAAAGTTACAGCCTCCTTACTGGGACTTACTGTCACGCAAGAGTATCCCTATTATATTGGAATTCAAGAGGCTAATCCTCCAAACACTTGGGGTTTAAAGCTTAGAAACTCAACATTTAGAAATATTATTACAAAAAATATAGATAGAATTTCTCAAAGCTTCTTATTTAGAGGCTATCTTTATTTACTTATTATTTTTTTGATACTTTTGATTAAACGAAATCGAATTCATGAAAAATCACAATTAATCTACTTTATTCTTGGGATAAGTGGAATTTTAAATATTATTACTTTAAGCGTGATGACTGGAGCCGCAGATTTTCGATATAATCTCTGGACAATGACCACGGCACTAATCATGCTTACGCTATTGATAAACGAAAATTCACAAAAGGCCGCAAAGACGTGAATGCCAGCGCCAATGTTCAAGGACCTTCACTAGTTAAAAGTATTAGAAAAGTTATTGCTCGCACTTACTTTGAGGGTTCGCTCTACGCCATTATGGCAGGGGGAGCCGAATCTTTTGCACTCTACTACGCCGTCAAAAGAAATTTTACACTCGAACAAATTGCACTACTCACAACACTACCCGTGGTTCTAGGTTCACTGGCCCAAATGGGTGTTCCTTATTTTGTTAAAACGCGTGAAAAATTAAGCTTCGCGCTTAAAAGCTCCTTTTTTATTCAAATATTGGGCTTGGCGCTTATGGTCTACACCTGTTTTTTACCGAATGACGCTGCCTATATCACTCTTCTCACTTCATTATCTTTTTATTGGATTGGGGGCTTATGCGCTAATCCACTTTGGCTTGATTGGATTTCAGGATTTGTTCCGCCCAATACCATGCATAATTTTTTAAGTCGTAGAAACGCCTTTATATCTATAGTCACATTGGCTGCTTACATTTTAACGGCCTATGTATTAAATTCTAAAACTCTCAGCGATTCTTTTGTTTATGTATTTTTTGCCGCACTCACAGCTCGAAGTTTAGGCTTGAGTTTTCAATGGAAGCTTTCCAAAATAAATCCCATATTCACCGAAAAAGTAGAAAAAGAATCTAAACCCAGAGGGATTCCCCTAAAGCGCGCCGTTTATATAGCTATTTTTGGTAGCTTTCTTTTTAGAAGCATGGTTTTTGTAGCTTCTCCCTTTTTTCTTCCCTACATGATTGGCGAAATGAAACTGAGCTTAATGGAATATAGCGTGCTCACCGCACTACCATTCATTGGAAGATTTTTATTTTTGGCAGGATGGGGACAAGCTAGCATTAATTTAAAACTATTCATTGGATTGGAACTCGCTTGCTTTGGATTGGCACTCTCACCACTCACTTGGGTTATCAGTAATTCTCTTTATATTATTGGAATATCTCAACTCATAATTGGTCTTCTTTGGGGCGGATACGAAATTTCTCAAGTATTAATTATTCAAAAATATTGGCCTGGAAGCACTTTAAAAATGCTTGGTTTTCATTTGGCTCTTAGTAATATCGGCAGTGTTGTTGGCGCGTGGCTAGGAGCAAAATATCTCAATATCATTGGTTCATATCACGATCTTTTTGTGCTCTCGATGCAGCTTAGAATTCTTGCCGCATTGATTATGTTCTATGGGTTTTTACAACTCAAAGAAACTCGCTTTAGAAGCAAAGCCTACACCGATTTTTTATTTGCCTCTCTTTCTTTGCGCCCGACCGCAGATTTTTTAGGCCGCCTTGTCTTTGTGCGCAAACGAAAAAGTCCTGTAATTCATGGGCGACATAATTCTGACGCTTCTTAAACTCAATACTCAATAGCTTTAGACGATAAGACACTCATGAGAATAGGCTATGCAATATTGCACTTTTGTATGGCCCTCTCTCTATGGGCCAATGAAGAAACTGAATTCGAAATACCAAAAGTTGTAAAAAATCATAAAGGTGTATTGACTGTTATAAACAGAGAATCACTTAATCAATTTATTAGGCCCGATAAAGAAAACTACAATATCGAATATCTAAAAAAAATAGTTCAAAAATATAAAGACCCTCAAAACACTCCCGATAAATCTTGTTTATTTTATACTCGAAGCTACAGAAGTGATTCCATACCTAAAGGATATTTAGAAATGTTGGGAGGGTCTTACCTTGAATCATTATGTTCAAGTATTCATACCTCGACCGTCTTTCAACCTAGAAAAACTTTACCTAAACAATACTATGATGTTCTCACAAAGGTTAAATCTCTTAGTGGAAACCCACCTGATTTAGATAATCTTTCATCAGATGGCAGGGTAGAATTTAACAATGAATGTAAATTTACATTCGGTGTTCCAAAATCAAAAGCAGAAGAGGCTCATTTTAAATCTTTAAAGGAGGCCTATTTTAATGATTTAAAAAGCAATTTAACAAAAGCCACAGAATTAATCGATTCAAACACTCCATCGAGTCCTATCAACTTGGCTGTAAATTATTCCATGCTGACCGCATTAGGAATCGACGAAACAGGATCCTATCCTTTGACGTCTAAACACACAGACTCAGCCTCTGAAGCCAACTGGGAATCAGGGCTATTTCACCTTTCGACCGATAGTTTTTACGCAGAAGACGACATAGTAACAAATGCATTGATTGACAATTATGGAAACCCAGTTCACCCCCATGATTTAAAAAAAACCTTTATTAGCTATCTTGGACAAATTCAAAATTTTGCATATTTGCCAAAGGAGGAAGGCCAAAATAAACTTGTAAAACTTTGTGGACTAGACTCTTTCAATAAGGACTTCTTTGAAAACTACTTCAATGAATATAAAAAGAGAAATCCAAAAAATGACCCTAATCTAGTCTTTAAAAATTTGAACAAGGAACCCTTCAATTATGATCGCGATTATTCTCCTGCATCGATATTAAACTTTTTTAAGCAACTTTTTGAGAAAGAAAAAAGTCCTCAGACTGTAATCAGCTTTATTCATAACGATATAAAAAATCCATCGCTAAGAATGATTAACGAACAATTTTTAAAATCGGGAGATGAATTTAGCCTACATTTTATTGATACCTTTAGAAAGCTTCAATATTACTGCCCCAAATTTGCCACACAGTTTACTTCAATTAGCTTAAAAATAAATGCCACTCACCAAGGCTCCATTAAAAGAGACTCCCTTTATCCACACTGTTTAAAGTTCTACTTGGAATTAACTAAAGACAAGGAGAATGCATGCAAAATTTAAAATTTAAATGCATGATTCTTTGTGGATTTATTTTAAGCATGTCTTATGCTTTCTCTGAAACTACACACACGTGGAAATTTTGGAAAAATTGGAAAAATTCTTCAACTGAAAAGTCTAGTAATCGTACAAATGCTGAAACTGATAAAGTAGAACTTTCCTTTGACGAAATGGCTTGTCGCCCCAACGTGTTACAAGCTCTAAGTCGATCTTACATTGCAAGTCTTTTTTACCTTCAGGAAAACGGAGAGTACCCTGATAAAACATTTTCTTACTCCAGCGGCAATGACTTATATTATCTTGAAATCAACGCGAGAACTAAGGGGCGTTTCCTTTCAAAAAAATTAAATCCTTATTTTGTCGATGTTGAAACTGACCATAGCGAAAATTTTAAAATCGACATCAACAGCGTTCCTCATCAAGTTTATATAAGATTTTATGACCCAGACAGGAAAACTTTTAGTCCCTACTATGTCTATTCCTTTGAAGGGGGAGAAATAAAAAGTATTAATGTTGGAAGAATTGATAAAACACTTAATTCAAAAACTCCAAGAAACCACAAATCCATTGATTTAAATTGCCCTGAAAATCATAAAACTGAAGCTCTTAGAGATTTTGATAGTTATTATTACAGATCCCTCCCCTCTGGCAGCTTAAAAAGTGAAGCTCAAAAGCGTTTCCAAGGTCTAAAACGTGAAGTTTATGGCGAATAAATAGTCATAAAAAAGCGTTCTTGAATCTAAAACTTTTGTTCGACAATTTAGGGACCTTGATGCACACTGGGCGCCAGAAAAGAGGCCCATATGATTGCAAAAGGAATGGTCGTTTCCATGACCTACACACTCACAAACGCCGAAGGTGAAGAGCTCGATAAAGCTGGAGCTCACGAACCCTTTGCTTATTTACACGGATCGGGAAATATTATTCCTGGGCTTGAAGAAGCTCTTGAGGGATTAACAAAAGGTGACACAAAAACTGTTACCGTTGAACCTAAAAATGCCTACGGTGAAATGAACCCTGCACTTCGATTAAAAGTGCCTCGCGCTCAATTTCCTAAAGATGAAGTTTTAGCTCCCGGCATGCGTTTTCACTCTGAAATGCCTGATGGTCAAATTATGGCTTTTACAATTCTTCAAACAGATGCAGACAATGTTTTGGTTGACGGGAACCACCCGCTTGCCGGACAAACTCTGACTTTTGACGTTGCCATTGTTGACGTTCGAAACGCTACAATGGAAGAAATGGCCCATGGACATGTTCACGGTCCTGGCGGCCATCACCATTAAACGAAACATTAAATAGTCGGCGTTTTGAACGCGCCGACTATTTGAAATTTATCGGAAGCTCTTGCCAGCACTCGGTATAATTCTTCTGCCGAGCAGGACCATTCAATCCCCAATTTGTAACTCTAAACGGCATTCTAGTTTCAAACATAAATGCTAAAGTATTTTCATACTTAACGGGCTTCAAATCAGCATTAGATGCTTTTATAAATGTGTCGGCATCGGGCCCGTGTCCACTCATACAGTTGTGAAGACTTATTCCACCCGGGACAAATCCTTCTTCTTTTGCATCGTAAACGCCCTCTATTAAACCCATAAGCTCATTCATCACATTGCGATGAAACCAAGGTGGACGGAAAGTGTTTTCAGCCACCATCCAGCGTGGAGGGAAAATTGCAAAATCAATATTACCTGTGCCCACTTTTTCTGAAGGTGAAGTTAAAACGGTAAAAATTGAAGGATCGGGATGATCAAAACTAACCGTATTTATCGTATTAAAATTTGAAAGATTGTACTTATAAGGACAAAAATTTCCATGCCATGCCACAACATCAAAAGGTGAGTGATTGATTTGCGTCTGCCATAGTTGCCCTTGATATTTTGCAATACCAAAGGTTTTAGCTTTAGTGTTTTCATAGGCCGCAACTGGGGCCTGAAAATCGCGAGGATTGGCCAAACCGTTGGCTCCAATAGGACCGAGGTCGGGAAGTATAAATGGATTCCCAAAATTCTCACAAAGATAACCACGAGCAAATTTTTCGTTTAAATCTACAGCAAAACGAATGCCCTTAGGAATAACTGCAATTTCTTTTGGAGCCAATTCTAAATGACCCATTTCAGTGCGAATTAAAAGATTGCCTTCTTGAGGAACAATCATCATCTCTGCATCGGCATTATAGAAAAAACAATTTTCCATAGACTTTGAAGCCGCGTAAAGATGGACAGCGCAGCCCTTGAATTCATTTGGACCACCCGACCCGGCGAGAGTGTGAAGACCTTCAATAAAGTTTTTGGATTTTCCAGAATCTTTAGTTAGAGGATCCCAGCGCATTTGAGTCGGGGGAGCCGCACAAGTTGAAAAATCTCCAACAAAACTTGGATGCTTATAGAGTTTATCAAAATCGCCATGAAGCACAGAAGGACGAATTCGATAAACCCAAGTGCGAAGATTTTCTTTTCGAGGAGCTGTAAAAGCCGCTCCACTAATTTGCTCGGCAAAAAGTCCTCGAGCTACTTTTTGAGGAGAATTCCGACCTATAGGTAAAATGTTTTTTTCGGCTTCACTGACGAAATGATTCCCAAACCCTAATTGATATTTCATAGGCAAAGAATAGATGCTCTTTGCCCACCTCTTCAAGAAAGAGCCTAATAAGACTTAGCAAAAATGACGCGTTTGCTACTGGCTTTGCCAGTTAAAAAGCATTTACCAGTCTCATTAAAGGCTTCTGAAAAAGGAATACAACGGATTGTAACCTTGAGTTCTTGTTTAATCTTAGCCTCATCTTCGCGCGTTCCAGCCCAGTGACACAGGGCAAAGCCTCCATGAATTTCGGGTTTATCAGGATTTTTCGGAGTGAAAAAACTTCGAAACTCATCGAGTGAATCAATTTTCTTCATGTTGGCATCTCTAAAAGTTGTAGCGCGGGCTAGAAGATTAGACTGTATATCATCGAGCGTTTCGCAAACTTTTGCGACACAATCTTCAGTCGGAATAAAATCTTTCTTTTTATGTTCGCGATCTCTACGCATGAGGGCTACAGAATTTTTCTCGATGTCTCGAGGACCAATTTCAATTCTTAAAGGAACACCCTTTTTAATCCACTCCCAATTTTTCACACCACCATTTTCATCGCGGCGATCCACTTCAACTACTAAATCTTGTCCGTGATATTGAAGCGCGCGCAATCGAGTAGCCAGCTTTTCGCAGGCCTCTAAAACTGTTGTGCGAAGTTCATCCTTAGGAATTACAGGCAGTATCACCACATGAGAAGGCGCCACGCGCGGAGGCAAAATGAGCCCATCATCATCGGCATGGGTCATTACCATTGTTCCCACAAGTCTGGTGCTCACACCCCAACTTGTTGTCCACGCAAAGTCATGGACACCTTGACGGTTGAGAAATTTAATTTCGCAGGCCTTTGAAAAGTTTTGGCCTAAAAAGTGGCTCGTACCAGCTTGTACGGCTTTACGATCTTGAACCATAACTTCGGTGCAGTAAGTGTTAACAGCGCCAGGGAATCTTTCGCTTTCGGATTTTTCACCAATCAAAACTGGGAGAGCGAGTTTTTCAATCATAAAAGATTCATAAACCTTGAGCATATCCATAGCTTCTTTTTGAGCTTCCTCGGAATTCTCATGAGCCGTGTGTCCCTCTTGCCAAAGAAACTCTGCGGTTCGTAAAAATAAACGTGGGCGCATTTCCCAGCGCATAACGTTGCACCATTGATTTATGAGCAAGGGAAGATCGCGATAACTTGAAACCCATCGCGCAAAAGCTGCTCCAATAATGGTTTCTGAAGTTGGGCGAATAATAAAAGGTTCCGTGAGCTCACCCGCAGGGACCATTTTAACTTTTCCATCGGGTGTTTTTTTAGCTTCCAAACGATGATGAGTGACCACGGCGCATTCAGTGGCAAAGCCATCCACGTGACTAGCTTCACGCTCCATGTAACTCACAGGTATAAGAAGTGGGAAATAAGCATTCTTATGGCCTGTGGCTTTAAAGATGCGATCCATTTGGGATTGAATTTGCTCCCAAATTCCATAGCCCCACGGTTTAATAACCATGCAACCTCGAACCTCGGAGTTTTCAGCCATATCAGCAGCGCGTACGACTTGCTGATACCATTCAGGGAAATCATCATTACGTTGGGGATTAATTGCCGTCTGTTGAGCCATGCGGTGAAATTACCCGCACTTGTGAAAGGCGTCTAGTTCGTAAAGGCGCCTAGCGACTTTTTACCACCGCCCCCCACCCTTTTGCATAGCTATGCAAAAGGGTGGGGGGCGGTGGTAAAAAGTCGCTAGGCGCCTTCCTTCAAGGGCAGCTTTTGTGGTTACCGTCGAGGGAATAGCTACCGTAGATCAACGACATTTTAGCTTTTTTGGCATTTGAACATTCAGACGAACTGTATTTTGTATATTCGATTCTAAATACGGCCTTATTTTTATCAATAAAAGGTTTAAAGCTACCGCATTCTTTATAAGCAGCACACTCTTCCACCACAACCCAACTTAAAAATGACGATACGCTTGATGCAATTTCAGAACCATTTTTCATCCCCATAGATAGTCCATATTTTTGAGCTTCTGTATTGAGTTTTTTTAGATAACTAATGATATCACTCTGCTTTAAAGGAAACCCTGTTTGCCCATAATAACCATCTACGTTGTCAGCATCCACACCATTACATCCCTTTGTAGAGGCTAATTTAATACGTTCATTCATAACCGAAATAACCCCAGCATTACGAACGTCCAACCAACGCTCCCCATCCCAACCCTCTAATTTTTTACCCAATGCTGCTGTTGGAATTTTCTTATAATCACTTCTCCAATCTTCACCGCTACCCGCACTAAAATAACAAACCACTTTATTGCCGCTGTTTTGTAAGCTTTTTATTGTAGAAGTAGACGTATCAAAAAGATCTAAAAAATACACTGAAGCCTCAGAATGCTTTACAATCTTACCTTGTAATTGGTAGCTGAATTTAGTTAAGGGCTGAGGATTCAAAACAGCAGCCGCTTCAAACGACACAAAAAGAAGTGATAGTAATTGTAGTTTCCATTTCATGGAATTTCCCCCTAGAAATTTTTGAAACTACATCCAGTAAAAACAGGTTGCGCTGATATCTGATTTTGGTCAAATAAAAACTCATTTCATAGGGAAATTCACCAAAACTTAATATAAATTTTACTCAAAAAGGACCCAAATATGACCAGAACTTTTCTTGATTGAATTAGAGAAAAAAGTGAAAATAAAAAGATGAAAGTCTTAGCGCTATTTATTTTCTATCATTCTCTGAATGTGGACAAAGCCTTGAGACTTCCTCAAGAGCCCAAAAAGAGTACCTGGCGTATAGCACAGGCTGATGAAGAGGCGCCCCCCGAAGACGAAGGATCGCCCACTCCAGGTGATGAATCCTCAGACCCCTATCCCGACACATCTACAGAAGCCTAATATTTAGTCATTAAAATTTCAGATCCATATCCATAAACTGTTTTAAAAGTTCCTGTTCCAAATTTAGAACTCCATAAGAATAAATCACATCGCTTGGAAAGCATTCCATAATGGCGATCTGTAGAAGGCGTAAATTCAAAAGAATCCCCGTACTGACTTCGACCTTCGATCATTAAGCCATGTGTTTGCTTAAGCCATTTTTTCATTTGCTCCCGAAGAACTGGATGCCCAGGACCAAAGCCACCCCTAACCCCTTCTGGTAAAAATGCATCGGCTGCAGATTTTAATAAAATGGCATTTATGGGAGTGGAATTAAGCCATTTATACCAGCGTCGATTACTAAAAGAATTTCCTGAATCTATCCAAGGTATGTTGTCACTCAAAAACAACAATTGCCTAATGTCTTTTGTTAATCCTGAATCAAACTCAATGAGTCCGTGAATTTTCTGCAAACCCATCAATTTAAAAGCTTTCACAGCGCGAATACGAATATCTGGAAAAGCTCCCTTTAATCCCGCAATCATATAAGCGGCGATATTTTCGCCATCAATATGTCCGCTGTGCCGCCACGACATTCCCTTGGGTAGATAGAGTGGAAGTTGTGCCCCTTTTTTAAATAAATCTGCCGGCACAAAAGCATGATTATCGAGCATAATTAATTGTCGGGCATAAGGAAACAAGGCCCAACCCAAAGCAGCATCGGTTCCCGAAGCTGGATAAAAAACTGTTTCAACTTTTTTTAAATCATAAAAACCTTGGACTCTTTCACGGCGCAACTTATCCATACCCTTAAGATAGGTGAACCAATCAGCGCACTCTTCTTTGCGACATTGATAGCTAGCTTCTTTCATCTTCGTAAAATCATATTCAATCACTGTGCTTCCCGGAGGAATCACATAGGGATCAGCGTGAAGCTGGAGAAAAAAAATTGAAAGAAAACACAAGCTCAACAATTTAAAATTTAATTTAAAAATCATATATCACTCTGGGCATCCTTTAACCCGGACCAAAATCAGAACGATGAGCTGGCGCTGTAGTTTCAGATTTAGAAGAAGGATCTTGATTTTCAGAGGATTCTCTATCGCTTTGAGCGGGCTCTGTAAGCTTAGGGGCATTTTCTATCAACGGCAGAATAGTGGCACCCTTTTTTTTGCTATCAAGAATTAGTTCTAAATAATCAGAAACATCTACAACATAAGCTTCTTTATATGAATATGACATTAAATTATTTACAATTTTTCTAGACACCAAAGCCTTCAAAGCATCTACAAATTCAACATCTAAATTGTCACTCAAACATCGAAGAGCTAATTCTGCGACTAATAATTGCAATTTTGTATTTTCGCCGGACCAAAAACCTCTTTCCGATTCAGAATCTGCGCGTTTATATTGGCTCTTCATTCTATCTGTAAAATCTGGTGCCGCTAAAGAATGATAAAGTCTATCTTCAAAAAGTTTTTCAAGGAAAACTTTAAATTCTATAAGTGTAATTTTAAATTTTTCTGGATCTAATATTTTCTTAAAATTTCTATAAAGAATAATGGGAGAATCTTTTGATGTTCTTAAAGTTACTAAAATCGCCTCTAAATTTTCCGAAGGCGCCCCTGAATTGCTATCTATTTCATAAAATTCAAAGCCTGCAGTAAAAGCCTTTGCACCCAAAATTGACTGAGAAAGCCCTAACTTCGCGGCCTCACGCTCACTTAATTTAGACTTCACCCTTGGAAGAACATAATTCTGCAACCTCAAAGAATGTGATTTTTTTAAGGCCCACTTTAAATGCCTAAACTTTACATTCAAACCACTTAACGACTGAGTCATCCCCATTGGTGCAATCGCTTTATCAATTATTTCCGCCTGAGTTTTTTCACGAAAACTATGAGCCAAAATTTGAGACGTTGAAAGTGCTCTTATTCTCGCAATAAAAAGTTTTGACTCATAAGTGATTAAAAATTTAATCATTTGACTAAGCTTAGTCAAATCAGGATCTTCTTGGCCTTCGTTTTTCCAACTTTTAAAAACTTCTTTAAATTGCTCTAAACTCAAATTCAAAGAATATGCCGCTCTTTCGAAAGCTTTGTAGTCGTCGACCGAAAAATCATCACGAAACAATAAAAGCAAACGTATAGCAATTCGACGAGCTATTTGCTCTTTTTGAAAATCAGACGTCACATCGTTTAAAAGAGAAATTTTACGAACAACGATGTCTTTTGATAAAATATAACGGCGATCGCTAAATTCTAAAAAAATAGCTAAGGGCAATAAGTAGGAATTATAAATTTTTTCTAGTCTTGTATAGGTGGCAAAGGCCTCTACCTGCCCAGGATTCAATAACGCGACAGCACCCTCGCCTACTAAAACCGGAGCCTCAATTTTTGGACTTAATCCTAAAGCCGCTGCAGTTTTCTCTAAAAGTTTAAGAGAACAATCACCAGCGTTTCCAATTGAAGTGATTTTTTCGGGAGCGCTTGGCGAAGAATCCTCTGCCCTTAAGCTTAAACACGCGCTCAGCAGAAAGCTAAGAAGCAAAACTTTGCGCGCTAGACTAGACTTAAACATTGAGCGAGGATTTAGACTATTAGCTGCAATGTGTCAAAAGCTAATCCGCCCGCATCAGCCTCCAAGCCCGCGGACGGATTCATCTTAAATACTTATATTTATTTAGATTTTTTAGCTACGTTTTGTTTTGATTGGACACCGGCACTATCACCACGAACACAGTTTTTAACTATTGGGGTCCACTTACATGACGCCTTGGCATCTGCGTAAGCCTCACCATAATTCGAACCAAATCCAGTCACTGAGTAAGTGTCGGATGCATTATCCACACCGCACTGACACTTAAGAGACTTAGAACCCTGAGGCTCAGCCCATTGTTTAACTGCCGCAAATTGCGACCACTTACATTGAGCTTGGGCTTTTTCGCGAATTTCAGAAGACACAGTGCCCGAAGCTATAATGGAGTAAGTGTCGCGAGCTCCATCGATTCCGCACTGATATTCGATTGTGAGCACATCTGTGGGATTGCCTCCATTGAGATCTTGCAAATTTTTCACCGCTCGAGCCAATTCATCGGTGGCACATTGAGCCGCTCTACTTAAATCGCTGCTATAGCGGTCAAAGCAAAAACGCACATCACCTCGAATATCGGCAAAAGCCGGCAAAGATAACAACATTGATAAAAACATGGGTTTAAATTTCATAAACTCCTCCATCCCAAGATTGTTTTTAGCTTGAGCAAAAAAAATATGCAAAGAGCAGCCCAGGCAAAAGCGACAAAAAGAAAGAGATGTCGCAAAGCGCGCATTTTTTTGAGTCATGCGTTATTCTGTATTCATGGCACGCCTGGAGAACACGACTTATATATTACTTCTTTTGGCGCTCGCTTTTTTCACATTAAAACCGAGTATTCCCGGGCTTGATCCAAGATTTGGAATAGCTGTTGGGGAATTTTTAATACTCGTTGTCTTTTCTTATCATTTATTTTTCAGACTTATAAAAAATAAGGCCAGAATACATTTTCGAGGAATTACTGTAGATCGAGAAATCAAACCCAGACTTTATAAATGTGTTGTTAGTTTTTTGAGCTTTGTTTGGTTTGCTTTATTGATAATTTTCACAAACACAATCATTCAAATCGCAAAGAGATAAATTGATTTTTATTCAAGGGCCTAATTGCGAACGAGTGCCGAATCTCACAAAACTCGATCCACTCATACTTTGAAGAATATCTGCTCGATGCTCCAGAACCTCTACTTCAGACCAAGACAAAAACTTAGACGCAATTGAAGTCCATCCAGTGCCCATTTGAAAAGGATCACATTGCTGATTGGAGTTAACAAATCGAGTTAGACAAGTGTTTGTTGCGACTAAAGACCTCACCTTGTAAGAAGTTGGATTTGCAAAATCATTAAAGGTTATAAAAAATCCAAGTCCCGGGACTAACTGTCGATCATTAACGCTAGGAATATACTGAATTTTAACTAAGGAAGGGTCGGGAGTAACCATGACCACTGTAGGCAAATAGTTGGCTTGGTTTAGTTTTACAATGCCGTTGGCATCTGTAGAAGTGATATCAACGCACGATGCGGAATTATTTGTAAAACCATTTTGTGGATTATCGGCCGCATAGCCACTAACATTACAACATTTCCAATTATTATTAACAAATACCAAACGAGGTAATGCCATGACTCCAGCAAAAGTTGAGGGCAAGGTACTTTGCGCAACCGGATCAACACACCTTGAAAGCAAAATTCTATCTAAAGTTGAACTTATGGAACTAGGTGCCGCATTTGCGTTTGTGTTATCTACTGCATTCCCTGAAGAATCAACTGTTAACGTTGAATCGACGGGCCTCCAAACAACTAAATCCGTAGAATTGGCCATAAAATTCGAAACAACTTCACTTCCAACATTGAATTTATAACCTCGAGAAGCAGCATTGAGATGAAATCCATTTATCATTCTCCAAGGAGAACAGGCAGGCGAAGTCGTTAGTCTTTCAGTTGTAGCGCAACCGTTTGCATTAATTTGAAAATACGGAGGAAGGGGATCAGCGGCCGGGGCACCAGTAGCTTTAACTGGGAGTGGATCTGATGGTTTTAAAATATATGTCGAAGTTAATTTGGCACATGTAAAAGATGTGGCCGGTACCGCTTCATAATTCCAGTTATAATTTAAGGTCACACCGTTTGACACCGCTGTGCCTCTTTTTTGAGGCATAGGACAAACAGCTGCAGTTAATGAACTTGAGGCATCATAATAAGACGCCGTTGGCTCATAATAATTAAGCATTATTGTACTAAAGTATTTTGATTGAATTCGCATCCATGAAGACACAATGGCTTCTTTTTCAGATTTACTTTGGGTCAACTTATTTTTTTTCATTAAATCAACCCCGAATTCAGCCGTTAGCATTATCACAACTATCAGAATGCTACTTGCGGCAATAATTTCCACTAAACTAAATCCGTTTTTATTAGTTAAAATTGATTTATTGTTATTCAGCATTTCACACCCAAACTTAAGTCTAAACGGAACTTCAATAAAATCATAATAAACGCACCTTTTAATTACGGAGGCGGGGCCGCCACTATCGCACCCTTAACATTTAGTCTTGCATCACCCGACATTGTTGACAACGAAACTGAAGAATAGGTTGATTTAATTAAAGCTAAATTTGATTTCAACGAACTTAATGATTGATTTTTCCACTCAGAACTTAAAATTGTTTTATCGCTAGTTCCCGAAGGACAATCTGACACTGCGGTTTCCAAAGAAAATGCACTCGTTGTATTGTTGTGACAAATCAAATCAGCTTGAGACAAAGTTGTTGATAAAGTAGTGGGCAATTTTCCGGTAATTAAATAGTAAACAGTTTGATCTTTCTTTTCATCAGCGCCAGCAATAAATGCCGATTTAAACTTGTATCTGTAAAACTGCTCGAAACTTGTTCCGTCAGAGGACATCCCCACCCAAGCGGCTGGCAAATAATTATTTGAAGCGGCCGTAACTTCATCATTCAAGGCTATTTCAGCACCCGAAGCATTTTTAGGTTGTGGCCAGGGTAACATAGAATGATTTGGCGCTAATAAAAGCATAGCATCAATCCACTCAAGCGTTTTAGTAGGCGCAATAAAAAATTTGTTTTCATTCCAACAAATTTCAGCAGCACTCAAGTGAGTCGCATCACCTGCTTGATTTGAGGTGCTTGCAGTTGAAAGTACAAAACCAGGCGCAGCAGCTGAAGGATCCCAACATAGTACTTTTAGCGCTCGAGATTGAGAAGGAAGCGCTGAGACAACCCCTTTATATCGACGAGAATGAATTAATATAGCAGCAGTTGCTGATGCTGTTGGACTTGTCGTAAAACCATGCACTCCATCTTTAACATAGCGAAGCCTAGGTACTGAAACGTTGTCATCATAATAACTTGTATAAATATTTGTACTTCCAGAATTTAAGGGTGCCACCTTGGGAGCTGGAGCCACTAATGTATTATCTTTACCCTTCCAAGCAACCCAATAGCTAGCTGTATTGGCAGGAGAAGTCTGCTTATTAATTGCAGCAATAACTTGAGCCTCTAGAGTGTCTGTTTGGGG
>JAGNHS010000082.1 GCA_018001635.1 Pseudomonadota bacterium | reverse complement strand
AAGAATTGGCCGGGGGCAGCTTGGCTCGAATGGGAGAGCTCATCAACGAAGAGTGGGCCGCTCGAATGAAACTTGGACCAACGGTTAACTCGCCTGAATTAGATAGAGTCTGGGAGGCGGGTCGACGCTACGGAGCCATTGCGCGAAAAGCGTGCGGGGCCGGTGGCGGCGGTTGCATGCTTTTGTTTTTTGATGACGAAAAAAAATGCGAAGCTTTTTACAAAATGCCTCTCATTCACCCCAACTGGATCCTTCTCAAAGTCAAAGCCGCCCTCCGCGGCGTCTTTGCTTAAAGGCGCCTAGCGACTTTTTACCACCGCCCCCCACCCTTTAACCATCAACTCAAAAATATATCGAATCTACGGTGGGGGGTGAGTGTAAAAAGTCGCTAGGCGCTTTAAACTAGCCCTGAGTCAGGGGGTCTTATAATGAAAATCTATGCGCTATTAGCTTTAAGTCTATCTTCTTTTATCTGGGCAAAAGAAAGCATTTTAATAGATCTCAACATTCAAGTGGGATCGCTAAGAGCAAAACCAAAAATTTTAACCCTCCTAAACAATCCCGCACAAATTAGCCAGAGAGATGAACATGGCCAAGGTTTTGATCTCGACATCACACCCAAAAACTCCGAAAAACCCAATGAAAAAGCTTTTGATATCATCATTAAAGATGCTCATGATTTAAGCGGAAAAAATTCAACAAAAAATACAATTATAGTTAAAGAACATTACCCCGCCACACTGACAACAATCGACAATGCAACCGGGAAAAAACAAATCATCGAACTCAAATACGCCACCATCGTGCAATAAGGCGCCTAACGACCGCGAGTCTAAAGACGAGCCCAATAATATACGCACCGCCCCCCCACCTTTGATACTCCACGAAAAAGGTGGGGGGCGGTGGTAAAAAGTCGCTAGGCGCCTTCTAGAAATGGGTTTTTGGAGGCTTCTTGTTCAAGGATTGTTAGAGGACCATGACCAGGAATTACTATAGTTTCAGGATCTAAAGTTAAAATTTTCTTTTTAATAGAATTAATAATCGTTTCAAAATTCCCGCCCCAAAGATCAGTGCGACCAATACTTCTTCTAAAAAGCGTATCTCCACTAATTAAAACTTTAGGCTGAGGACCGTCGCGCCCTACTCCAAATTCTTTTGGAATCCACAATTCAGAATTCACATTAATCTTTAAACAACAGCTGCCTGGGGTGTGCCCCGGCGTATGAGCCGCCACCAGCCCTTCAAAACCCTCATAGACTTGCCCTTCTTTAATATTTTCAAATGATTTTGGGACTTCAAAAGTAGCCAGTCCTAGCATTTTCGATTGAATGGATACATTGTTATATAACCACGAATCTTCTGGATGCAAAAAAATCCTAGGTGCTGCTTTCCCTTTAGTTGCATTTATCTTAGTGCACTCTTCAAGAATCGTTTTAGTCGCACCAATATGATCCAAATGTGCGTGTGTATGCCAAAGCCCATAAATGGAAACATCATGGGATTTTATCCGTTTTAAAATATTTTCGCTCTCATCGCCGGGGTCTACAATCAAGGCTTGCTTGGATTGAAAATCGAATATGATGCTGCAATTACACTGAAATAGTCCGACTGGAAAAACTTCAATTTCATAAGATTTCATGGCTCAAAGCTATCCGATTTATTATTCTGTTTCTATCAACATTATAAACACTCTCGGCATTAAGATTCATAACCTGCAAAGTGCTCACAAATCTTTGAAAGCACAACAAAATTAGACTACCTTAATATTACTCATGAAAGCTTTTGAACGCGTCGAAAACGAAGAAAACCTAATGAAACAAATTCAAGAAGAATCCCAAAAGGATGATATTTGGATTTTTGATTGTGATGGAACTCTTATAAATAGCGACATTTCTGTTTTTACAGGCTGGTCCATAATTAGAAATGGCCTCTGCAATCCCGACACCATTCCCGAACCATGGATTCACAGTAAAAAATACATAAACATGCCTTTTGATGAATTTGAAGCCATGCGCGATCACATTATCGAGAGACACGGTGTGATGGCCAGTTACGAATGGGAAATCAAATTACAATCTGGCCTTTCTCCAAAAATGGTCATCGATATTTCTCTCGGCATTCTCGAGGAATGTTTAAAAGACGGAAAAATTCGCTACACTCGTCACGTGGCCAAAATGGCAAAAAACATGGCTGCGCAAGCCTGGGTCGTTAGCGGTTCCTCTCACCCTACGGTTTCGGCCATCACTTCAAAACTAAACATTCCGCCCGAAAGAGTTCTCGCCACTTGTTTAGAAACGGTTGATGGAATTTATCAAAACAACTTTCGTGAACCCGGTGTTGTTTGGGAAGAAAAAAAACAAACGGTGCTCGAACAAAACGGCATTCACAAACCTTATTTCGTTGCCGGCGACACCATCGGCGACTGGTGGATGATGAAAATGTCGCAACGCTGGAAATGGTGTGTTCTTTGGGATGACTATCGTCACCGAGGCCTCGAATGGAGAAGCTTTCTACAATCCAATGTGTTTAAAGACATTGTAATGCCACAAGACCCTGGATTTTATCAAATAGACTTTGAAGAAAGGAAGTGGGTCGTCGAGATCAAAGGCGATTTCACATAACCGTTCATGCGTAGGTACTTAAAGCAGATTCAGCCTCGCTGGTTATTCATGTCGCTTTTTTTGGGTCTGCTTATAGTCTCTCTCGTAAAAATTCCCGACTTCAAACTTCTCAGCTCTGAAAGCACAAAAGAAAGTTCCCTAATTTTTCAAACTTTTTTAAGCATTGGAAGAATGTTTATTGCTTACATTCTCTCTCTGTTTTTCGGAATTTTTTTTGGCGTTCTGGCCGGAACCAACAAAAACAGAGCCCTAGTTATTTTACCCTTCACCGACATCATGCAATCCGTGCCGCTATTAAGTTTTTTTCCTGCGGCTATTTATTATTTTATGAAACTCGGCCCTCCTCGATTCGGAGTTGAGGCCGCTGTTATATTTTTAATATTCACATGCCAGGCTTGGAATTTGTTGTTTGCCGTTTACGACAGCATACGGCTCATTCCTGAATCTGTTTTTGAATCCGTTAGAAGTTGTGGACTAGGCCCCATGGCGCGACTTAGTAAATTATATTTACCCGCAGCTTTTCCACGAATTATCGACAACTCCAATCTCTCATGGGCCAATGGTTGGTATTTTCTCATGGCTTGCGAAATCATTGCACTGGGCTCGCTCTCCTATAGAGTAGAAGGTCTCGGTAGTTACTTGGCGCTAGCCGTTGAAGCTCGTGAGTGGGGAAATTTTTACAAAGGTATTTTTGTTTTAATTTTGGTGATTGTATTTATGGATGCCTTTATCTGGAAACCCCTCGCCGCCCTATCAAAGCATTATCGCTTTGATAGTGATTCGAGCTCTGAATCTACAGACAAACGCTCCGAACGACTTCTCCAACTCTACGAAAATCACTTTGTCTTTGCTCCCATTCGATGGATTATTCTTTTATTCAAAACTCTTTTCACGTTTTTGGAAAATTTTTCAGAAGACAAATATTCTCCCGAAAAAACATTTCAACCGAAAAAAGCCGAACGTTTCACTTTCATTTTTGCCATATTTTTTTGGATCACGTTTGGAGTCTTTGCTATTTGGTCATTTCATCAACTCTACAAAGCTCTGTTCACACCCCATGAATTAAGCCCCTGGACAATTTTCTCGGCAATCCTCACTTCAGGAATGAGAATTTTGGTGGCTTATTCGCTGAGTCTCGTTTGGATTTTTCCGGTCACCTTTTGGCTTCATAAATCTCCCAAAAGACTTCGCAGTGCTCAAACATTAGCCCAAGTACTAGCTTCAATTCCTGCAACAGCTTTTTTCCCAGTCATCGCACTCATTGGAAATTTTTTATTTCAAACTCGAGAGGTGGCCGTTATCCTTATGCTCCTCACGGGCATGCAATGGTATTTACTCTTTAATGTTATTGGTGGCGCTCAAAACATCGGCTCCGAGATAAAAGACATTAGCAGTTCCCTAGGCCTCAGCGCCTCTTTGTATTTAAAAAAAGTATTTCTCCCTGTAATAGCTCCGGCTTTTATTACGGGATCAATCACCGCAATTGGCGGTGGTTGGAACGCCCTTTTTATTGCCGAATATATTAAAATTGGAAAAGACACCTTTGAAGTCTTTGGAATCGGCAACCTCTTAGCCCAAGCCACGTTTGTGACGGGCAACAAAAACCTTGTAGCTTACAGTGTTTTCTTTATGGTGCTCTTTATTGTTTTCTTAAACCGACTTTTCTGGCAACCTCTCTACAACTGGGCTGAACAAAAATTCAGATTGGACATGTGATGATATGAGCGAAGCCAAAAACAAACGACTCCTTTTGGAAATGAACAACATCAGCCAAAGTTTCAAAGTTCGTGGGGGTACTTTTTTAGCGCTCGAAAATATTTCCTTAAAATTTTATGAGGAAGAATTCGTAGCCATCATCGGTCCTTCAGGTTGTGGAAAAAGCACTCTGCTCAAAATTATAAACGGTTTGATTGAACCCACTGGGGGAAGCCTAAATTTTCGAGAAGCTAAGCAAACCGGAATCAATCTTGAATGCTCCATGGTTTTTCAAAACTTCGGTCTCCTCCCCTGGTTAAGCGTGCGTGAAAACATAGAACTGGGGCTTCTAAGCCGCGACATCTCTACGGCACAGGCCGAAAAGAAAGCCGCCCACTATATCGATAAGGTTGGACTCGACGGACACGAAGAAGCCTATCCCCGAGAGCTATCCGGGGGCATGAAGCAACGTGTTGGATTTGCTAGGGCTTTAGCCATTGAGCCCCAAATTCTCCTTATGGACGAACCCTTTTCCTCCCTCGACCCGCTAACAAGTATTAACCTTAGAGAGGAAATACTAGACATCTGGAACGATCCCCATTTACGTATTACAACAGTGCTTATGGTAACCCACCAAGTTGAAGAGGCTGTTGAAATGGCTGATAGAGTCCTGATTATGGATTCTGGGCCTGGGCGTGTCGTAAAGGAAATACCCATTAACCTCAGCCGTCCGCGAGACAAGCATTCAGAAGGGTTTCAGCAACTTGTTGGACAAATATTCGAGTCAATTACCTAATTTATGGAGAATCATACGGAAAGCCCCAAACTAGATTTAGACCCTCTGCCGCAAAGCGGCATATCCGAAATACTCGGTCTACTAGAAATCTTAGACGACCATAAAGGTCGCGCGAAATCTTACGATTTAGCTCGCGAGCTCAAAATGGACACGGGCGATTTGCTCACCACTATTCAAGCTGCTGAGCTCATTGGATTCTTACGCACCCCTGGCGCCGACGTCATTATTAGCGATTTAGGCAAACAAATGATCGAAAGCGACATGAATACCAAAAAACAATTGCTCTTAGAGCAGCTCCGAAAAATTGCGCTCTTTAAAAACATCAAAAATGTTTTAGAAAACCAAGACGAGCGCCGCATGCCTAAAGACAAGCTCATTGAGCAAATGCAACAAATCATGCCCACTGAAAAAGCCGAAGAACAATTTGATACTTTAATTAATTGGGGCCGATGGGGTGAGTTTTTAGGTTACAGTCAAGACGATGATTTTGTTTATCTAGACCAAGGTTAAGACTTTTTTAAATCTCACAGAGTTCCAAAACCAATTTAGCTCTTGCGTATGAAAATGATTCGACCCTAGTATCACACTTATGCGTGAGTATTTAGATTTACTAAGCAAAGCCCTCAATGAAGGCACCGAAAAATCCGATCGCACAGGCACCGGAACATTAAGCTTTTTTGGACATCAAATGCGCTTTGATTTGTCTAAAGGTTTTCCTTTAGTCACTACAAAAAAACTTCACTTGCGCTCCATCATCCACGAACTTCTTTGGTTTTTACGAGGCGAAACCAACATTAAATATTTGCACGAAAATAAGGTGAGCATCTGGGACGAATGGGCCGACGACGATGGAAATCTTGGCCCGGTTTATGGTTTCCAGTGGCGCAGCTGGCCTGGTCCTAACGGCGAACACATCGATCAAATCGCAAAAGTTGTACGCGATATAAAAAACAATCCCGATTCGCGAAGACTCATTGTGAGTGCTTGGAACGTAGCTTTTATAGAAAAAATGGCGCTTCCTCCGTGCCACGCTTTTTTTCAATTTTATGTAGCCGATGGAAAACTTTCTTGTCAGCTCTATCAACGAAGCGCCGATATATTTTTAGGTGTCCCCTTTAATATTGCTAGTTATGCTCTACTCACTATGATGATGGCGCAAGTTTGTAATTTAAAGCCCGGAGATTTTATTCACACGCTCGGCGATGCCCACCTCTACAAAAATCATGTAGAGCAAGCCAAAGAACAACTCTCGCGCACTCCTAAGCCTTTGCCGATTATGAAAATAAATCCGAAAATCACTGATATTTTTTCATTCAACTTTGAAGATTTTGAGTTGCTTCAATACGATGCCCACCCCAGCATAAAGGCACCCATTGCGATATGAAAATATCTCTAATCGTTGCGCTCACAAGAAAAGGTGTGATTGGAAAAAATAATTCTTTGCCTTGGCACATCCCAGGCGACCTCAAGCGATTTAAAGAAATCACCTCTGGTCACCCCATCATTATGGGGCGCAAAACATATGATTCCATTGGAAAGCCCTTGCCCAACAGAACAAACATTGTGATTAGCAGACAAAAGGACTTAAAAATTCCAGGATGCGAAGTTTTCCACGACTTGTCCTCAGCTTTGCAATTTTGCAGAGCAAACATGAAAACTGATAACGCCTTTGTCATCGGCGGCGCCCAACTTTTCAACGAAGCCCTACCACTTGCCACAAAGCTCCATCTCACCTGGGTTGAGCAAGACATTGAGGGCGATGTTGTGATTGAAAACCTCAAGCTTGAGCAATTTAAAGTCTCCCAAAAACTTGAAGTCAAAGATGCGCCCATTCCCCACACTTTTTGCGACTACGAGCGGCTTGCTTAAGTTTAAATTGAAAATAGACTTTCTAACTATGAAAGAACTTAACTTAAATTATTTATTTATATTCCTATTTATTGCCGGATGTTCTCATACAAAAATTCCACAAAAATCCGAACTTAATTCTAATGAATTTATAAGTATTGTTTATACTTCGCAATTAAATGGTCAGTTAAAGGACTGCGGGTGTTCTCATGACCCTAAAGGTGGACTTAGTGCCAGAGAAAAACATTATAAGAATATACAAGAAATTATTCCTAACATGATACTTCTTGATTCTGGAGCTAGTATTTTTGAAGGTAACAACTTCAAATATCCGCCCAAAAATAAAGACGAGGATTTAATTGAAGCAAAAACTCTTTTAAGTTTTCATAAAAAATTAGGATATGCGGCACAGGCCCTTGGATTAGAAGAAATTAAATATGGACAATCAACTATCGAAAACTTACTTCTTGAATCAAAAATTCCAGGTATCGCCAGTAATATTAACCTTGATAAGAATTCACCCATAAAAGACCACCTTGAGATAGATCGAAACTCTAAAAAAATAGTTATATTTTCTCTAATTTCTCCAAGAGTTTTAAAAAATTCAAACCTAAAAGCTATTCAGCCCAATGAAGCAATCACAAAACAAATCAAAAAATACCCTGCGGACCTATATGTAATACTCAATAACCTTGAGTATACCGAAACATTAAAACTACTAAGCATTTTGTCTAATACTAAAACACCTGTTGTAATATTGGGTTCAAACTCCAACAACAAAAGTATGTTGTTGCAAAAGAAATCAAATGCAATCTGGATAGATTCCGCTAGCTCATACCAAAGTTATGGAATAATTAATTTAAAAATTGAAAAATCTAATTCAAAAGAATTACAGATAATCCTACCTAAGGAGCCATGCAAAAAAGGCCAGTCCGGTTACCCCGAACTGGCCGATGCTTGTTACTTTAATTTGGAAACTAGAATTAATCCTTAGCCGTGGCCAATCTTACATTTAGCGCAATCACAAAGCTTCTTAACGTCATCAGTTGTAGCCTTACGTGCTTTTCCTGCGTCATCAGTAAGTACATTATTTTCATCTAAGAACTTCTTAACCTTTGCTTCAGCCAAAGCGTCTTCGGCTTCAATCTTCCATTGTGCATCAGTTATGTCATTTCGGTGTGCGGGTCTAGGCTTCAAACTTCCATCTTTATTATAATGAGTAGCCGTTTGAGCATTCAAAGGATGACCTTTATCC
>JAGNHS010000081.1 GCA_018001635.1 Pseudomonadota bacterium | reverse complement strand
TTCCATCAGTATGACTGCAGCTCGCAGCAGTCCATGTTCTTCCACTGGGAGAAACGCTTGTATTATTGGCGCAATCTGTTGGATTTTGAGAAGTGTTATCAGTACAACGCCAACAACCATTTAGAGTGCTTGAATTATCACCACAAGTGTAAGTGGATCCTCCTTGCACCGTAATTTGCTGACCACAAGACACCTGTACCGGGTTAGAATAGGAACCCTGAGACATATAACTACAAGAACAACCTAAGGAATTATTCCAACTACCATCATAGGGATCATAAGCACCACTACAACTTGAACTACTTGTAAAAGACTCCGAATAATCTGTAGCACCGCAACTCGAAGTCGGTAAATTATTATCATTAAAGTTTGTATAATAATTATTCGTATAGTTTTGGCAATTGCAAGATTCAGACGAAGTGCCAACGGTTGAACTACTACTCGAACCATCATCACAAGTTGTTGTAACGGTAGGGGTGCCTCTAGTGCAAGAACCTGATCCCAAATTTTGCGGTTCTCCATTAGACCAACTAGTGAAAGTTCCACCACCTGATGACCAACAATCATTAGAATCGTTTTTCACAAAAGAATGAGTTTGGAAACTACACTCATAATAATCACTACAAGCTTCAAATTTAAATTTGTATGAGCCATCTGGAACAAGATTTATAGGTTCATTATAGGAATAAAATACACTTGAGAAAGACCCAGAACTGCAATCTATATCACCTACTGTTCTAACAAGATTATCAGACCCATCCAACAAAGTGACATGGATTTTGTTGTTTGGTGAATTATATCCTAAATTAGAGCATGTTCCACTAAACCAAAAAGTGTTCGCTCCGGAAGTAGAATATTGCCCAATACTCGAATAATTATGCTGCTCCTGTAAATTTTGAATATTACCACTCGGGAGATAATTACCAATAGATCGAGTGTCTGTAGTGGAATTTCCAGCTAAATCTGTAATGGTAGCCGACGCCGTAATCGAGCCTGCAACAGTCGCGGCACTTAAATCGGCTACAACAGCAAAATCAGGCCCATTGGCATTTTGCACGCAAGTGGTACCTGAAGTGTTGTAATTATTATTAGCATTATCGCTTAGGACAATTGATATTGAGGCATTATTCGCAGCTTGATCGTCATTACATTCACCCGTAACAGTAACAGCAGATTTAGTGGAATCACTAATATTATTTGTACTAGAATTTAAGGAAATAGTTGGAGCACTTGTATCACTATAGACACTAATTGTTTTGCTAAAATTATTATTATCGTTATCTAACTGATAGGCGATAAGCGTATTTAAACCATCCACAAACGACATTCCCGTAAATATTGCTGGACTTGTCGCACAACTGACTCCAGTTGGATGAGCGATTCCATTAACAGAAAGCTGCACCAATCCTCCAGCAGTAGAACAAGCGATTTCAATACTTGGAGAACTCATCAAGTTACTATAATAATAATTGTCTGTTAGATTTGAAAAAAGCACATCAATGTAACTCGCAATCAAAGTAGTTGCCGCAGTATTGTAATATCCTAGCGCATCTTGAACTTTATTGGCATCCAGAGCAACACTCACACTGCTAGAATCGTTTGGAGTGATGGTCACACTATAAAGTGTATTAGAACCACCAACTGAGGCTGGGTCCGTAATACTCAATCCACCTGATGAGCTCGCAGTTACCAAATTTAAAACTCCGGCAAAACCACTCACGTCCCTACTGAAAGTGATAAATACATCAAAAGGTGCCGTGGCAGAACTTCTAATACTATTCATACTTAGTGTGGCCGTAGGAGCCGTCAAAGGATTCACCGTAATACTCGGAAGCGTGCTCGTCAGCGCTTGCGGGCTTCCATTCAATTCATGTGTAACAAGAATATTTTTAGATTCAGGGTTTGCAGCAGCCACAGTACTAGTAAATGTTGAATACCATCTCTTATTGGCAGCATCATACTGAGGGCTAGAAAAAGTTCCTGCAATAGTACCCGCGCCAGTTAATGAAAATGACATACTCTCACTCGGCAAATCTAAACTTGCGCCCGCTGAATTTTTAAATGTTGCATATACAGTAGCGGTTTCACCATGATTAATAGTTCCCGCAGACACGGTTATTGTTGATTGAGTGTAAGAAATTGCTGTATCCACAACACTATCTGTTGAAGCGGCGCCAGAACTTGTACCACCACTAGAAGAGCCCCCAAGAGCTCCAGCCTTTTTTTGTGCACATTCAGTCGTAAAAAAGGCAAGCGAGAGCAATAAAAGCAAATGGGAATATTTTTTAGGAAGCAAAGGCGTATTGAGAATCAAATTCTCCACCTTTGTTTTTAAGCTTTTAAGCCCCATTTACGTACCGCTCCTGAATATATTATCGGCGATTCTGAGGCTCAGAAAAAATCAATTTTGGGTTAATGAAATGTTAAGGATGAATGAAATCTATGGATTTCTGAGCAGCATTGGGAATTTTTTAAGGAGCAGTTTTTAGCTAAGCGACTTCTTCACTCGCTGAAAGCGATACATAAATAAAAAAAGCATTCCGCAAGTGAGCGCAGGCAAGGCAAAGGCATGATATCCGAATTTACTAAAAAGAAGTCCACCCGCAATAGAGCCCAAACCAAAGCAAGCAATAATTCCTAACCGCATTAAATTTGCAGCACCTTCGGCTTGAATTAAATGAGCAATGCCTTCTCCAGATTTTTCTTCTGTGAATTTTTTGCGATTAAAATATCGAACAATCCCAATTCCTAGATCTGTAGTGATTCCAGTTAAATGAGTCGTTCTCACTACAGAACGAGAAACCGATGTGATAGTTCCATTCTGTATTCCACACACCAAACACAACAAAGCGAGCAAAATATAGGCTGGAATCTTTGCAAGAGATTCACCAAAGGGTCCGAAATAACCCCAAACTCCCCCAAAAAATACTATGAGAATTAAAAAAAACATCAAAGCAAACGACAAATAATACTTTGGGCGCTTATGTAATTTTAATCTCACATCAACCAATACACCGCTGAGCATGGCCCCCAATAGAAAAAAAACCGGCACTGACAACATCCCCAAAGCAGCACGATAATCGCCTCGACTCACTTCCAAACCCATAAAAGTTGCAAATCCTGTCACGTGAGAAACAAAGCGATGACAAGCCATAAAACCACCGATATTCAGCAGCCCCGCTTGAAAAGCCATAATCATCCACAAAGTGACATTGCTTTTATTATAATGAGAAATCGATTCGTTGCCGTATAACACTCTAATTTTTATCTTATGAGATTGCTATTCATGTGTAAACACAGTGTTTGCATTAGACCATCGAATAGAGAAAATTCTTCAAACGCTGACCAATGGAAAAAAACAAATATCCACCCATAAGCGCCCCCGACAACCAATAAACACTATATTCAAAAACAGCTTCAGCATCAAAACTCATAAAGAATGCGAGCGACAAGACACCCACCAAGAGCAAATGAAGCATACGAAAATTATGAAGAGCCTTTACTTCAAATCGAGTCAGAAGCATAGGCGCTAATAGAAACGAGATTCCCAAAAATAAAACTCCGCAAAAAGTCATACAAGCACTCATTCCCATTGTCATAAAGTAACGAGTTAATCCTGCCCCCTCTCCAAAGACTCTGACTCCAAACTGGGGACAAAGCGACATCGTGGCAACGCTCACCATAGAATGAATTGCTATGAGCTTAAAAAAAACCTTAGCCTGGGATGGATTCATATGAGTCTGAACTTTTTTTAATATCTTCTGACTAATTGTTGCTGAGGGTTGAAGATCCATCTGAGTAAAACTTTCAAATTCTTGATTGAGATTTTTCATTTAAAAATCTTTTCTCTCTTTAGGGTTTGAGAATGTGTTTCTTAATTTTTTAAAAGCTCGACTTAAAACTTGCCTCAAAGAGGCCTCAGTTGAGCCAGTTAACTCGGCCATTTCGGCAAAACTTAACTCATCGAGAACACGCATTTTTAGAAGTCCCCTAATTTCAGGCTTAAGAGTGTCTAGCAAATCATTATTTGGCATCTGCTCAGATAACGACGCCTCAAGCTCATTTTGTGACAGTGCCTGAGCATTTAACTCCAAATCATCTTTAAACTCAGCTTTAACTCGATTTTTTCTAAATTCACTCTTCTTAAAGTCTAATAATGCACTTTTGCTCATAACAAAGAGCCACTGAAGCACAGAATATTGATCATTATAAGATGGGCTAGATTTATGAAATTTAATAAATATTTTTTGCAATAAATCATCAGCATCTTCATTAGTTAAGCCCCTAGATTTTAGGTAACCATAAACTTTAGGGGATAGCTTTCGATAGAGTTTATCAAAAGCTTTGAAGTCACCCTCAAGATAAAGCTTCATCAATTCTTCATCGTTTTGCTCACTGAGTGCCACTAAAGCTTATTCTAAAGCAAAGATTTCAATTATGCCTCTGTCACAATTTAGAAATTCGTGGCGTTATAGATATATGAAGTTTCTGCTGAGATTCCTAATCCTCACCACATCCATTTTAGGCACACAGGGCGCCTGGTCCATCACTCTTAATGAGCTTATTGAAAACACTAAAGCTAAGAACCTCGACATAAAAAGTTTAGAAGCCAAACTCGAACAAGCTCGCAGAGAAGTATTGGGATCAACCGATATTTCCAATCCTATGATCTCTATGAGCTACATGGGAACTGAGGGTCCTTATAAATCCAACGGAATGAAGGAAAAGGCTAGCTATCAAATTAGTCAAAACATCCCCTTCCCCACAAAAATAATCACACGAATTCAAGCAGCAAAAGCCAATCTCAGAGCCACAGAATTTGAAGAATCTCTCCAAAAGCAGCTCATTGAAGGGAGTGCTCGGGTTGCCTTTTGGTCCTACTATAAATCCTATCGAGAAGTAGAATTGCTTGAAGATGAAATTGCGGCACTCAAACGCCATCTCAGCCAAAGTCAACTTGGCTCAACATCAAACAGCCTTAAGAGCGCTCATTTGCTAGAAATTGAAAGTCAAATAAGCCTCAAGGAAAACGAGGCTTTAGAGGCCAAACTAGAAGTCCTACGCAATCAAGGCGCACTAAAAATTCTTATGGCACTCGATCCCAATTCAACTATAAGTCCGCCCACTCTTGAGGCCAACGAAGAAGAGATTTCTGAGCCCACACTTAAATCACTTGATAAAAGCAAAGCTCTCGCAGCCGCTGAAGCTCGCCTCGAAGAAGCTCAGTCTCAAAAAGCGTTAGCCAATTCCAGCTACCTACCTGATTTCAATATCACTTATAAATGGAATTCTGAATTTGCTAGCACACCCAAAAGCCAAGAGATCATGTTAGGAGTTGAGCTGCCCATCTTTTATTGGCAAAACAATGCAAAAATCGCGCAGGCTCGCGCCAAAGTCTTTGAAGCTCGAGCTCAACTTCAAAAATCACAAATAGAGAACCAAAACGTCTCTCTAATTCTTCAAGAAGAAATTAACACTCTTCGCATTCAATATAATAATTTAAAAAAACAAGTCCTTCCTAAACTCGCACGTAGGATTAAATTGCTTCATTCGCTGGGCTCCTACGACATGGAAAGTCTCGGTGAGCACCTATCTGCTGTAGAAATGCAATTAGAGACCGAAAAGAAAATGCTGGAGATTAGGGTTAACTACGAAGAAAAGCTTCTTAATTTTCAAAGTCTCACGGCTAACTCAAGTCCCAATCATTCTCAGGAGAATCCATAATGAAAAATACCATTAAAATTTTATTCGTTTTAAATTTTGCGCTTTTACTTTCATTAAACGCCGAAGAAAGCAAAGCTTCAAAAAAAATTAAATTTTATAGAAACCCCATGAACCCCGCCATCACCTCTCCTGTCTTTATGAAAGACGACATGGGCATGGACTACATCCCAGTTTACGAAGAAGAGGCTGAAGAAGATTCTAAAGACGATAAAATTAAAGGAAGAGCTTCATTCAAATTAAGCGACGAAGAAGCCGCCAATGTTGGGCTTATTCCCTTCGAAGTCAAAGAAGAAGACATAAGTGAAAGTATAAAGAGTTCCGGAAGAGCGATTTCAAACTCCACCTTAGTTTTGCAAGTTCAGGAAGCTGATCTAAGCAAACTTAAAGTGGGTCTCAAGGTAGAGGCTCAAAGTCCCTCCACTATGGAGTCTATTGAAGCTAAAATTGTGAATATCGATTCTATACTCGATCCCATGACAAGATCCGTTCGAGTCGTGGTGTCATTAAAAAAGGCTCTGAGCTCTTTACGTCCGGAATCCTCTGTCTTGGCCACAATTTTTACAGAAGCTAAATCTGGAATTCTTATTCCTGCCAATGCCGTTATTCGAACTGGAAACCAAGACCTCGTTTACTTAATTGATGGAAAGAAAATTTCTCCTCGCAAAGTTAAACTAGGAAGCATGATAGGTGATTCTATTCACGTCATAAGCGGCCTTAAAAGTGGCGACATCATCAATTCGCACTCTAACTTTTTATTAGATTCTGAAGCTAGAATAAGAGGCGCCAATGATTAAAAGCATCATCAGGTTTTCAGTAGACAATAAATTTTTAGTTTTGATTCTCACCACGCTCGCTATGGTGGGTGGATTTTATTGCCTCAAGCAAATCCCATTAGATGCCATTCCCGACCTATCAGACACTCAGGTGATTATTTATTCTAAATGGGATCGTTCTCCAGACGTGCTCGAAAACCAAGTCACCTACCCCATTGTGGCCGGACTTTTAGGTGCTCCAAAAGTAAAATCCGTACGTGGTCTTACAGATTTTGGATTTTCTTATGTCTATGTCATTTTCGAAGATGGCACCGACCTCTATTGGGCTCGCAGTCGCGTATCGGAATATTTGAGTCGAATCATGCCCAAACTTCCCGAAGGAGTCAGCACAGAACTCGGACCCGATGCCACTAGTATCGGCTGGGTTTATCAATACGCTCTTAAAGACGAAAGTGGTCGACTCAATAGCGCCGACCTTAGAGCCCTTCAAGACTGGAATTTGCGCTATCACCTACAATCAGTCCCCGGAGTTTCCGAAGTGGCTTCGATTGGTGGTTTTGTAAAACAATTTCAAATTTTAGCCGACCCCTTAAAACTTCAAAATCTTCATGTGAGTTTTGAGGAATTACTCAATGCCGTTCGAAATTCCAACCAAGAAAGCGGGGGAAGAGTTGTTGAATTTTCAGGTTCAGAAGCCATGGTTAGAAGCCAAGGTCTCATAAAAAATATTGGCGACATTGAAAATGCCGTAGTGAGTTTTAATCCTCAAACTCGATCCTCTATTTTAGTTAGAGACATCGCCAAAGTTCAAATGGGTCCCGACATGCGAAGAGGACTTTCTGATCTCGATGGAAAAGGCGATACGGTGGGAGGCATCGTTGTGATGAGACAGGGTGAAAACGTGCCCGCTGTTATTGAAAGAGTTAAAAATAAATTAGATGAACTCAAAGCTTCACTTCCAGAAGGTGTGAAAATTATAACAACTTACGATCGCAGCGACCTTATCGAACGATCTATGGAAACACTTCGCCATAGTCTCATCGAAGAACTTATCATTGTCAGTTTAGTGATTTTGCTTTTTCTATGGCATTTTCCATCGGCCATTGTACCAATCCTCACCATTCCCATTGCCGTCTTATTATCTTTTATACCTTTATATTTAATTGGCCAAAGCAGTAACATCATGTCGCTTGCAGGAATATGTATTTCAATTGGTGTCCTTGTAGATGGAGCCATAGTGGAAGTCGAAAACGCCTATAAAAAAATACAAATTTGGGAAGCCACCGGAAAGAAAGAGAGTTTTCATCATGTTCGCTTGGAAGCTTTATTAGAAGTAGGACCCTCGGTATTTTTCTCACTCCTAGTGATTGCCGTAGCCTTTTTACCCGTCTTCACTTTAGTCGATCAAGAAGGAAGGCTTTTTAGACCCCTCGCACTTTCAAAAAATTTGTCCATGGCCATTGCCGCAATTCTAGCCATCACACTCGATCCCGCTATGCGCATGCTATTTTCCCGATCAGAACCTTTTCATTTTTCAAAAGTTTGGATGAATAATTTAGCGAACACACTCTTTGTTGGAAAATATTACGCTGAAGAAAAACATCCTATCAGCAAAAGAATTTTTAAAATTTATGAACCCGCTGTTCATTGGGTTTTAGAAAAACGTAAACAAGTTTTAATAGCCGCCACGGTATTAGTTTTAAGCACTATACCCGCCTACTTCATGCTGGGCTCTGAATTCATGCCGGTGCTTCACGAGGGCAGTTTGCTTTATATGCCCACAGCTCTTCCAGGAATGTCAGCTCCACAAGCTATGGAAGTACTCCAAAAACAAGATCAAATTATTAAAAGCTTTG
>JAGNHS010000080.1 GCA_018001635.1 Pseudomonadota bacterium | reverse complement strand
GAATAAGGATTGGCAATGCTTTTGGAGTGGAGAAGTTCCTAAACCCTATGCCCGCTCAAAAAAATTCTGCTCATCTGATTTTTCCCACTCTTTACGTCGCACAGTTAATAATTGTAAGTGAGCATTCCAAGAATAGTGAAGTAATTGCCTCGACGATCGATTTTTCCAATGATGTCGTTAGAGTCGCTCCAGGTAAGGATGTGGTAGCGTAAATCGACCCCTAGTAGCAATTTGTTTCGATAAACATCAAATTCCATTCCGCCACCAAAGTTCACTCCATAGGCTCTGCTGCTAATGATGGCGCTCGGTGCAAATTTGGCTTTTAAACCTTCTGGAAAATCAGTCACTACAGGATTGCTTTCTACTTTTTCTGATCGAAAGAGGACTTCAAAGTTTGAGGCGAGATAGGGGTTCATAAGAGCAATGCTGCGAGGTAATTGCTTAACGTCAAAGGCATAGCGAATTCCAATTTGCACAGGAAGAAGAGTTGTTTGAAGGTGCATGTCTACGTTTTTAAGGTCAGTGTTGCTCGTATTATAAAAAGAGCTATGTCTGGCGTAACCCCCTGAGAGTTCTGCTGCCCAAATACGATCAAAATAATAAACAAAGCGGAGACCAAGATTGAAACCAGGAGAATTGGATCGGCCTAATCCACTTGTGAACAAGCCTGTACCAAGCAACATGTTAGTTTGGAAAAAACGTCCGAAGACTTGGCTAACTTCTTGGTCTAGTTCAATGGGGTCGGTTTCAAAGGCGCTAAAATCGTCAAAATTTTGAGGATTGTTTTCTTCTTGGGCATACGAAGAGAAGGCGAAAAGTCCTATGGCAACTATAAAACTGACTATCTGTTTGCTCATCAGACATCACCCCTAGAAGTAATAGTGTATCCCAAAATTAACCCCAGTGCGAAAACGGACTTCTGTCGTTGATGCCAATTGTAAGCCAACCCTGAAACTCATTCCTAAGTTGGGCAATCCCTCTAAAAAGAATCTTCCGCCAACCCCGCCATCAATTCCGTAGCCATTTTGATTCACTCCATTGACTTGATGCGAAATTAGGGAGCCTCCAATAAAAAGGAAGTAGACTTGTTGCTTTTCAATAAAGAGATTTCGGTGGGCAATAATCCCAGGTTGAAGATAATTATTGTTGGGCTTTGTGTCGACCGCAAGATTGAATTCAAAGCTAGTGGCTTGAGTGGCTTGCCAATCAACACTGAGCGCTTCGTTGTAATTGGGGCCGAGGTTGGAAAAGCCTAGGCCGATTCTCCCGGCCAGTTCAGGATCGTTCTCCTGAGCATTAAGAGTTCTTAGATTTAGGACTAAGAATGTGAAAAATAAGGCCCATAATGATCTTTTCATGACTCCATGCTACCCTCTTCTGCATGAATGAAAAAGTGGCCATGGAAACAAAAATAGAAGAATGGAGCGGACTTTTAAAGAAGGGACTCTATGGATTCTTGTTTTTATTAATATTGGGAGCAGCCTTTTTAGCTTTTCAGAGATGGAAAAACGATCGTGATGAGCGTGCCTTTGCTCTGTTGTTTGAAGCTGAAAAAATGGAGCGAGATTTAGCTGAAGAACCCACTTATGCAACTCCTGGCACACCACAATTTTATGAAAAAGTGGCGGCTTGGGATGAAAGCAAAAAAACAGCTTATACAGATCAGTTAAAAAAAGTTCTTCAAACCTTCCCTCAAAGTCTAGCGGCCGATTTGGCGCGATTGCGACTCGGGACCGTCTATTTTAACTCAAAAAAACTTGATGAAGCTAAAAACACATTTTCAGAAGTTGTTGAAAAGGGATCCTCGTCGATTGTGAAATTTCAAGCATTGGAAGCTTTGGCCAGTGTTTATGAAGATGAGTCTAATTGGGACAAGGCCTCTGAAAGCCACGATAAGGCTTTGGCTCTAAAAAACGTCGAAGCACTTAAGGCTGTCGCTGAATTAGGAAAAGCCCGCGTTTTGAAAAAACAAGGTAAAGGTGATGAAGCTAGGAAAATTTTAAGCGAAGTGATTCGTGATTACCCAAACACTTATTATGAAAAGCTAGCTAGGGCCTCGTCGGCGGTAGAGTAGAAATGAAGTTTTCATCTATTGTATTTTTATCTTTAGTGTCTTGTGCTTCTTTTAAATCTCCTCAAAAGCAAACTTTATGGTTGGAAACACCCAGTGGCATTGCTCTGACGCGCTCTCTTGAGGCTGTGCCCGCTAAATTAGATAAGAAGCCGTGGCAATGGAGAGATAAAAATGCCATAGGAGCGGCTCCTCAAAGTTTTGCGCGATTAACGTTTGTTGATGATGAAAGAGTGCTCATTCCCACCTTAGGGGGTGGTTTGAGTTTCGTGGATTTGCGCACCAATAGTCGCATTTGGGAAAAGGAATATCCTGTAGGTGTGGCGTCCGATGTTTTTTTATTAGAGACATCCGTGGTTGTGGCCACGATGGATTCTGTGGTTCAAAAAATAAAATTATCTGATGGAAGTTTAGAATGGTCTTCTAAAATATCTGCAGAATCGACTGGGGGAGTGAGCGGAACTGAGCAGATGCTTTATGTGACCGCAGCCGATAATTCCCTTTGGTCATTGGATGCAAAAACTGGCCGTGCACTATGGACTTATAAAAGACCGAATACTGGATCGGGAGTTTTGTGGTCTTTAAGAGGCGCGGCTACGCCCGTATTAAGTCCTGATAAAAAGGTGCTTTATGCCGGATTCTCGGACGGAACTTTTGTAGCTCTTAAAGCAGAAACAGGAGATACAATTTGGGAACGTAGCTTTGAACGCCCGGGTCGATTTAAGGATTGCGATACGACTCCCGTTTTATCTCGTGATGGAAAGAAAATATTTTTGACCGTGGTTGATTCAGAGTTACAAGCGTTGAATTCATCGAATGGTCAAACACTTTGGAATCTTCCCCTAGCTTCTCATTATTCGCCTTTGGTGAACGAAGAAGAGGGTGTGCTGTATTATTCAACCAATGATAATAAATTTCGAAAAGTTTCACTTCAATCTGGAAATATTTTATGGGTAATGGATTTAGGAGATAAAGGTGTCGCATCAACTCCTGTTGTTTTGGATCAGAAATACTTAGCCGTGACTACAACTCGTTTTGGCCTATTGGTTATTGATAAAGACAGTGCTTCCATTGTTCATACAAATTATTTAGGACAAGGTATTCTGGCTCCTCCAGCCTTTAGAAACGCAAGGCTGTTACTTTTATCTCCAAAAAATGACTTGATGATTTTTCGATGGCTTGGCTCATCTAAAGGTTCATGAATTGTTCGTTTGATTATTGGGTAGGAAATACCCAAACTAAGTCAACTTTGAAGGAGTCTTCTTGGGGGCCGCCCTTTGAAGTGAAAAATAGAATTTATGATTTAGCCTCGCTCACTAAAGTTATAGTGACGGGCACTCTATTGATTTTGGAGGCCAAATCGAACGGCGAATCCTTAGAGACTTTGCAAAATCGAAAAGTATCTGAAGTGATTCCAGAGCTTAATGGAACAGTCTGGCACGATCTTAATATAGGTGAATTGTGGAATCATCGGTCGGGATTTAGGGCCCATACTTTATTGTTTAATGGGCTTAGAGAAGTTCCGTTTAGTTTGAATCGAAGGGATAAGCTTCATTCTAAACTTTTATCTCTTCTGCTTAAAGAAAAAAGGAATCAGCAAGGTCAAACTTTGTATTCCGACTTGGGTTTTATTCTTCTTTGTATTTATCTTGAAAGAAAACATTCAAAAAATTTAATGGAGCTGTGGGAAGATTTTTTAGAGAGTGAAAAATTATGGGGACATTATTTTTCATTTTGCCCTCCAAAAGATATTCGAAGCCTTATTTTACCGACTGAGATGAGGCACTTGCCGGGTGAGGTTAATGATGACAATGCTGCAGCTATGAATGGCATTTCTTCCCATGCGGGTCTATTCGCTTCACTCGCAGATGTGAAGAATTGGTTGTTTTGGATGGCAAATTTGATTTGCAATAATTCAAACTTTTATAAATCTCTATCAAGTGCCAAAGATCGATTCGTTTGTGGGTGGGATACGGCCTCCCGAGAAGTAGGCGTGATATCTCAGGCGGGACAAGTGAATAGTGATTTTGTGAGGGGTTTTTTAGGTTGGACTGGAACTGCATTTTGGTGGGATATGAAAAGCGGTCAGGCAGCTATCCTGTTGAGTAATCGGGTGTATCCAAGTCATTCAGAGCTTTCCCAAAAGAATATGAAGCATCTGCGACATTCTTTTTTCACTAGGGTGTGGCAAGATAATCTTAATGGCCTCGACGAACTTTTTGATTCTAAAACTTAAAAAATCAAAATCTCGTAAAGCTCAAACTACAGTTGAATTTATTCTTATGGCAACCATAGTGGCAGTAGTCGTTATGGGGGTTTTTTGGCCGGCCTTTATAAGGTTTATAGAGGGTGTTCGTAACGATATTTTTGGAGATTTAAAAAGCGTTCTGGCTCAAGATCAGATTGGAATTCCAATTCGCTGGTTTGGGTTGGAGCAATATTCCTTTGCTTCGGGTTCCAATAGTAATGGTGCTAACTCCAATGGCAATGGAAACGGAAACGGCAATGGCTCTGGCAACGGAAATGATAGTGGAGATAATCCCGGTGGTGATGATCCTGGAGCTTTCGATGCCAACTCCTTAGGTGGTGGAAAAGATGGAAAGGGCGGCAAAGGCGGCAAAGGTGGCAAGGGCGGGCCGGGCAGTAGTGGCTCTGATTCTAGCGGTGGAGATTCCGACAATTTTGGTGGAAGTGGATCTAAGGGTAAGGGGTCTAAGGGATCTAAGGGTAAGAGCGGAGATATGATGGGTGAGTCTGGAACTGAAGGAGATTCCTTTGGTCAGACGAAAGCTAAAAAAACTACCGGAAATGTTGAAGATGAAGGTATGAATGCTGAGTCCTCTGGTGATGAGCAAAAAGAGGAAGATGCAAAAGCTCAAGGGCCTAAAGCCAAAAAGGGTGGAAATCTCGGAGGCTCTGAATCTGGAAACACTAAGCGCGACCTTCTAGGCAGAAAGAAAATTAAGTCAGGTGAAGGAGATTGCGAAGATATTGATCTCTTCACGCTGGTTAAATTGGGAGTTATTTTAGCGATCTTCATTCTCTTGGCGACAGTTGCTATGAGTGCAAAGGGGAAAAAGGGGGGCAAATAATGCTTAGATTTGCTCAAATTTTAATTTATTTAACCGAAACTTAATAAGTTAAAGAAAAAATTGCACGTCTCCTCAAATTGCTCAAAAGACAGCCGATGAGCTGTCAATGAGACATTTAATTCATAAGCTCTTTCTAGCTTCGTTGTTAATTTTACAAACATATTCGAATGCGCTTTGGGCGATGGGCTCGCCGAAACCAGAGCCGACCCCAACTCCAACTCCGAAACCCGAACCGACACCGACACCTAAGCCTGATCCGAAACCCACTCCGACTCCGACACCAACTCCATCTAAAGGATTTTTAGGTACAAGTTTTATTGAGCCTAAGGCGATTAATTTCTCATTTAAAGCTGAGTCGGGGTTAGGTGTGACTCCGTCATGTCTTAAAAAATCTGGATTTGAACTTCTCGTACTTGATCCTGGTCACGATGATAGTAGCAATTCTCGAAGGAGCGACGCTAAAGTGCGTGGTGGAAATGGAAAGTATGTCTTCTTATGGCCTGAAGTTCATGAGGGAAATTTAACAATGGTGACAAGTTATTTGGCTTACGAATATCTACTAGGAAATCCAAGTTTGAGTGAGCGCGATCGTTCCGAGCTTAAAACAATGATTCGATTCACTCGTCTTCCTGGTGAAAAAACTTTTGGTCAGTATGAAAAAGACTCCGGTTATGGACCTTTGGGCGGAAGCATCACTTCTGGTATAGATAATAGAAAAGAACGAGTTAATATTATGATGGCCAATCATCGTCCCTACGATGCTTCTACTGGAAAAGCATCTTCTACAAGGTCAGTGGATTATAGCGGAAAAACTTTGATGTTATCAGTCCATGCCAACTCAACAGATTATTTCGATGAAGGAGATTTATCGTGGATGATTCCACCAAAAAATCCAGAATCCCCATCTAGTATAAAAGATTTAGTCTTATCATTAAGAAAGGGATTTTCTTTGGAGTTTGGAGATTTCCTAGATGTTCAGTCTTCCGATTCAAGCGAAGTGGCTAAACTGAAACAAGGTGCTGAGCCCAGCGTACGAGAAACAAGTATTCGTACCAATGAGCACGAACAAAATTTAGCAATGTTGAGTTCGGTAATTAAAACACCCAATAAGGTTTTGTTAGAAGGTTTTGTAATGAACGGAAAAATGGGGCACCTTGCGCAGATTGATATTAAAAACTCTAGTGCTCGTAAGAAGCTTGAATTCTATCGTTCAGGTAAATTGATGGCGACATATGATGTGGCTGAGCTTTATATGGCCTATGCACGAAGTATCGTAAAAGGTATTCAAGAAAAAACAGATTGCCAACCTTAAGAGAATGGAGAGTGAGTCATCACTCTCCATCAATCATTGTTAAAGAGTCAGCAGATAACTCACGAGGTCTTTGATTTCAGCTTTATCCTTTAAGCACCATGGGTGAGGTGTTTTGGGAAGATTCAGAACGTGATTTGTTCCAAATTCTTTGGGTCCAAACTCTTTTAGCATTTTTTGATAATCCCAGTAAAAGTTCTTAGAGTCCCAATCCACTCTAGAGAAATAGGCATGTTTTTCAGTGATTTTTTCTTGCTCAGGAGTTCCCACGGGAATTTTAAAAGATCCAGAATGAATAGTGTAATACTTTTTATAAAGGGCAGTTTTAGTATCGCATCTGTCAGGATTGACCAAATCCTCTAGCGATTTAACGTGGGTGTCATGGAGAAGGCCTCGTTTTTGTACCCAATATAAATGAGTCATCATGGAGCTGCGAATACTTTGAGTTTCTCTTTGAAAAATTGTGGGACTAAAATAAGTTCCCACTTCAGTGATCGGTATCATGTTTTCGTCGCTACCAGTGCCAAAATTAGAGCTGTGGCATTTGAGACAATTTTGAGCATAGAGTTCTTTTCCTCGTTCAAGTCTTGAAGCAAGAATAGGATAGATTTTCTTGTCATTATAAATAAATTCTTTTTCTGTGTTGTTATCAATTTCACTCAAGAGATTGTTTTGTTTTAACCACCTATACAGGGCGAGTTGGTGTAAAATTTGATCATCTTTGTTGAGAGTGGTCATGTATGACGTCAGCGATTTTAGTGAATCACTATACATAGAGCCAATAGCTCCATCAGGTTCTTCGGAGTGAACATAAGAACCTTCGAATCCTGCGTAAAGTTCAGTGTGGGAGAGCGATCGACGTAGGGGTGTGTGAGTGGTGACGTTAGGAATAGCGATAGGAGAAAACAAAAAGTCATTCCGATAGGGTGAACTTTTTGCGGTTGATGAGCGTAATAAACTGTGTTCACCAGCTCCATTGGGAACATGATATATCAACATGGTTTTATCGATGTCCCCGTTGACACCTTCTTCTTTTCCTTGAACTTCTTTAAATTTAGAAAGAACAAGAAATTTCATGGACCAATTGGGATTAGGTAAACCCGCAAAAACTTTTGTTAGGTTTTTTCCATTTTTATCGGGATAACTGATTTGTTGGCCGTGGCAAGAAGCGCAACTAAATCCAATCCAATGTCCTTCTTTTCCTGTTTTGGGTTCGAGTGAACTTGCGTATACATATCCAACGTAACCTGTTGGGTTTGTTTCGCCGGAGTACAATTGTTTTCCACTCACTACGCTTGTGAGTGGATTTGGGATTGGGTAAGGGTCAAAAGAAATTTTTTCTCTCAAAAATTTTGGAACGATGAGAGTGGATTTAATAGGAATAGCGCCAAATAATTTTTCGGGATCTGCTTTTTCTCCTGTTATGGGATTGATGCTATTTCCTTGCATGATCGACGTCCAATCTTGATTTCGTGCATTATGAACGGCGCCAATGTTGAAATCGTAAGACCAATAAATTTTTTCTCCGGCTAACACTCTATCCTTAAAACTTTTATTGACCACGAAGACATCGATTGGATGACTCAGTTTAGCTTCCGATAATTTAGAGACGACGTCGGATTTGTGTGCGAAGGGGCCTCGGACTCTTTCGGAGTTAGGATCCCAAACAGAATGGGCTCGATCGGCAATGGTGAGGGACTTGTTAGAAGCTATTCTCTTTTGGACTGAAACCACTAGAGGTCCGCGATCTGTTGTCTCGGGCACTTTAAATTTTATATGATCATTAGTCCACTGGAGTATTTCTTTGTCCCAAGTATCGTAGGTTTTGTTTTCTTCAAAGTAATCCGCTTTGATGACGTCAACATTTCCAACATACATTTTTAAATCACTTTCAAGAACTCGAGCGCGCCCGATTAGTATTTTGGAATAATCGATGTTGGTGCCTGCTCCAAGTCCAGAGCCCACGAGTTCAAGTG
>JAGNHS010000079.1 GCA_018001635.1 Pseudomonadota bacterium | reverse complement strand
AATCTACTTTGTCGGATGCGATTTTTAGCGAATCTACTTTGTCGGGTGCGATTTTTAACGAATCTACTTTTTTAACATTGCCCTTGTTTACAACATTAAACTTAAGGGCAGCGGATTGCACAGACGATCTAATAGTAGATGAATATAAAAACTTTGCCGAACTTTCCTCGCATGAAACTGAAGGAATCGACTATTCTATAACGGCTCAAAAAAGAGAATCTCCCTCACTGATCTTGGCCATTCATGGAGGTGAAATTGAATTTGGCACTGAGGAAATTGCCCAAAGCATCGCCGACAATTATCACAGTCTATTTATATTCAAAGGACTCAAAAAAGAAAAAGCTCGAAAGCTTCACATCACGAGCACAAATTTTGATCATCCAGAAGCCTTAAAACTAGCGAGTCAATCAAAACATTGTCTTTCCATCCATGGTTTTCGAGAGTTAAAATCGAAAATTTGCATTGGTGGAAATAACGAAAGATTAAGAATGAAATTATCTGAAGTTCTATCAAAAAGTTTTTCAAACATTGAAGTAGAAGATTTTTGCCCAGGGATTGGTGGGCAATCCCCCAAAAACATCGTCAATCGATGTCAGAACGAAGGAGTCCAACTTGAGTTATCAACGGGATTAAGAGAGCTTTTAATCTCCCAACCTGAAACCATGAAAATTTTCATTCATGAAATCAAAAGCACTTGGCAAAAAGAAACGCAAAAATAGCCTGAGACTCTTAAGCCGCCTGTGAGTCTAAAATTTTTGAAGCCTGTTCAGCTAACGGATGCTCCATTTTAATAAAATCTACAGATTGGCCATCGAAAATTATTTTTCCTTTTTCAAAAACAACCCATCGCGAGCAGTATTTTGAAGCTAAAGAAAAATTTTCAGTTGAGAGAAGCACTGTTCGCTCTTCGGCTTCAAAAATAAAATCCAAGGCTTTTCTTAATAAATGAAAATGCAATTCACCCACTCCATCGGAAGGGTCTTCCAACAAAACAACTCTAGGTTTAGAGAGAAAGGCCCGAGCCAAAGACGCCAATCGTCTTTGAGTTCGACTCAGATTCACAGGTCTTTTATCTACAATAGCTTCAATATTGAAATGTCTGCAAAGACTTTCTACGACTTTTTGAGCTCCTAATCGAAGTTTAGTATTGTGATCACCATACCTAAATCTAAAAAGCATTTCTAAACCTTCGCGCACACTCACATTGCTCAACAATCCCTCGACATCCAAAGACACTCCAATTTTGGAACGAATTTCTCTAGGTAACAATCGATCCCAATCTTGCTCAAAGTTTTCTTCAGCCACACACAAATGTCCCAAGACTTTCATTTGACCCGATTTTATAGGACGAAGCCCACTCATGGCCCGTAAAAGTATTTTCCTTCCCGAATGATGCTCTCCAATTAAAGCCACCTTTTCTCCCGAATGCACTTTTATAAAGGCGCGCTCAATATGATCATCTGTTGATGCACGACCCAAAGAAACATTCACCAACTCCCAAATGATTTCTCTGTCTAAAACCATCGCAACCAACCTTTACTTTGAAGTTGATAAAAATAATATAAAGCTGAAAAAAACACCTGAAGACTTAACGCCATCATGAAGGACCACATCACGGCGCGAGTTGTAGCTTGAGGAATTTCATAATTCGTACCCGCCGTTCGCAAACCCGCAAAGCATGCCACCAAAAAGACAACCCAACCCAATCCCAAAGTTTTTACAGTGAACAAAAAAATATCCACTGTATTGATAGAACTAAAAAAGGCTACAAAATATTTTTCAACACTCACTTCAACAAAAAGCTGTAGAGCTAGAAATCCTACAAATAAGGCTATGGCTACAAAATGAAGTGCGAGAAAAAATGTAGAGAGAGCTCCACCGATCACTCTAGGTATAACCAAATAACTCAATGGGGAAACGCCACTGGCACGAAGCGAATCAATTTCTCCACTAGCCCTCATACTGGCCAACTCAGAAGTGACCGCCGTCACCGACCGAGCAGTGACAATCAAAATCGTAATCAACGGACCCAACTCACGAAGGAACACAGCCACCAATATCGGCCCCAAAGCTTCGCTGCCTCCCCATTTTTTTAATTGAGTCACGCTTTGTGTAATAGCGAGCAATCCTAAGATTACGGCGAAGAGCGACAAAAGTCTAAGGGCTTCAAAACCCGTAAAATAAATTTGCCGAGAAATCACACGCCTAACATCATGACGACGTAAGGGTCGGTCCGACGAAAACGCATAAAGCACGGACTTCAAAAAAGAAAAGAGAGCCGAAAAGCTAATATCCACGAATCTCTTATCGGCAGAATCTTAGCTTAAATTGAGATTGAGCTTAGCCTTCCAAAGTGACCCACCCGCCAGCTCGCCGCAACGAGTCGACACCTGGCACGATGCCTGTAAGGGATCAAGCATTGCTCGGCTTCATAAATGAAGCTAGTTAAGAAAGAGTAAAAATTATTTAGCAAAGGAAAAGTATACATATGGCAGGAATCAATAAAGTAATTTTAATCGGTAATCTCGGAAAAGATCCAGAAGTGCGCCACACACCGCAAGGAATGGCCGTAGGTAACTTTCCACTAGCCACTAGCGAATCGTGGAACGACAAAAGCGGACAAAAGCAAGAACGTACAGAATGGCACCGCATTGTTGTTTGGGGCAAACTTGCAGAACTTTGCCAACGCTATCTCACCAAAGGTCGCAAAGCTTACGTAGAAGGAAAACTTCAAACACGTGCTTGGGACGATAAAGAAGGCAATAAACGCTACACCACTGAGATCGTCGCTAACACTGTTCAATTTTTAGATTCATCAACAAGTGAAAAGAGTTCTTTTAGTCAAGAAAGCGATCCGTTTGGAGCGCCTCCTGACATGAGCGCAGGTGCTTTTGGTGGAGCGGCATCAACAGACGACATTCCGTTCTAAGTCTTTCAAGAGAACTCAATAGTTAAAATCACGGCAGAGGAGAGGCAGCGTGAGGGTGAAGAAAAATGAAGTGCATGTTTTATTGCGCTCTTTATTTTTCATCTTAGCAATCTTGCCTCTCCTCGCTGTTCAGACTTCCTCGGCCTGCACGGCTTATCTCATTTCCGGAACCGAAGATCCTATTGTTGCAAAAAATCTCGATTGGATCAGCGGCCAAGGATTCCTTCTCATCAATAAAAAAAACATCAGCAAAGAAGCAATTTTTGTTGAGACCCGCAACCCTCTTCGTTGGACATCTCAATATTCAAGTGTCACTTTTTCCGGAAGTGCCCAAGATTTTCCTTGGGAAGGAATGAATGAAGCAGGACTTTCTGTAAATGCTCTCCAACTCTTTCCTGCTGACAAATCTAAAATCACAGAAAAGATTCCCAGCGTCGGTTACGTTCAATGGATACAGTACATTCTAGACACTTCAGCCAACATCAATGAGGCCATAGAAAACGCAAAAAAAGTTAGAATCAGTTATGAAGCCACTCTTCACTACTTTGTTTGCGATGCGAATGCTAACTGCGCCACTTTTGAATATATTCAAGGCCAACTTATCGTACACAGCGGAGATTCATTGCCCATAAAAGCTTTGACTAATGACACTTACAAAACTTCATTAGAAGCTTACCATCAAAGTGGCTCCGCAAAATTAGGACTTTCACACTTAGATCCAAAAGATAACAGATCGCTAGCACGATTTTTTCGAGCGGCCTTACTATCACAATCCCCTAAAGATTATAGAAAATCATCCATTGAGACCGCATTCTCCGGACTGGAAAATCTTTCACAAAAGACTCAATCTCCACCGCTTCATTACGAATGGTTTACCCAATGGAGAATTGTATTTGATCTCAAAAATCGAAGAGTCTATTGGAAAACTTTAAATTCTCCTCACGTTAAATTTCTATCTTTAAAAGATTTTGATTCTAGCTGTAAAGCAGAGACGCTTTATTTAGATCTTGACCATCCGCAAGCTGGAGACGTCAAAGAAGCCATGCTTCCAATGACTTTAGCCATCAATAAAAAAATGGTCCGTGTTTGGGCTTCAGAATCCGGCCTTGATGTGAGTGACAGTGAAAAAAGAATGCTCGAAAACTATCCACTCAATTTTACTCGATGTCATGACATTAAAAATAAATGATTCAAGTATTAAACTGAAAATAAGCTCGCCAAACAGCTGGAACTTCCATTTTATAGGAAAGAACTGTAGGAAAAAAATTCTTTTGGGGAATGTGCGGCTGCTTATAAAGCGTGAAGCCTGCCTCTAAGGGAGTGCGTCCGCCTTTAACCTGATTACAACGCTGACAACAAGCCACCACATTGGTCCAACTCGTTTTACCTCCACGATAAAGCGGCAATACGTGATCGAGAGTTAAATCTTTCGTATGAAACTTTTTATAACAATACTGACAACGATGCTCATCTCGAATAAAAACATGCTCACGACAAAATCTCACCGTATATGTGATTTTTTTAGGTCGAGTGTAGCCCTTAAGACGTATCACCGCTGGAATGCTAAAAGATTGGGAGATACTCCTTGCTTGAGCACTATAATTTTCGAGAACATCGATTTTCTCACTAAAGAGTAGAGTGAGAGCTCTTTGCCAACTCACAATGCGTACGGGTTCATAATAAGCGTTGAGTACTAGAGCTCGAAAACTATCGAGACTACTGCTCTGCATATTTCTATTTTAAACTTAAAGGTATCAGATTAGAAAGGGTATAAAATGTCAGTAAAGCGCAAAAAATCTGCCGGTCCCGCTAAGCTTTCAACAGAAACCTTACCAACCCTTTACAAGGCCGAGCACCAACTACCCGCTGAAATCGATAGACAGTCCCCACTTCAAATATACCTTAAGGAAGTCTCAAAATTCCCCCTTCTTGACGCAGAACAAGAAAAACAACTCGCCAAGAAGGCTTTTGATAAACATGACCGTGAAGCCATCCAATTGCTCGTTCAATCGAACCTACGCTTTGTTGTTAAAATTGCCTTCGAATATGCTCGTTATGGCGCCAAGGTTTTAGACCTCATCCAAGAAGGCAACATGGGCCTCATCAAAGCCGTTCAAGAATTCAATCCCTATAAAAACGTTAAACTCACAACATACGCTGTGTGGTGGATTCGAAGTTACATGCAAGATTATCTTCTCAAGAATTGGTCCATGGTAAGAATTGGAACAACAGCAGCACAAAAAAAACTTTTTTATCGATTAAAAAAGGAACAGGAAAAATTAGAGCGCGAGGGAATTTCTCCCACACCCGCAATGATCGCCATGAATCTCAATGTTGACGAAGACGATGTTGTGATGATGCAAGGGCGCCTTTCTGCCAAAGACAAATCTCTGAGCGATCCCCTCGGGAGAACTCAAGACGACAAAGCTATCTCCTACGAAGAAAAAGTGGCCGACGAAGCCCCCCTGGCTTCCTATCGAATGGAAGACGAAGAACAAAAAACACTTTTCGAAAAAGCCTTGGGTGAATTTCAAGATGAACTCGACGATAGAGAAAAAGAAATATTTTTCAATCGTCTTTTATCTGAAAAACCTCTCACACTCATTGAAATTGGCGATAAGTATGGATTCACCAAAGAAAGAGCTCGACAACTCGAAGAACGCATCAAAAAGAAACTTAAGGAATTTCTACTCAAATATTACCCCGACATTTCCATCAATGATTAACTCCTATGACAATTGATAAATTAAAAATTAAATCTCTATTTCTTCTTGGCCTTTATTTAATACCACGCTTCATTTTCTCAGAGTGGTGGATGCAATTGCCTTTAACTTTAAATTTCGGTATCGAATTTAGCTACGTATTACTCATTCTTTTCCTATATAAATCTGAATTTAAAATCGAAAAATCAGGACCTCAAAAATTAAGTATATACTTTGTTATAATCCTATTGTTAGGCGCCCTCACTCGATACTTTGCGCCCAACCCAGTCCCCATTCGAGTTCAATCCTTAAGCATCGTTTTTCAACTTCTCTTGATTGCTCCAATTTTAGAAGAAAGTTTATTCAGATGGACTCATTGGATCCTTTTAGAAAAATTATTTAAAAACAAAAAACTTATCATTTTCATAACAAGTTTCCTGTTTTCAACCGCTCATTTACTTTCTATTAAAGCAGTCCCTAGTGAATTTAAAAATTTCATAGTTTACCAAGGCGCCTACACTTTCATTTTAGCACTCGCCTTAGGCTATATAAGATCTCAAAGTTTTATTCTCAGCTGCATCGCCCTTCATTTTGCATTCAATTTAGGTTTTGGAATAAGCTCTTACGTATTAGATGCAAGAAACCCTCCCCACATTGGATCCCTAAATAAAGTTAAAATTCTTGTAGTCGATATGCCTATTGATTTTGATTTCTTCAAATCACAAATTAAAGCCAACTTTCTTCAAGGGGACTCTTTCCAAAGGCAAGACCCTCAAGAAAGCACCTGTTCTAAAAGCATTAACTATTTAAACAATTTTCTTAACGGAAAAATTAAAAAAATAAACAACGAAGAAAAAATTTTAGTTCAAAAAACCTTAGAAGACATTCACGGCTATCATATTTTAGGCTTGCTCTTAAATTATGCTCCTCAAGATTCCGAACTTTTTTTTATGGCGGCACAAAGACATCCGGAACCCAAAAAGCTCCCCGATCCAGAAGACTATATAAAAACATATATTATGAATGAGCTCGACAAAATAGACTCAAATATTTCTAAACAACAAGCACAGATTGTCCAACTGGCGAGCAGCGACTCATGGGATGAAAACTTCAGCGACTACAAGGAAAAAGGATTTAACAATTTGCAAGCAGCGCAAGCGGCTACTCAAATCATGGAAGCGTGGAAATCTTCGTGGTCTGCCCTAATTAGCAAACACCCCAAGACCCTCTTCGTTGTGAGCGCAGGAAACGGTGGAATAGATGGCATAGGTGATCCTCTCAGCGGCAAAGACGCCAAAGAAGTGCTCCCCGCTTCTCTAAAATTTTCAAATTTAATTAGAGTTGCTTCCTACGGGATTGGAAGCGGACAATGGAGTGCCTTCAGCAATTTCTCAAATGAGATTGTGAATCTTGCCGCTCCTGGCGAAGACATATTATCAAGCACAGGCTGCACTCAATATCCTGAAATTGCTTTAGATGGAACCTCTCAAGCGAGTGCCCTTGTGAGTGCATTTCTGGGACACGTCATCGCCCAAAATCGAGATCCCTTTATGGCTCTTCAAGAGTTACCTCAAGAAAAAGAGTGGAAAGAAAAATCCATTGAGGGCCGTTTTCTCCCTACACAATAAAAGATTCAGAGAATGACTTAAACTCTGTGGAAGCTTATGTGAATTCAATATATAAATTTAATATTAATGACTTCTAACTTAAAAATAATTTCAATGTCTGGAAAAGATTTGAGCCCATGGATAGATAAACTCGGCCAACTCAGAATTACAGTCTTTAACGAGTTTCCCTATCTCTATGAAGGAGATTTAGAATACGAACGAAAATACTTAGACGTCTATTTAAAATCTCCAAGCAGTCTTATCGTCTTAGTTCTCAATAAGAATGAAGACGTCGTTGGAGCCACCACATGCTTAAAGTTAATCGAAGAAGGAGCTGAGCTTCAAAAAGCATTTAAAGACGCTCATTATAATTTGAATGACGTTTGTTATTTTGGCGAAAGCTTACTGCTACCCGAACTCAGAGGATTAGGTTTGGGAAAAGAATTTTTTAAATTCCGAGAAGATCATGCCCAAAAATTAGGAAGCCAATGGACCACTTTCTGTGCCGTGAACCGCTCACCCGACCATCCTCGTCGACCTCCGCACTATCAGCCCCTCGATACCTTTTGGATTAAACAAGGCTATACTAAACATCCAGAGCTCCAAGCTCAATTTATATGGAAGGAAATAGGTGAAGCCCAGGAATCTCCCAAAAGCCTCACTTTCTGGTTAAAAGAATGGCCTCAAAAATAACACTCGATCTCTACTCTTCAGATGTTGGACATTCATTTTCAACGGCCACTGAATTTGCAAAGCATTTAACCTCTCTCACTCTAGAATCTTATAAAACAGGAGCCGATATCGTTGTCTTTCCTGAATATACTTGGATGGGATTAGAAAAATTTGTCGATAAAAAAAACTCTCTAAGTGAAATCTCTCATCTTTTTTGGAATCAGCTTTGGCCCCAGATTAAAAACGACCTTAATCAACCCAACAAAGTTCTCATAATGGGAAGCTGTCCATTCCTTATTGAGTCCACTTCTAAATTTACAAATCGCTGTCCCATACTTTGCCAAGAAAAAGAAACTTTTCAAGAAAAGCTTCAACTCACTCCCTGGGAAACATCATTTCAAAGCGGAAACACCATAAATGTGATCAACTTTAAAAATCTCCGTATAGCCGTTCTCATTTGTTTTGATATTGAATTTCCCGAATTAAGCTTACGATTAAAGGAAGAAAAAATTGATCTCTTAGTCGTTCCTAGCGCCTGCGAGAGTATTCTGGGGGTGGAACGAGTCAATCGCTGTGCCTCTGCCCGCGCCATAGAATTAGGTGCCTTTGTGGGTGTAAGCCATCTTTTAGGAGAAACTGAATCAGAACTAGTCGATCTTAATTTAGGAGGCCTCTCCATTTACAC
>JAGNHS010000034.1 GCA_018001635.1 Pseudomonadota bacterium | reverse complement strand
TAGAAAAACTCTAAAATTTTCAGCGGAAGAAATCTCTTGCCGATAATCCCAAACCCATCGTAATCCGTTTTCAACTATCACAGGCCACTGACTACAATCGAACATACATTCTATATATAAGGCGCCCAGCGACTTTTTACCATCGCCCCCCACCCAATTACAGAATTGTGTAATTGGGTGGGGGGCGATGGTAAAAAGTCGCTAGGCGCCTTATCGGGCGATGGAGCTTAAGGGGTTCATGCGCATGGCTTGACGTGCAATTTCAGAAAACAAAGGACCCGCAACCAATCCGCCATAATAAATTTTTTGAGGTTCATCGACATTCACATAAACAACAAATCTAGGAGCCTCCGATGGAAAATAACCCACAAAAGATGCGATGTAAGATCCCTTCTGATACCCCGAAGATCCAACGGCTGGTTTTTGTGAAGTTCCAGTTTTACCCGCCACTTTAAAATGCTCTAGCCGAGCCAATGTTCCAGTGCCTTCTTCCTCAACAACTGATTCAAGAAGTTTTGTCATTCTGGCCGTCGTTTTTTCTGAAAAAATTCTTTCACCAACGGAATTATTATTAACTTCAGATTGCACCCGACCATCACGACTTATACGACTCCCCACTAAATGTGGTTTCACCTTGAAACCTCCATTGGCCAAAGCTGCGTAAGCTCTAATTATCTGAAGCGGAGTCACAGCAATCCCCTGCCCAAAACTCCATGTGGCCTGTTCTACAATCTGTTTTGCTCCAGGCCAGCGCACTATCCCACGCGATTCGCCAGGAATCTCAACACCAGTCAGCTCTCCAAATCCCACTTTTTTATATGCGGAATACAAAGTGGCCGAACCTACCTTTTGCAAGAGATTAACTGTTGCCACGTTGCTTGAATGCTTAATTAAATCCTTCACTTTATAGCCAGATTTCTCATGTTCTTTATCGGCTTCATGAATCCATCGGTCCGCTACTTTAACTTTACCCCCAGGAGTTGCAATCCATGTGTCTTCATTGACTAATGATTTCTCAATAGATTCAGCCACCAAAAAGGGCTTAAGCACACTACCCGGCTCAATCGGATCGGTCACTGCGCGATTCCGCCTAAAGGTTGCTGGGTATTGATTGGGACTCGATAAATCAAAATCTGGATAATTTGCCAGAGCATATATTTCTCCAGAATAAGGATCCATCACTATGACAGTTCCTCCTCGCGCTTTAAACTTTTCAATAGTTGCCTCTAAAGACTTTTCAACAAAATACTGCAAAGAAGAATCTATACTTAACTTTAAATCGACAATCTCTTGATCGGGCTCTTTAAAATGACTCAATTGTCGGTAAATACTTCTTCCCAAAGCATCTTTTTCTATAGTGAGAACGTGAGGATCTCTATCGAGATATTTATCAAAATATCTTTCAACCCCTTCCAAACCCCGGCCATCTCTCGAAGTGAATCCCAATACATGTGATGCCAATCGACCTCGAATTGGCTCCCTTTTAAACTCTTCTACAAAATATAATGAATCCAACTTTTTTGAAATAATGAGCTTAGCTTCATTTTCTGGCAAATGTCTTTTCAACCAAACAAATCTTCGCTGGCGAAACTCCATAATTTTTTTATAAAGTTTCTTTGAATCCATAGATAAAAGTTTGCCCGCTTTTTTGGAAAATAATTTTGGATTTTCAATCTTCTTAGGATCCATAAAAAATGAGTAAGCTCTAGTAGAAACAATTAGAGGTTTCGAATCACGATCAAGAATATTCGCCCTACGGTTTTGCACCTGAATTCGACTTTCAAATTGTCTACGCGCTAAAAGCTTAAGTTTTTGATCGGGAAGAATTTGCAACCAAAACGCCCTCACCAAAACACCCACAAAACCCAGCAAGACCACCGCTAACACAAACGTAACCCTTGATTCTAAATCTTTTCTAGAAGCCTTCACGGATTGGCCCTGTAAGCCAAAAAATGGATTTGTTCATTACGAGGGTTTTTTAATCCCCACGACAAAGAATTATTGAGCTCTTCAAGACTGGAGCACTTTCTTATTTTTTGTTCCTGAATTTGAAGATTAAAATAATACTCTTCCAAATCACTTAAAGTTTTTCTCTGTTTTTGCAATTCATAACCCAATGTCACAGTGCGGGTTCTCACCCAAACGTGAGCCATAAAAAATCCCGCTGCCAAAAAAATTAAAAAAACTGTTTTTAAAAAAACAATCGTTCTCTTTTGATCTCGCCCCATTATCCCACTCTCTCAATCACTCTCAATTTAGCACTACGTGCTCGAGGGTTTGCGACTAGCTCGCCCTCCGAAGGTGATTGAGGTCTCTTAGTTAGGATAACGAAGTCTCCGCCCGACTCCAAGCTAAGCCATTTTTTTTTCACCAATCGGTCTTCCAAAGAATGAAAGCTAATAACGCCCATCCTTCCACCGACCTTTAATCGTTTAGGGGCCCAATTGAGCAATGAACTCAGCGACTCCACTTCCTGATTAATTGCCATTCGAAGCGCTTGGAATATTCTTGTAGCTGGATGTCGCTTAGAATCCTTATAAGCCAAGACTCTAGCAATAAATGAAGAAAAACTTTTAGCATTTTTAAAAACATCGGCATCAGCACTCCAAACAGCTTCTGCTAATTTTCGAGCTTTAGGCTCCTCGCCGAATCCATAAAAAATATCTTCTAAAATTCTAGGATTTTGTTTTTTCAGCCACGTCAAAAAATTGTCGCCCTCATCGGGATTCATTCTAAAGTCTAAGACTAATTCTGAATTTAGACTCATCCCACTCAACTCAGGATCAAACTGAAAAGAAGACACTCCTAAATCTGCAAAAATATAATCAAAGCTAAGTTGAGACTTTTCTTCTTCTGAAAAATTTCCTTGGACTAAACTTATTCTAGACATCAGCTCAGATGAAAATGAATTTTGAACACGCTCGATAGCCCTAGGATCCCTGTCCCTAGCTACTGCATTCCAATTTTTTTGATTTTCTAAAAGTGCGCGCAGGTGCCCACCAGCGCCAAGTGTTAAATCCAAATAGCTCCCATGAGTCATTTTTGGACAAAATTTTAAAAATTCATCTAAAAAAACTGGGATATGTTCCGTCACGCAATTTCCATTTTCACATAAGAGCATTTAAAAATCAGACTCTTTACGCGCAGCATAATATTCTCGAATGATAAATGTCAAAATTTTTTCACAAAGCTCTAAAGTGTTGTGTCAAGTTTCCGATAGAAATTATGTAACAAATTTTTGGCAACCCGAGAAGCCCCAAGGTTTCCGAGTCAAGAAAGGAGGACGGACGCGACGAATAACTACTAAGGACGGAAAACTGTGTTGTGCAATCACACCACAGACGTCACAAAAAACCTAAACTTTTTTGACAAACAATTAACCAAGCCCACGAAAGGCGCGCTCTTCAAAAAAAGGTCTGGCAGGACCCGAAGAGCAAATCACCAAGGAGGTGAAAAACTAAAGGAGACTTAAAATGGGAATTCGTATTAACACAAACATAGCTTCTGTAAACGCTCAACGTCAGTTGCGTGGTACACAAGCAAAACTATCTACAAGCTTCGAACAGTTGGCATCCGGCAGACGGATCAACAAATCAGCTGACGATGCTGCGGGTTTAGCTATCAGTGAATCTTTAAACAGTTCAGTTCGTAGTTACATGCAATCAGGCCGTAACGCTCAAGATGGTATCTCTTTCATTCAAGTAGCTGAAGGTGGAATGTCTGAAGTTGCTAACATGGTCACTCGTATTCGTGAGTTAAGTGTACAAGCGGCTTCTGATACTGTTGGACAAAACGAAAGATCTTACCTTGATCGTGAAGCTCAACAAATGAAACTAGAAATTGAACGTATTGCAAACAGCACTAAATTCAACGGACAAACTTTACTAAACGGACAAGGCTCTAAATTGGATTTCCAAGTAGGCGTTGGTAACGACGAATTCTTGGACCGTATTTCTTACGATCCAGGAGCTACAGACGTTACTTTGAGCAAACTTGGCTTAGGAAGCATCGATCTTTCTAGCAAATCTAGCGCTCAAAATGGTCTTAACTATATAGACGACTCGATCAACGTTATTAACAGCAACCGTTCTGTACTCGGTTCACTTCAAAACCGATTAGGAACTACAATTGCCAATAACGAAGTTGCAGTTGAGAACTTCCAAGCTGCAAAAAGCCGAATTCTAGATGCGGATATGGCTTCTGTTTCTTCTGACCTCGCTCGCGAGACAGTAAAAACACAAGCTTCGACTTCCGTCTTGGCTCAAGCCAACATGGGAACTCAAGCCGCTCTTAAATTGATCGGGTAAGCCAAAGTTCTGCCAAACAAATGAACTCACCTCTGCCCTAACGGGTAGAGGTGAGTTATTGTCGTTTATACAAAAATAATATTTCTTAAAATTCTATTTAAATTCAACACCATAACAATCTCCCCTCAGATCCAATATAATCAGTGCATTTAAGTTTTTACGCATAGCGTCGAATGTCTCATTGTGAGGCGCATAACGCGCAGCATAAATTATAATGGTAGGGCCCATCCAGGAGCCCGGGAGGTATCATTATGGGACTAAGAATTAACACAAACATGCCGGCAGTTACGGCCCAACGTAATTTAAGGGCAACCGAAGAACCGCTTACAAAAGCACAAGCCCGTCTCTCAAGCGGTAATCGAATCAATCAATCAAGAGATGATGTTGCAGGTTTAGCGATCAGCGAAAATATGAAAGCTGAAATTCGCTCCTTAGGACAAGCTGAAAGAAATGCACAAACTGCAATTTCTTTCATGCAAGTGGCCGAAGGTGGACTCAACGAATCTTCTAACATCGTTATTCGACTTCGAGAGCTCGCCACTCAAGCAGCCTCTGATACAATTTCTGACCAAGAAAGAGGTTACATCAACATTGAAGTTCAAGGTCTACTCCAAGAGTTTGATCGCATATCAGGATCAACCGAATTCTCTGGAACTAAGCTCTTGGATGGATCAGCCAATCGCTTAGACTTTCAAGTAGGAATTCAAAACGATAAAGATAGCGTCGTTTCACTAGATGCTGGAGACATTGACGCTTCTGCATCTCACCTTGGAATTTCTGGAGTGAGCGTTGACGATAAAAGTTCAGCACAAAGCTCACTCGAGAATCTCGACGAAGCTCTTCATCAAATTTCGTTATACCGTTCCACATTCGGTGCGGCACAAAGCCGAATGGGAAGCACCATTAACAACTTAGCCACATACAAAGAAAATTTAACTTCAGCCAACAGCCGAATTAAAGATGCCGATGTTGCTGAAGAAGCTTCTGAAATGGCTAAGTATTCAGTTCTTCAACAAACAGGGATTGCAACATTGGCCCAAGCCAATATGTCTCCCATGCGAGTATTAAAACTGATTTAAAATTTTCGACTTGTTTAGACAGCTCAGTTTTGGACAAGCATGCGATGATTTAAGCGAGTGTGAGCGGTCCTCCCACTTGTTTGCCCTCGCCATCGGGCAAGTAAATCCATCCTGGCTGTCTTTTTATCCGCGGTGATTCAAGAAAAGAATCACTGCGGATTTTTTTATGATTCTCTAATTGCCAAAAATCGATCAATCATGGCGTTAAATCTCGAACTCACAAATGGCTTTTGAAGAACTGCCGTAGCTCCTGCACGCAAAGCCTTTTGCTCCACATTATTGGCCATTTCTCCCACAAAAGAATGCGTAAAAATACAACAAGTTCCAGGCGCTTGAACACAAAGATTATTAATACAAAAAATACCGTCTTTTTCGGGTAACATCAAATCCACAAAAACCAAATCAGGTCGCCCTTCATTAAAGAGTTTCATCCAACCCTTACCTCTTTTTGCCCAACCCACTATATCAACCTTTTTTTGCTCCAAATGATTACGAATTATACCTGCAGACTCTTCGTATGGGTCCAGTATTAATGCTCTCAGCGGTCTAGCGGCCATAAAGAGTTCCCCCTAAAGTAGATTAACTTCACTTAATTTATTAGAACACAAATTTAGAATCTTATGAATGCAAATAGAAATTATCCCGTATCCCAAGATCTAGGCCTCACGCCAATCAAGCGCATGATGTCAAAAACTGTGATGGTTGCTGGCCCCGACACCACTCTAGAGCGAGCTATGCAAATGATGATCAATCATAAAATTAGCGGACTCGCGGTGACCGATGCCACAAATAAAGTTTTAGGTGTTTTTTCGGAATGGGACGCCATTCTTCAAGGAGCCGTAAAACCACTAGAATCCCCCCTTCAATATCATGGCCCCGCAGTGACGGCTCACCAAGACTCTCTTTTTAGAGATGTCTTAGCCATTCTCATCAAAAGCAAAGTCAAACGCGTTCTTATAGTCGACGACAACGATAGACTCGTGGGCTTAATGAGTCGCTCTGATGTTATGAAAGCCATCTACAACGATTTCGAAAAGAATAAAGACAATGGATAAGCAACAAAGACGAATTGAACTCGAAAAAATATTAAAATCTGCCCATGAATTACTTCTAGAGGGATGGACCGCTCGTCCTGGCGCTCAAACAAGCCGCAAAGAAATGTTACTCACTCAAAACAAGACCTCATTTAAGGATCTAGTGACTCAATTTGATAAAAAAGTTGAAGAATTTTTATTAGAAAAACTTAATAAAAGTTTTAGCGGAGAAGTTTTTTTAGGAGAAGAATCCCAAAGCCAAGCGATTTTTGAAAAACTAAAAAGCGTCGACGCCTGCTGGGTTATCGATCCCATTGATGGAACCACCAACTATGCTCGCGCCTACCCTTTTTTCTGCTCAACCATCGGATGGATGGAAAAAATAAATGGCCACTGGAGCGTTAGTGTTGGCGGAATATATGAACCGCTCCATAAAGAAATATTCAGCGCAGCTCGAGGACTTGGAGCCACTCTTAATTCAGAAAAAATCTTAGTCACCCCCAACGAAGACCCCAAACAAGCCCTCTTTTCCACTGGTTTTGCTTCTAATAAATCTCAAAGTATCGACAAACCCTTCGATCTTTTTACTCAAATCACCAAAGAAAGTTTAGGAGTTCGAAGAGATGGATCGGCCGCCTTAGACTTAGCTCATGTGGCTTGCGGCAGAACCGATGGATATTGGGAATGGGGACTGGCCGCATGGGATATCGCCGCCGGAGCACTCATTGTTGAAGAAGCCGGCGGACAGGTTACTAAACACAAAGGGCAAAAATTCGACCCCTTTGATGGAGAGATTCTTTCCAGTAACGGCAAACTACACCCTTGGTTAGAGAAAATGTTATCTGCCGCGTCGAGTTAAATATTTTTGAAAAAATTATAGAACCGACATCAGAAACGCTGTGATATAAGTAAATTATGAATCAGCACGATATCAAGCAGGAACTCATACACTATACGCGGGAAGCTGATCTGCGTAATGTGCCTCAGTGGTTAAAAGACGCGATTAAATCTTGGATTGAAGCCGTTGAGCTCAATCAAGATGAATACGTGTATTACAACGAAAACAAGGAAAAGGTTTCTTCTCGAACAGATTACCTTTCTTTGGATCAGCTTTTAGAATTAGACGAATCATACGATAAATTTCGTGATTGGTTTAATAAGCAAAAAGCTCGTTTCGATCGCGCAAAACGCTAATTTTTTTTCTAGCGATTTATTGATTGGCAAATTTTGTCAGGCAAAGAAGCTTTCTATTACCTAATGAAAATTTCATTTTCTTGTCTTCCGGAATTCGCCAACTCATAACAGTTAATTTCCACACAATATCTGCCTCAGGAAAATACTTAGCCATTGGAATAAGATTTTCTGGTTCATTATCAATAGAGAGTAACACTCTATATTGATGAGAGAGTAATTCACTGGCTTTAATTTTAAATTCTAAGTCTGTCATTGAATCGCGTGTTCCGGGTTTTAAAAAAACTCGAGTGCCTTCTCCCATAGGAAAACCCAAAACTTGTAGTCGATTCAAAGTTCCATGCATTGAAGAAATGCGATCTCTTCCAGACAAATAAACAATTTGAAGTCCCAATTTTTTAATTTCACGAACCCACTGCACAGCTCCCTCATAGGCCTCGTCTTGATCCATAAAACGACTACTAAAAAAATGCTCCATCCAGAAGGATTCAAAATCCTTCCAAAGAAAATAAGATTTTTGGAGTGCATCCTCAGTCCCTAAATCTTTCATGACATTTTCTATCGTTTCGCGAATGCTATAAGTGTGATGTTGAATGTTCCAATAAAAAAATACTTTCCACCACAAATCTGGAACCTTATCTAAAGTCCTTAAGTATGCAGAAAAAATACTTCTCGATCGGGAGTTCACACAAAGCAAAGTTGAATCTAAATCCAACAAAACAGCAGGCACACGTGAAGCCTTAACTTCATCCAACAATTTCTCTTTTAAATTATTCAAAATACTTTCTGAGGAAGTATCCATAGCTAAGGACTTATTCACCCACTCATTTTTGAGATCGATAGGCAAATTAAGATCAGGCCAGGGTTTTTTAAAAACAAATGGCTTCACCCACTTAGATTATCCATAAAGCCATGGCTTTTCTAGGACAAAGACTTGATGCCTGAGCAGGAGAGTCTTAGAACAGTAGTCATGTTTAAAGTTGCCAAGAAGATCAAAGCCCTTTTTGATCCTCCCATTTGGAAAAAAGAATGGAAAGAGCAACTCTCAGTTCAACTCAAGGAAACCCAACAAGGCCTTAAAGCTAACTTTGTAGCGGTGATTATTCGAGAAAGTGATCTTTATAGCGAATTGCTTTTTTTACTTTCATTTTTAGGCTTAAGCGCTGGGCTCGTAATAGCTCTTTTTATGGAAAACAAAGTGGCACGCCCCACTGACTTGCTACTTTTTCCTGTGCTTGGTTTTTGCGTTGGAACAACAATTTTTCATTTAAAGCGCTTTTATCTTAAAAAAGTGGCTGCTAAAGCTGTTCGATTTCGAGTCTCACAAAAGGCCAAATCATTATTTTACGAGCACCAACACCATCACAAGGGTCCACTATTATTTTTGTTTTTCTCAGAACTTGAACGCGAGGCAGTTCTGCTGGCATCAAAAGATGTGCTCCCAGCTCTTCCACAACAAAAAATTAAAGAGCGACTCGCTATATTTTCTAAAGTTTATAAATCAAAAGATCCCCTCAAAAGCTTTACCCCATTATTAAATGATTTAGCTTCGTGGCTAAAACTTGCACTGGGCAGCAACTCGCTCAAAGCTATATTAGACGAAAACTCTCCAGCCCCACTCTATTTCATTTCATCGGGCACAAAAGAAGATCCCATTCCCGTAGCTGTTCTAAAGGGAAATAAAGACATTAACTAAATTCGCCTCAAACGAAATTATTGTTTAGAAATTTAATTTCTTAAGACCGGCTTGGGCGACCCCTGAGGCTTGAGGCTACGCCTCGCGCCCACCCCAAGATGGTCTCAAGAAATTAAATCTCCAAACAATATATTCATTCAAGTTTTTTAGAGATTAGAAATTAAATAAATTCAAAAGGCTAATCGTTTTTGAGTTTCTTAAGCTCTGCCTCATAAGTCGCTTTAGCTTCTCTGTAAATTTTATCTAAACGCTGCTGTTCGGGGTCTTCTAAAAGCAATTTTTCATCAAAAACAATAATTTCACCTTCGAGTTTTTCTATTTGAGTTTTAATATTGCTTAACTTATCGCGAAGGCCTTTTTCAACTTCTCCAAGCTGTTGTGCGTCCTTAAACTCTCCACTGGCACCCCAATCCTTAGGATCGAGATATTCTGCATAAAACGCATCTCGCTCTTTCGGATCAATATAAAAATTCACTTTAGCTTTTAGGCGATCGATTATTGAAAGCTTAGTATCAAGCTCTAAAAAACGAACGCGAGCAATAGCGCGAACACGTAACACTAAATTTACAGTCCAATCCTTTTTATCTTCAGATTTTTTAATTTCGTTACTTGTTATTAAAGTGAAAATTCCAGTTAAAAACTTTTCAAGGTCCATAAAACGCGCATGTTTCAGTAAATTTTTTTCTAACAAACCCCAATTATCGCTAGATAATTTTACAGTTTTTGCAGCACTCCTGGGGTTAAGATCGTCTATCTCCTCTTGTATAGCAGCGAGCTTAGGCTCCAATTCTTTAATTTGCTTCTGCCTTTCTTTAATAAGACGCTCTAAAACTGCTGATTTACTTTTTTGAGCTTCAAGATTTTTTAAGGCTTCATCGGCTGATTTTTTTAGTGGATCAATACCACCTATTCTTGAATGAAGCTCGTCTATCCTCTTATCAATTCTTTGCATAAGTGAGGCGTCCAAATCTGAAGAATACCTATCTTTAATTGACCTCAAATGAGAAAGCGGTAAATGCATCAACGTATGAGATATAACAAAATTGTAGACAACCGCGGATCCCGGGTGCCCTCTTCTATCCGCAAATCGATCCAACGCAGCCTCTAATGAAGAGTCATTGTTTAAATCAAGAACTTCAGGCGACTCTTCATTAAAAAGCAACTTTGAAATCTTTGTAGGACTAAGATAATACTTTAACTCATAGCCAAAACCTTCAAAAGGGAGCCACGACTTTTTATATCCCGACCACATAGAATTAAATCTCTTAACATGTTTTAAAATGTCTTTTGAATAATATTGAAAGTACACCAATAGTGCAAAAAGTAGCTTTTTAAGTTGAGGGTCACCTTTTGTGAATTGCGGCCAAAAGTTTTTCATTCTTAAAAACTCAGCCTCAGACAATTTCATTTTCTTAGGAGCATCTTCGTTGTCTAAAAGAAATTCATCAAAAAAATCAGCCACCATCATCACTACTGAAAAAGAAATTTCCATTTTTTGACGGGCTGTAAGCAAATGAAAATTATTCACAAATTCAACACGATCTTGCTTAGAAGTTTTTGAATAAGAGTCTTCGGCTTCTTCTAGAAAAAAATGAGCCACTAAGCCAGACGTAAAAAGAGTCGAGGATTCAATGAGTGTTTTAATTTCTAAAGCCAATTGAGCATCAAATTCCCGATCGGCCGTACTCAATGTTTTCAAAAACGCTTCTATGTCCGAAGCGGGGCCAGCTTCACCAAAAGTCAATTTCTGGTCAGAGGCCACTGTACTCAGAGCAGTTTCGCAATGACTAATATGCTCAGAAGAAGCTACAATAAGCTCCGACTCTGCAAAAGCACAGGCTGCAAAGAAATTTAAAGTGAAAATACAAGTTAAACTGAATTTCATTATTTAATTAAAGCTCCTGCTTCTCGCAGAGTTTGTATTTCTTGAACTAATATTTCAGAATCAGGATTGAGAACTAATGAAGGAAACTGTTGAATAAAATCTTCTAAATCTTTAAAGAATGCTAAATACTCATTTTCTCTAGTTCTTAACTGAGTCAAACTTGTTTCAATATTAGCAAGTGCCACTTGTAGATTCTGAATCTTTCCATCAAGCATTTTCAAAGTAGAGGCCCTTCTCTCCAATGCATCTATATCATCATTATCAGACTGGGTTTGCTGTGCGCATTTTTTGCTATATTCGCTGTGAACATAAAGAAATTTTTCAACAATCGGGAGAAATTGAGTTTTTAACAATTCTCCAGCTCTTTTGTATTTGCCAAGCTCTGCAAGTTGTCCCTCAATATAACCTTGATTCTCTCTCATAAAGGCTACAAATTCATAAAAAATAGTAGTTAATTGTGCCTTATCTCCTGAAGCCCTCAATTGATTAAGCAGGGCTAGTCTTTGAAGAGTGTCTGCTATTAATAAATTGAATTTTTCAAACTGCAAAGCACTAAAAACTTCCAATGGATAGGCTGCTGCTAAACTTAAAAAATCAGTTGCAAATCCAGGTCCCCATTCTTCAGGGTCAGTATCCATTTTTAGCAATGTACTATCGCGAAGATCCTCGGAATCTATAGCAGAAAGCACCATTTGCCTGTTACTAGATTTACCAAGTGAGAGCCATGCATCTTTAAGAGTTCCTCCACCCGATGCCAAGGCCAAAACACCATTTAGATCATAAGGATTAGCTCTTATAGCCTCACTTTCAACTTTTCGAGATAAAACTTGCGGCATCCAACCTTCTTGAATCGCCACCTCCATATTTTGCTTTAAGAGCCAGCCATTGCTAACTACATAATGTTCAGAATAAATATAAATTTTTGAAAAACCTTCAATTCGGCTGGGCTTCACTTCTTTGGATAGATTTTCAATGGGCATAACACCCGGAAATTGGCGAATTCCTTTTGAATCACCCTTGAGCCAAAAAACTTCAGCCCCATTAGATTTAAGTCTTGGGAGCACCACCACCATATCTTTTGAATGAAGATTAAAATCTAGTTGTTTATTTTCAGGCAAATCTCCCAAATAAATTATAAAAAACTCTCTACCATTATATAAACTTTTCGAAATTAATAATCGCCACTGAATTTCGGCAACAAAACTCTCATAGGTTAATGGCTTCAAGACCTCAGCCTGACCCTTAAGCCCCTCCTGACTGGGCATCTCGCCAGGCACGCCAGTTATCAAAGTTTTATTAGAAGCTCTCATTAAAGTTAACAACTCTAAAACAACATCCCTATAATCTTTTAAAAAGTCGTTAGCATTTATAGAAAGTTCTCTCGTGATTTTCTCTTGAATTTCTTCTTCGGGGCTTTTCCTTTTAGGTTTCAAGAAAGCTCCAAACAATTTGCCACTAATCCCTGTTTTTTTTGAGTCCGAATTTTTTGAAGCAAACTTTTGGCGTATTGCCGTAAATGTTCCAGACAAATAATTAAAAGCACCGCCACCTGAATCCTGCAGAAGAGGAACAGAGCAAGAAGAATTAGGAGTAAAACTAAAGGTGGGTGCTTCTTCTTGCTTTGCCATTAAGGCATCAAGAAAAAAAAGACACAAAGTTAAGCAAAAACTTTTTATCAGCTTTTTTCTTAACAAGTTCATTGAAGTCCCTTAAAAACTTTCGCCTCCTCGTAAATTTTACAAGGAGGCGAAATAATTTACTTAACTATATATCTATCTTCGTTATTTCTTGGCATCACCATCAGTAGAGCTAGATCCACCATCAGCCTCTAATGGTTTAACGATTTCAGCTTCTAATGGCGGAGTCACAGGCACTGCAACTCTTTCAGGCATTGCGATAGGAGTCACCTCTACAGTTCTTGGAGAAGGTAAAGCAGTAGGGGCCTTTGGAGCTGCCAATGCCGGGCTTACTCCACCCACTCCAGTGCCTAATTCTTGACGACGAGTTTGAGTCACTTCATCCATGAATTGACCCAATTGTTTTCTAGTTTCTACACCGTCTTTAAGCCTTTGCGCTGCTGCATCTTGCATAATTTTAAGCTTCTTTTTAGCTGTATCGATGGCCATTGTGAAACCACTTTGAACCGTTGCTGCATCCAATAAACCTTTTTCAAGATTTTCAGCAATTTTTAAAGTTGCAGCTTGGTGAGCCTTATCACCTTCAATAGCCACTTCTTTAGCAAAGGCTCTAAACTCATTGGCCAAAGATGCTCTCATATCAAGAGTTTTATCCGAAAGCATATTCATAAGGAGTCGAGTCAAATAAGGAATTAATTGAATCTCAACTTCGATGTTAGTGCTAATCACATCAGTTGCCGCTCTTACGTTTTGACGGTTTTTATCTAAACCTTTAACAGTTTCGCTCTCAAGATTAATTAACGATGCAATTCTTCTATCTAGCATTCTAACGTTATCAACCACGTCTTTGTATAAATCTTCAGAAATCTCTCCAGCTTGAAATTTTACCTGATACGAAGGTAGTAAAGTCGAAAGCCATTCTTGTCGAGCTATCAAGGCAGCACGTAGGTTAATACTAACAATAACTAAGTTAATCCAAGATTCTTCATAACAGTCTTGGAAGTGATCTCTTTCTTTTTTTACAGCCTCAGTCTCTTCTCTAACGAGCTTGCCTGCATCTTGCATAGCTTCAGCTACGTTTTCCTTATTCATTATGTTTGCTACTTTAGAAGTAGTTTTTTTAAATCTACCCCAAGTGTTTTTCACCAACCAATTCACGGCTCCGGATTTTTGAGATCCCTCAACTTCGGCCTGCCTTCTTTCTTCAATTCCTTGAAGATTTTCAAGAACTTTTTTAAAGGCTTCGCCACCACCAATTGGAGTTTCTTTTAAAAATTTTGTAGCGGCTTCAATCATTAATCCTGATTCAGGGTTTTTAGCACGCTCAGTAGCGGCTCGAACTACGTTTTCACTACGACCTTCACGTTTCTTCAAAGGAATTTCTACTTCCAAACCATAAAGACCCGCTAAACGCTCGAGACTCTCATAATCTTCAATGTTTAAAAGTTTGGCAATTCTCTGCGCTTCTTGTTCGAACAATTCATTATTACCTAAAAATTTTCTAAAACTTCCCATGGCTGCTTGAAAAGCATCTACAGGAGCTTGGGTTGAAGGGTCGACCAATGTGCCCTGACAAACTTGAGCTTCTTTCATCATTCCATCAACATCCCCACTAGCTCCAGCCATGCCGCCTGTGCTAGCAACAACGTGCATCGCGAAAGCGCTGCTCATAATAATTGTGAGAAGTTTTTTGTTATTTAACATGGTCATAATCCTCGTCCTCTTAATCATCCGCCACCCAATAATAGGGTTTTAGCTTTTTTATCTTTTTTTCCATTGCCTAAGAGAGCATCATCACAGCCCTCTAATTTCATATATCCGGGTGCCAAATCTGGCGCATATCTCAAAAGTGTACGCGGGTGAAATAGCATTCCAGGAGAAGACATTGGATGCTCAGACATCAGTGTGTCTTTATCCATACCAGGTGTGCTAGCTAATCCACGATCGCGAAGTTTTCGCTCTACTTTTGAAATTGTAATTTTTAATTTTTCAAAAAGTGCTGCATAAGATTCAAAATCAAAAGTTTGAAGGGCTCTCATCATTTTTAAAAGCAAATCATCAAAGTCTTTTTCAAAACGGTAAACGTAAATTGGAATTTTTATTGGAAAGCGAAAACCAACATGATTGACTATACTTTGATCTCGAAACAAACCAATAAGCATTCCCTTACTCTCGTGAGTAGCGTCATTGGCTACTGTGGATTTGTATTTGCCGGCTAAAATGGCATTGCTCACTTCGCCGTCCATGCTACTAGAATCAACTTCTACAAAATTTAACCAATCTGTATTAGCGTTTCCTTTATGTTCGGCACCTAACTCAAGAGCCAAACCGCCTGCAAATTCTTCGCCCCTATTACTACTATTTAGAAAACGAATTTTTGCACCAACAACTGGATAACTCATTCGAGGAGTACGAATCACTCCGAAAGAAAATCTTATTCCCATTCCATAAAATAAACCAAAGCAAAGACCAAACTCTACGCATTTAAGAATTGGTCTATCAGCATCGAGATTAACAGCCTTTTGCAAGGCCATGATTTTTTCTAAATGAGGCTTGAGGGCCTGGAGAAGTGTTTCAATTTTTGTGTAGAGCTCCATTGAAGTCATACCGGAAGTCATAAGCTCTCGTGCCGCAAGACGAGCCAAAATAGAATTCGATGCTTCTGATTCAGAACGCACACCGTCTTCACGTAAATTCATAACTGTTGAAAAATTTGCGAAATCAACTTGGGCCTTAGATTTTGCAGGCGCGTCAGCAGAAAATGCAGAAAACGAATTAATAAGGGCCAATACAATGAGGCTCTTTAAAAACCTGGGGGTAGTCAGGTGCATGCCGATGACTTACAAACCGTAACGCTTCATGTCAATTGCTAGATGCCTAGTTTCAGGAAATTTTGAAAATAAATGCCCTAAAAGGCTAAAAACTCGGAATTTCGACCTTTTTTCGCACTCAAAGACTCTTCACAAGACTCAATCCGAAGGCTTTCGGGTAATAATTTTGGTGAATTTCTTAAAAGAGTCATGGGGTGAAAAAGATTGGCTACACTACTCAACGGCCCTAACAAGGCTTGGGATTGAATCTCAGCGGCATCAATAACTAAGCCTCTTTTGGCAAACTTCTTCTTAAGTCGCTCCACTGAATTTTGAAATTTTTCAATTTGGAAATCGAGTGTCGCAAAATCAAAGCGATGAAAAGAGCGAACTATACTCAACAACTGCTTTTCGAGATCGGATTTGTAGAAAAAATAATACAATGGAATTTTAAGAGGTACTTTTAAAGTCATATTATGTGAATTTGCTGAATCCATAAAAAAGAGACCAGCCATAAAACCTCTACTGAGTTCAATTCCTTTTAAATCAACTTTATATATTCCTACCCCCAAAGATCCAGCTTGAGCGGAGCCCTTTTCCCTTTGAGCATTTATAAATGCTTTTTTTGCATCTTCTTCGCTCATTTCTTTAACAGGAAAATGAGTCGTAGTACTTTTAGTAATTAAAGGTAATTCACTATCAGGACTAGTGTATTTCTCAACCCCCATAGCTGCGCCCACTCCCAAAGCTAATTCATTTGAACCAGAAGCATCCACGACAGATAACTTCATCCCAAAAGTAGGAAAGGATAAAATTGGTGTATGAGACATACCGACACTGAGTTTTAAATCAATTGCAGAAATAATAAATCCAAAACAAACTCCAAACTCGAAACAGTCTGAAGTAGCTCTGTAATCTTTTCTGTCTAACTTAGCTTGAATTAACAATAGTGATCTAAGTGATTCACTTAATTTACTTAAATAGCCCCCCACCCTTTCATACAGGGCCTTGGGATCTCTCCCGTTTAAACTTAATTCTCGAAGGGCTAACTGATTTAATATTGAAGAATTTGCGGCAAATTCCTCATTTAACCCTAAAACATATTTAAAAGCTTCAAAATCTCGTTCTTCATTGGAATCACAAAAAGCTATCGAAGATATTGCAAAAGCCAAAATTATAAATATATTTTTAACGTAGTATTTCATAAGTTTATTCACCTAATAATAAATTTTGCTTTTTAATTCCTCTTGATTTGTTTTTGGGATCCAAAAAATTTTCACAGACCAAAGCCCGCATTTCTTCACCTAAAAGTTGAGGAGCATTTTTGGCTACAGTTTTTAAATGAAAAAGTGCACCAGGGCTTGAAAATGGGTGTTCAGTAAAGTCAATACTGCCAGACAATGAAGCCGCCTCTAAACCACGCTCAAGCATTTTTTTTTCTTGTAATAAAACTAAATTTTCAAATTCTTTAATTTTTAATTCAGACAATGAAAAATCAAATGAATAAAGCGCCATTAGCAGTTCCGTCATTTTAGTGCCTATGATTCTTGAAAAAGGATACTTGTAATAAAGCCAAGGAAGCACCAATCTCAATGTCATCATTGAGGCTCTATTTTCTGCGCCAATGAGCCCCAAAAGCATTCCTTGAGACTGATGCTTTTGCTCTAAATTGACTTCATACTTTCCCGCGACAAGCCCAAAGCTTCTATTAGAACTCGTATCTTGATTTACGTCACCTTCCGCAATGGCCCATAGTTCGTTTTGATTTTTAGCCTCTTTAGAAACTCCAACTTGTAAGGCAGCACCAAAAGTTAAGCCACTTGTTTGAGGCATGGCTCTGAAAGAAAATACAGGGAAACTTTTTGCGGGTGTACGAATTCGCCCAAGACCGACTCTCATTGAAAATCCAAAAAAAGCAAAACCTCCCACCAAGCCCACCTCAAAAGATTGTGCATTGGATCCAAACTCTTCTCTTTGAAGTGCTTGCTGAATGAGTAAGACTTTGGTTAGAGGTGCTTTTAATTTTTCCAAAAGTTGCACGTAACGATCATAGAGTTCCTGCTCAGTCCATCCACGAGCTATCATTTCACGAATGGCCATTTTATTTAATGGTGATGTAGAATCACTTGCAGCGCTAGCTTCAAATTTTTGCAAACCCAAAGAATATTTAAACGCATGAAAATCAGCGTCGCCCATTTCTGGAGCGGAAAACACAATGAAAGACTGTAAAAGCACCCAGCTTAGAAAAGTAGTTTTATAAATATTTAAAAACATTTAAATCCCATTACCTAACAATGGAATGAATGTTCTTTTTTTGGATTTTTTTGTGAGCTCTCCGGCGCAGCCCACATTACGCATGGCCTCAGGTAGCATCATAGGCGCATAACGCAAAACTGTTCGTGGATTAAATAAAGTTCCAGGACTCGCCAAGGGATGATCTTTTCCAATGTTCAAAGAGGAGACATCGCCCATTTGCATGCCTCTTGAAGCAAAATCTGACTCAAGTTTTACGACAAAGTTTTTAAATTCTTCAATGAGAATGGAAGCTTTTTCAAAATCAAAACCATACAAAGCTTCAAGAATGGCGATTAATCTATTTCCCACAGGTGTTTCAAAGGATTTTCGATAAATCGGTATAGGCACTTGCAATCGAAGATTTGAAATATTGCTTCTATTGTTAGCATTTACAAAAAATCCAAGTACTGTTCCAGAACTTCCAGATTTAGTCGTATCATTCTCATAGTTTCCAATTAAAAATGCCGCCCCCTTACTACTTCCGTCCAAAAGGTTATGTTCTGTCCCAGACTTTAAAATACTCTTATCTGAATCGTCCCAAGTTGTGTAGGAAGTTCCAAATTCAACTCCAATTCCACCGGCACCGCGGCCACCTCTTCCATCTCGAAAACTATGAAAAAGACTTTTTAAACCAATTACTGGGTAAGTGAATAGAGGGGACTTTTTAAGTCCAAGCTGAAGCCTCAAGGAAAATCCCACCAACAATCCGCCACAAATTCCAATTTCAAAACACCTTACTTGGGTTGAAAATTCTCCTCGCTGAAGCCTTCCTTGCATTTGAAATACTTTTTTAAGGGCTGGATTTAACGAGTTAAGAAATCCTGCAAATTTTTCATAAAGTTCACGAGGAGTCTGGCGCGTTGCTAATAATTCTCTTGTGGCAAACTGTTGCAAGGGCCAGGCAGCGTCACTCGTAGTGGCTTCACCTTTTTCATTAAGACCAAAGGTATAAAGAAATGCTGAATAATCAGGATCAATTTTTGGATCTGTATTCGAAACAGAATCCGAAGACCATAATCTAAAATTTAAGCTTAAGATTACATAAAGGAATAAACTAAAACGCTTAAAGCTAGGCATAGCCCAGCTCTTTAGCTCTCAACGTCTTAGCGCGTCAATTGATTTGTGATTGCTTTTAAATGTCGCTATTTAAATGAGTTGATTTATTAATTACCAGTGCCCACATAATCACCGATTAAAACAGAACGCATTCCAATACTTAAACCCTCGTCGATAGGCATGAGTTTAGAAACTCTTGCAACCGCGATGTCGTCTTGAACATGCACAACTTCTAATCGTGCCAACTCAACTTCGAGTTCACGTTGTTTATTTTCACGATAAGGATCGAGAATAGGAATATGTCTTTTTACAGTAAGAGACATCCCCTTAGTGATTCCAGAATTTACTCCAGCATTGAGGACTATATCGTGACGAGATTTATCGTCTTCCTTGTTGGTTAAACCCACATCTCTTCTCACACTAATCACCCTAGCTTTAACTTGAAATGAAGCTGGGTTTCTTTCAAGGACTTGTCGTTTCTCTAAAAGATTTTCAAAAGATGTGAATTCATCGAACACATAAGTTTCAACAACGGGTTCAGACGCTGGTGCTCGAGACTTTTGCTCGTCTACTTTTGAAATTTTTTGCTTTTTCCTTTTCTTCTTTTGTCTTGTCTTTTTTACAGATGGAACTTTGATGTCCATCTTATCGCTCACCTCAGATGAAAATCCCAATGTTGAATGAGCAACAAATCCTAAAAGGATGGCTCTCAACAAAGTTGTTTTCATGAAGGCACCTCCATGTTTCGCTCCATAAGATCGATTGGAGTCCATGCTTCGCTTTGACCCTCAACAGTCTGAGTAGCCGCAGCTGGATTAGACAATTCGTAATTTTCTACATGATTTTTAAAGATTTCATAGGCGGGCATCCGAACCATTAAATTCTTATCTTGAAGAATAGACTGAGTGCCACTTCTTTTTTGAAGATTAATCATAATGGGGGCCTTCATATTCACAGTCATCTTCTCAACATCGTCTGGTATGGTCATAACCAAAAATGCTTTGAGCACATCTCCATCCGTTTTAGAGAGCGCAAGTTTATCTGCGTCTAATAATGGAGCTTCAAAATCTTTTTTGAAAAAGTAAGGCTCTATCACTGGAAAAGCTACTTCAGAGTTATCCAAGCTTTGTAACCACAAGAGGAGAGGTAAACTTGGTGACTCAATTAAAAAGTAATCCTTGAGTTGATGAAACCCAATCATGCCATCTTTAAAATGAAGTATATGCTGCTGATCGATAGAAATATCGCCGAAGCGGGTTGTTTTTACGATTCGTTTCATGGCTCCCTCCTAGTGCCAAAGAAAACTTATTCTTCTGTTCCGGTCTTCTTTATCTTTTCGCTTTTAAGTCCTACAAAACCTTTTGAAAGGGATTGAATAGCTGCAGTGTTTTCTGCTTGGATGGCTTTATAAATTTCTTCTCGATGAATTTTGGTTTCGCGAGGTGCCTCAACTCCTATGCGCACTTGCTTACCTTTTACCTGAACAACGGTGATTTTAATATCATCGTCGATCACGATCGCTTCACCGATCTTTCTAGTTAGAACGAGCATCCTTGACTCCCTTTTTTGTCTTGCTTGAAACAGATCGGGAGTCTCCAGAAAAAACTTAAGTACAAAATGAAAAGATTCTATGACACACTCAGCCTGTCAAAAAGGAGCCTGTCAAAAAGGCGCCTAGCGACTTCAAAAAGGCGCCTAGCGACTTTCTACCACCGCCCCCCACCTTTTGATAAAAGCCAATGTGAAAAGGTGGGGGGCGGTGGTAGAAAGTCGCTAGGCGCCCTTTGAAAAACGGGTGATGATTTCGGAAACGCTTTCGATTTTATCGATGTGTTCTACACTTTTTCCTGCTTGCCAAAAATCTTTATAAGACAAGCCCTTAAGTGAAGCCCGCTTTAACGACCAAAGCGATTTCAAAGAGTAATATAAACGAGCCCAATGCTTTAATCTCGGGTGAGAGAGCATGAACTTCATAATCACCCCCACTTCTTCTCCTAATTTTTCAACAGAAGGAGTTCTAATTACAGAAACAGGAACTCCTGTTATTTTTTTCGTCAAAAAAATGTCGCTTTCGTGGGAAGCCACAATCGCCCTCTTATAATCTTCATGGGCCTTACACTCTTGAGTTGCAATAAAGCGAGTCCCCATTTGAACAGCATCATAACCCATCTCAAGCATCTTTCTAAAATCAGTCTCATCACCCACTCCACCCGCGCAAACCAAAGTCTTTTTTAAGGGTGATATTTCCTTAAATAAATCTGAGGCTGATTTTATTCCGGTATGCCCACCCGCTCTATTATTTACGCAAATGAATCCATCGACGCCAGCATCTAAAGCCTTTTGCGCCCACTTGAGTTCAGTCACATCATGATAAACAATCCCATTAACAGATTTCACTCTATCAACAATCCATTTGGGATTACCCAAGGCCGTTATAAAAAAACGGCAGCCTTCTTCGATCGCAATATCAACCCAAGACTTCATACGATCAATATATTTTTTTGAAGAAGCCTCCGTGAGAACATTAAATCCATAGGGCTTTTGCGTGAGCTGTCTAATATATTTTAAGCCGTCTCGAAGATTGTAATTATAAACGTAAATTAAAGATAAGGGTTGAACGACTCCAAGAGCCCCGGCCTCAGAAACAGCCGCCACTAACTCTGGATTACTACACGGATACATAGGCCCACAAATCAAAGGAATCTCAATTCCTAATTCTTCGGTGAATCGAGTGGGCTTCACTTAGGCCCAACCAACCACAAAGCTTTTGATCGACAAAGCAATTCACCTTGTTGATTTTTAATAGTTGCTTCAACTGTATACTCACGCTTTTCATTAACACTAATAGGCGAGTGCTTTGACTCAGCGATAACTGTGCCTCGAGCTTTTTTTATGTATTCAATAGTTATAGATTTTAAAATTGCCCTCGCATTAGGAGGAACGGCAGTAACCAAAGCCAAACCACTACTAAACTCTGCGAGATTCGCAAGCGCGATGGCGTGCAGCGAGCTTAAATGATTTCGATAAGCGCGACAGTCTTTCATTTGAACAACAGCAAATCCAGCTTCAAGTCTTAAAACTCGCGGAGAAACAGAACCCGTATAGGGAATACTAAATTTTATCCAGCGACTAAAAAAATAGGCCCCGCCAGGAAACTTTAAAAATTTTTTCCAAATAGATAAGATGTCCATCAGATTTATAAGTGTTGTGAAAAGCCGTGTCGCAATCCCTGTGCTACTAAAGTTTTTTCAATGAGAAGTCTTACTTTATAAAGTCGCTGATCCTGCGGAAACTGATGAATCATTTCTACAACCAAATCGCGAACTGATTTTAAGGATTTTCTACTTTGAGCTAATTTAACAACTTCTAAAAGTGTTGAAAGATATTCGTGAGCTCCAGGATTAAATCCTAAAGGATGCTTTCCAATAAAAAAACCTAAATTAGCTTCCTTAGAATCCATAATACTCAAACCTGGTTGCTTATATAATTCTAAAGAACGTTTTAAATAGCGAACTGATAAATCAAGTTCTCTATTTTTGAGATAAAGAATTCCCAGCTGCAACCAAAGAGTGGACGTATCACGCCCAAGACTCGCAGCTCGAGTCAGACTATCCAAAGCCGTGGGGTCATCTGCCAAATGGAAACACATTTCCCCATGCCATTCAAAAAGTATACCTTGTTCGATAAGATTACGATGCGACCAAAATTCGGTCCATTCTTTTTCACCTGAAATAACATCGTCTAAAAGTTTTCGACTACCTTGAAGATCCTTTTTTATTCCGAGCTCAAGTAAGGCACAGAAAATCGTGAATTCATCTTGTTGATTTCTGTTTTGCCACAAAGTTTTTAGAATATTTTCTGATTCGGAAAGATGATCGTGTTGTGCTAAAATCTGCGATGCTTCAAACGGGGTCATGCTCCTGTGTTCTCCCAACTTTCCTATACTTGGAAATTTGCCTCTGCCTCTTCAATTCATCATACAGGATTTTTATCTCTCGCAAACGTAATTCTTTTCGGCTCTGCGTTAGTCTTTCAAGCCAAACAGGAAAACACTGCTGTTTGGAGACTTCTATTTTGCTTTCAATACAAGTTTTTAGAATATCGACTCTTTGCTCAAGCAGTCTTGCGAATATTTCCCATTTCTGCTCATCACCAATATCGCCTTCATCCTTCACCCATAACTCTAACAAGGCATGATCAATTTCGTCTAATTTTTCAAGAAGCTTATCAGGTGTTGTCTTCATTTTGATTTATCCTCTGGCTTCATTTTGACCTCTTTAACGGCAGCCACCCATCCTTCATAAAGAGTTCCCAATACTTTGGTCACATTATCAATAGACTTCCCATCGTTATTCATATTCGCCACCAACAGCTGAGAAATACAAAAGTTATATAAAGATTCTAATTGACCAGAAATATACTCACCCTTGCTGTGATCTAAGGAATTATTAAGCTCCATTACGATATCGTGAACTTTTCCAATTTGTTTACACTTTTCAGGAATATCATTAGCGTCCAAAGCTCTTCGTGCGAGTTTACAAGCCTTTATTGCACTTTCATAAAGCATTAAGAGTAATTGCTCTTTAGACGCAGTCTCGATTGAAAGTTTTTTATATGTTTTAGCTCCGTAACTCATAACCTAAATTCCCCTTATCCACCCTGAGCAGCGCCGGCATTGCCCATGCCACTACTTGCCGCCATTCCCTGCATTTGTTGAATTGCCCCTTCAGCCCGAGAGAACTGTGACTTTACTCTTTCTAATTTTTTAAGAACTCTCTCTTCTTCACCAGTCTTCTGACGACTTAGTTGATCCATTTGTCTTTGAAGGTTGGCCTCTTTGATACTCATCATCCCGTCGCCACTTCTTACGATTCCATCCACTAAACCAATCATTTCACTAGCAAAACCATCAAGAGCGCCTGTTCCCGAAACCATAGTAGCGACTTCTTCAAAATGATCCTGAAGAACTTTATCGAATTTATCTCCTTTAAAATCTAAAGTTCCGTTTCGATTAAATTCAATTCCTAAATCAGCCAATCTTTGAATTTTGGATTCTTCGCCCCCTCGGTTTTGTTGAATCAATGTGCGTACACGATTTTCTAAAGCTTGAAGAGCCACATCGCCACCAAGAGCTTTTTTGGGATCGCCATAACTTTTGGCATCTAACTTGTTTTGATCTTGTATAAATTGTAGTGCAGCATTTGTAGACTCTACAAACTTTTGAACTTTCTCTTTTATTTTATCAACGTCGGGAGTGACTTCAAAAAATATAGTTTCACCTGGGCGTGCTTTTTTAATATCAATATTCACACCAGGCAGAACATTATTCATTTTATTTTCGTCGAGCATTATGGGATGACCGTTAAATTTAATAATGGCACTTTTGGCATCTCGCGATCTTTCAGTGTCTAAATCCAAATCACCATCGAGCATATAAAATGTAGGGTATTCAAAATCATTCTTCCAACCCGGATCATCACTCGAAATCACTAATCGCCAAGGAGCATCCGAATCTGTTCCATCATGAACAGCGTAAGCTTTAACTCCAACGTTGGCTTTGTTAATAGTATCCGCCACTCCCTTTAGAGTATTATTTTCAGAATTAATATAAACGTCACGCGTCTCACCTGTTGGTGTTTTAAAGCTTATGTAACCCACACCCACTTCAGATTTTTCTGCATCTTCAAAACCATAAGTCATGATTGAATCGGTATTAGCGAGTCTCACAACTTCTAAATCATATTTACCAGGCGTGGCTTTATTTTTATCGATAGCTGATGCGTCTAGAATAGAGGGATCGGAAGATTTCCCTTTGAGTTCTCTAAAATCACGAACATTTTTAAATCCCATCAAGGAACTTTTGATATCCGAAACCTTCTTTTTAAAATCTCTAACTAACTCTAAAGAATTCTCTGCTTTTTTTACTTTTTCATCGATTTTCTGAATTGGTTTTTGCTCGGCTTGCGCGACCTTACGGTAAGCCTGAGTGAGCTTGGGATTTGATGATGTATAGTCTGGAATTTCCAAGCTCTAAAACCTCCTAAAGTCATTGTCACGTATTGTTTAACAAGTCCCAAGCCAGGCTTTTGACGACCTCGCCTGCTCGCGATAAAAGACAAATCTATGAAAGAAAATTTTCGCGATAAATGGGCACTAGTATTAGGAGCTTCAAGTGGTTTCGGTGCAGCAGCCTGCAGAGCACTCGCAAAAGCTGGATGTCATATTGCTGGCGTTCACCTCGACCGAAAATCTACTCTTCCTGAAGTAGAAAAGCTCATTAAAGATCTTCAAAACTTTGACGTTCAAGTTGAGTTCTTCAATATGAACGCCGCCGACGATTTAAAACGCAAAGAATGCCTCGATCAGCTCGAAGGCAAAGTCAAAGGAAAGCTGCATATCCTGATGCACTCTTTAGCCTTTGGCACACTCAAACCTTTTATTGGAGAAAATTTAGAATCTTCAATTCAAAAGTCACAAATGGATATGACCCTTGACGTCATGGCGAATTCACTTGTGTATTGGTCGCAGGATTTACATTACCGTGGTTTTTTTGCAAAAGGATCTCGAATATACGCAATGACCAGCGCGGGCTCTAGCCGTGTTTGGAAAAGCTATGGTGCTGTGAGTGCCGCAAAGTCTGCACTCGAAAGTCATTGCCGACAACTCGCTCTAGAATTTGCACCTTCGCAAGTTTGCGTAAACGCAATTCTCGCAGGAGTTACAGACACTCCCGCACTTAGAAAAATTCCCGGCAACGACGACATGATTGCCACTGCCACAAAACGAAATCCCATGGGAAGACTCACGCTGCCAGAAGATGTAGCTAATGCCATTGTGGCTCTTTCGTTGCCACATTGTAATTTCATTACTGGAAACACCATCCGTGTTGACGGTGGTGAAAACATTGTTGAATAGCTCATTGCAGACGAATATTTAATCACCCAACATTAATCGTGGAATTGATAACTTTGTTTTTTTCTTATCCGTAAGTTCTTTAGCGCAACTGTAGGCTGCTTCTCTCATTGATGGAGCTAAAACTTCAGGTGCTATTCTTAAAACAACTCTTGGATTAAATAATTTTCCCGGACTTTTTAAAGGATGATCTTCTGGTAACTCATCTAAATTAATATTTTCACTTTTCACATATACGGGAAGGATGACAAGGCCACGCTTAGCCATCTTGGCTTCGAGTGCTACAACTTTATTTTCGAAATCCATAACAAGTCTTTGCGCCACAGCAAAATCTAGAGTTAAAAGAGCCTTTGAAATTTCCACAAGGTCTTTAACAATTCCTGCCTCAAAATTATTCCAGTATAATGGAATTGGAATTTTCAAATTAAATCCCCGTAATATTTTTGTTCCCCTCCAAAAACCAAGTCCGATTAAAAAACCACTTCCCTTTTCATTTTGAGTACTTCGTTCATATTCCCCAAGAACGAACGCTGAACCTGCGGAAGTTTTTTCAGTATCCGTTTCTAAAAATAATGGAGCACTTGCTTCGAATGTTCTTTCAGACTTACCCAACTCAAGCAAAGCTCCGAGTGCAATACCTTTTCCGAAAGATCCTGTGACAGTTTGAATTTTTCCGGAGATTATAGGAAAAGTGAAACGTGGGCTTTTCACCAAACCTACACTCAAGCGCAAACTCATCCCAAGTAAATAGCCAACACAGGCACCCAGCTCTATACATTGTGTTTTTGTATTAAAGTCACCTTTTATTATTTGACTTCTTAATGTACTAACCACTCGCAATGGTCGCTCAACTCGCGCAAGAATACTTTGAATTTTTTGATAAAGTTCCACAGCATTCATTCCTGATGCAGCCATTTCAGACAAGGCGTTTTGCCTTAAGGCTGAATCTTCAATAAGCGATTCAGAAGTGTCTATTTCCCTTAAACCAAGAGTATAAAGAAAACTTTGAAAGTCGCGACTAGCCTGAATTTCACTTGCACAAAGCGCATTGAACGCAAATAAAAATCCAAACAGAAAAATCGAAATAACTTTCACAATAAATGCCGAGCTAACATGTCCGACTATGGGCGTCAAAATCAATATCGATGCTTACAAATCGAGTTCCATAGCCTCAGCTTTAATCACTGGAACTGTTTGAAAGAATTTATAAAGTTGAGAAATTGTTCCCTTAATTCGAAAAGGAACTTTAACAATGCTCATTCCTTCTCCCGCAAAATAGCCTTGGGAATCTTCTACAATCGCAGTTGGCGATTCAACAACCTTTAGCTGAGCTCTTCGACCCTTAGTAGTTTTGGGCTTGGCAAAATCAAGACCCGGCTCATACTCAACGCCACTATCACGAATAAAACCCCAAAGATAATTATGAGGAGGTCCACTAAAATTAGCTCCCATTCCCAAAACACCAAACTCCATTTCATCCATTCTCAACGCTTGATTAGGTGTGACTTCTAAAATTCTAACTTTATATTGTGCTTCTTTTTCTTCAGCCTCAGCAGCAGTTAAACCATCAATTGGGCTCAACTTAGTCCCAAGTTTTTCTTCTAAAAATCTCAACATATCTTCTTCCGATGGAAGCACTACGGGATCGTCGCACTTTGGAGCCTTGGCAGAAAACACCAATGACGAAGACATAAGAATTAAAACAAAATAGAAAAAATATTTTATAAGCCTGGGTAGGGGCATGCGCGCGAAGCTATCAATTCCCCTTATAAGCTTCTAATTAAATCTTCTTACATTGAAGCGGGTGTTCTAAGTGCTGCAATTCTTTCCTCTAGTGGAGGATGGCTCATAAATAGTCGTAAAAACGAAGATTTAGATCCAGAATTAATTTTAAAAGCCTGCATCTGAGGATGGGCATTATCAATAAATCGACTTTTATTTTGTAAAGCCTGAAGAGCTGAAATCATTTTTTCACGACCCACAAACTGCGCACTTCCCGCATCAGCACGAAACTCTCGACGACGGCTAAACCAAGAAACCACCATCATTCCTAAAATTCCCAACAATAATTCACATGCAATCACCGTTACAAAATGAATCATATGACGTGAAGAATCTTTCTCTGCACGACTCGCAACTGCAAAAGCAATAATTCTAGCAACAAACATTATCAATGCGTTCACCACGCCTTGAAGAAGAGTCATTGTGATCATATCTCCATTGGCAATGTGGGCGACTTCATGTCCAATAACTCCTTCAAGCTCAGAATCATTCATAGAGTTCAGCAATCCAGTAGAAACAGCGACTAAGGAATTATTTCTAGAGGGGCCCGTAGCAAAAGCGTTCATTTCAGAAGATTCATAAATTCCAAGTTCTGGAACTTTTTCTAAACCAGCACGTTCTGCAGATTTGCTGAGAGCCGAATACAATCGACGAACTTCTGGGTTTGAAGAATTTTGAGGCTCTTCTATAACCTTAACCCCCATCATCCACTTGACCATAACTTTAGAGAGAAGCAGAGATATGAAAGCGCCACCCATACCCCAAACAAGACAAAATACAGCCAAGGCTTGATAATTGATTCCTTGAGCTTCCATGTAGTGACCCACACCCAAAAGCTGCAAAACAATCGAAAGAGTTATAACTATTCCGATATTTACGATCATCATTAGAGCAATATTTTTAATAAATCTCATAGTGTTCAAGATTATAGTGTTAGAAATTCCAAAGTCTAGTCTTTAAGAATTGGCATTTTAGGCTTTACCTTTTCTAGAGCTAGCCCTATAAAGCCCGGGTGCAACGCTTCGCATTATCTACTTTAATTGCTACACTTTGGAGTGGCTTTGTCATTGCCGGGGACAGTACAGCCCTTGCACCCATAACTCGTTGCGATTTGTTTTTATTAAATTACTCAGAAGAATGGCGTCCGGCTATTAAGGCTTCTCTTGATGGTGAAGACTTCACTGATATCTTCGATAATATTCCAGGCCTTCATTTGCTTACAGACAATAACGGTAAAAGCCTTATTATCGATCAAGCCATTGCCGATGAGCTTGTTCATCAAGGTTTAAAAAGTTCTTCTGAAATATATCAAGCTGTAAAGGGATTCTACATTTTAGACCCAGAAAAAAAATTAGATTTTGTAAATAATGTCACCGAGAGAATAGTTAACACTTTGGACTCCCGCCTAGAACTTAATGATTTACCAGGAATTCTAAAATTAGCTCGAAGCTATGGAATGAATAGCGACGAATATTTAAAATTCATGGCCTATTGGAAAAAAAATTACGAAGCAGACCCTTTTCTTCGTGAACTAAAATTTGCAATCCTTTTTCAAATACTTCACAAAGCAGATGAGGCCGCCCTTAGAATAGCCGCTCAAAGGCGTTGGAAAAAAAGATTCTCTGATTTTTGGTATAGAAGAAAACGCCCCCATAGAAGTCCAACGATTCTAGATTTAAACAGAGAGACTATACTCAGTTCAAAAGCCACTTTAACGGGCAGTCGATGGCTTTATATTAAATCTCTAAAAGCTCTTGGCCAAGATTATTTTATTAGAAATTCCCTTCACAAATTCAACCAATACGACCTTCAAGAAATTCTTAAAAAACTGGGTTCTAATCTTCATAAAAAAACAATTCTATTAATTGAAAGCGCACTTGCAGATTTGAAATTAATTTACGAGAAAAAGCAAAAAATTGATGATCTTCAAAATGAAATCACATCCCTTAACCAAAAGAAGTCACTCTACACAAACGCTCTTAGTTCCGGCCTTGACACTATCGACAGCTCTCAGAAAGAATTGACTCAAGGACAGTGGGCCGCAATTGAAGAAAGCCTCAATCAAATTCTTCGATACGCTGATTATCAATCTTGCAATAAAGCCTTAAGTAATATTTTTACTCAATCTTTATATGGTCAGATATCTAGAGAACAATTTTTGAAAGTTTTCGACATCACTCAACGAATTGTCAATCGATATGTTCATTCAGAACCTATAATAGCTGCAATATATTATTTAAGAACTTTAGCTGAACGTGTTTCCCTAAACGATCAAGATCTCACTAAAATCGCTAAAGATATAGCAAAAATGGCCAATCGTTTTTCAGACACATCGCAAATTGAGGAAGCTATGAAACACGCTAGAACAAAGTGGGGGCTTCAAGAAGTGGCATTAAACGAAGCTAAACGAATTGCATATCTCGAAGATCTTAGAAGTTTGGACTTAAAAATTGAATCTCTAGAAAAAGAGTTAAGTGCTCAAAAAACTGCTCTTGAAGATCTAATCACCCAATATTTGAGTCGCAACTTTTCACAAGAGACTATTTAATCCAAGAAATTAATTCACGTGGCGAGCTGAGCCTCAAATCAGGAGAATACTGATCCCACATTTGCCATGCATTTTTAAAACGCATTCTGTGAGTTTTACCTTCAAAGGGTGCCAAATCCCAAAGAGCTGCCGCTGTTTTAATTCCAGCAGAATTGCCCGCAATCACATCTTTTTCACTGTCGCCCGTGAAAAGTGTTTCATCGTGACTGAGTTTAAACTTTTCCATTAAATGATGAAGAGCCTCAGGAGAAGGCTTAGGCGCAAAACCCTGATCTCCAGCATATAAAGTGTCTTCATTAAAATATTTATTCCACCAACCATGGAGTTTTAAAAATGTAATGGCGCCTTTGCGATCGCGACCTGTGTAAATAAACTTGTTTAAATTTTTTTCATGTAAAAGTTCAAGAAGCTCATGAACACCGTCAAAAGCTGGAACTTTTTCAATTTTAATGTCAGCACACCAATCATCCCAAATTTTCATCATCTCGTTGAGATGTTTTTCTTCCTTCAACCAAACTGAAAAAATTTCTCTAGGGTTTTTACCAAGATGAGGAACTAAATCTTGCCTTCCAATTTTGATAGAATACTTTTCCTCTAAGAGCCCAACAAAACCCTCAAAAGCAGAGCCCATGGAATCAATCAAAGTACCATCTAAATCGAATATGAAATTTTTAATAGGTCCAAACATGGAGCTCTTTATTAACAGTGTAGCGAGTTCAGATCAAAATAATTAACGAGCGATCAAAAAAGTTTTCTTGCCCTTCTGAACACTCACGCCTGAAAATGGGATCGTATCTAAGACAATGTCTCCAATTCCCAAAACTTCAAGCTGCAAATCATAAGAGCCCTCTGGCATGGGCCAACGAAGCATTTGAATTTTAGCGGGTAAAGTGCGCCAAGCGCGAAGGTCAGCCTGATCTGCCGCAAGTAAGGCAATAAAAAGCAATTGCCCTAGGTCGGAGTCCTTCGTCGCTTTCGCAGCTCCATAGGCCACAACTCCTTTAGCAACAAGTCCAGCAAGCTTTGCCGCTGCCATTCGGGAAATTCTATCTTCCAAATAAGCTATGGATAAACTTTCAATGTCTAGAACATCTGCAAGCTTGGGGCTCGTTTTGTCTTTAAGTTTCACACGAGCGGCCAATCGATCACCCGAACGACGCACATAACGAGGTAAGTTCGAATTTTCACCATCACGTGGAATTTTTTCGGGGCCTCGTCCTGCCTCAAAAAAAACCACAATTTCACCTTCATTTTTTTTGATCGATCGCTCTTGAGCGTTTGGAAATTTTTTACGCCATTCCTCTAATCTATCGCTAAAACCATTTTTTCGAGACATCGCTAGAAGATCTCTCTCAATCTCAGGAAACGTAGAATCTAAATCATAGGTATTTTTATAATCAACATAGGCCGAATCCCAATCTTTGGTATTTTCCCAAAGCATAGCCGACAAATAACGAGCCAGTGGCGATTCTTGATAATTTCTTTTTCCATCATGAATCATTTTATAAAGAAGTAGATTTATTTTTCGGGCTTCAACTTGGGCGTCTTCAACATTGCCCAAAGCCGAATAAGACAATGCTAAATAGATATTAATCAGAACTTTCTCAAAATCTTCTCCCTTATACCCTCTAACATTATCGCCAGTCAGGAGTGTCCCAGTCTCCTCGCTAATACTTGTGTAATCTTTGATTTCAGCTACTTTTTCAGCCGCTAAAAAAACATCAATGGCTTCTTTGTATTGTCTAGCTGCAAAATGAGACATTCCCTCATCGAGCATAAACAAAAGTTGATTGGCTCCCTTTTTTGAAGCTACTTTTTTAAATTGTTCAGCCGCACCAATAAAATCGCGACGATCAAAAAGTTCATGACCAGAGTTCGCTAAATATCGATGAGAAGCACAAGCACCCATCATCAAAACAGTGAAAAGTAGAAATATTCTCCTTAGAAAAAGATGACTTTCTATTTTTCGATATTCCACTTATTAGCCATAATCCTGGCCGTTTTATTCGACCCTAAAATTACATTCCAACTGATTTTTTCTTATATCGTTTGCGAATGGGTTTTTCGTCTGACCATGCCATTAAATTAGTTTCAAGGTTAGTTAAATTTAATGTGAGTCTATAAAAAATAAGTTTTTTATTTCCAACTTCTTGAACGTTCGAAATCAAATCACCTGTGAGTATATAGTCGGCTCCCACACCACCCGACCTGTTTTTACGAGTGTCTTTACGAACACGCCCAGATTCATTTTGATAATCCACTTCATTCTGTAGAGTGTCACGATCTTCTTTATTAGAAAAGCGAACTTTCCCAGTTTTAATCAATGCCGTTCTCAAAGAATCCGTCATGCTCTTGGTCTCAATATGTTCAGATGTTTTATTGCGAACATTTTCGACCTGAACCACGGGCGGAAGTTTGGCATTGGCAAAAACTGGATGTTTAGCCATAGAGTCGACCATTTCCTCAATTAACATGGCCGCATCGGATTCATTAAATTTATCGTCCAACAATCGAGCTTCATTGACGTCATCATACTCTCCCTGTGTGAACTGACGATGACCGCATGAAGCGATTAATAAAATTGAAAAACCAAAAAGAAAGTTCCGCATTTGTGAAAACCTCCAAGAAGAGCTCAAAACCCTTCAGATGCTCGCTCTAGTAGACCTCAGGAATGCAAGTCTGTAAATATTGAGTGCCTTGTCTCATTTTATAAGCATTTACGCAGAGCGCACCAATCTTGGATTACTCCAAAGCCGCTTTCGGATAAGTTCCTAAACGTGAAAGTACATTTTATCTCAGGCAAAGGCGGAGTAGGAAAATCAACACTCTCGGCCGCTTTTGCTTGGCAACTTCATCAAAAAGGCGAAGGTCCTGTCTTAATTTGCGACGCCCTCGGAAATGGATACGCCAGCCAACTCTTAGGCGAAAGAAATCTTCAATATAAAATATCCGAATCGCTAAAGTATCCTGGTCTTTTTTTTACAAAACTCAGCCCCATGGAATCTTTCCGAGAATATTTTTCAATTCTACTAACTCTCGGACATCAAGACGCCTTTATTTCTCAAATGACGAATAGATGGCGAGAAAATCTCATCGACCTAGTCTTAGACAACAAGGCCGTTCGCTCATTTGTGCATGCTTGTCCAGGCCTTGAGCCAATTGTAATTTTAGGAAAAATTTTTTGGGAAGCTAAAAATGGCAAAGATCCCAAAAACAAAATTCCCTGGAAACACATTGTTGTAGATTCTCCTGCCAGCGGACATTTTTTAATGCTTTTCAGAAGCACCCTAGCTTTAAAAAACGTCTTTGATTCTGGAATTATTCGTGGACAAGCTGAAAAGCTCGACAATTACATACACGACACATCCATGACTCATGTTTATTTAAGTTCTTTGCTCGAAGAATTGCCTCTTCAAGAAACTCTTGAAACTGTAGAACTATTAAAGCAACTCAATATCAAAGTTTCTAAAATTTGGTTAAATAGAACGCCCTTACTGAATGAGGAATTTCCGAATGAAAAAGCTTCCAATTTAGATTCACATTGGCAAAAAGTTTTAGAGGCCAGCCGATCCCACCTCGAGGAGCAAAAAGAACTTCTCGAGAAATATCAAAAGCATTTTGAAAATCAACTTCGACCCATTCCCTACTTAACTGGAGACTTAAGTCAGCATTTTGCAGAAATGGCTCAAGCCCTATGAAAACACCTCAAGTTTATTTTTTTCTTGGTTCAGGAGGGGTTGGAAAAACGACTTGTGCGGCAAGTTTCGCCTTGGCTCTCGAAAAAAAAGGATTAAGGACTGTCGTCATGACGGTGGACCCTGCGCGAAGACTCGCACAAGCACTTGGACTCAAAGCCCTCAACAATGAAGCCGAACGCATTGTCTCCTCAAGCAAGCATTCTTATTTAGACGCTCTTTGGTTAAACAATAAAGATGCCTTAAAGGATTTAGCTCGCAAACATATTTCTTCTTCTTCCGCTCTCGAAAAAGTTCTGAAGCACCCTTTTTTTAGTGTGATTGAAAATCAACTTGGAGGCATCGAAGAATATCTCGGAGTAGAAAAAGCTTTAAGTCTTGTCGAATCAGGACAATACGACGCCTGTGTGATTGACACCCCACCCTCTCAACATGCTCTCGATTTTTTAGAAAGCCCTAAGCATCTTCAAGAATTTTTTGATGACACCGTTTTAAAGTTTTATGTTCGAAGTCCAGACGATAGCGCTCAATGGTGGAAAAAATTATTTCAATTTGGACAATCTCAAGCTCTTGAAGTTTTTAGACGAATTGTGGGTAAAAATTTCTTCACCCAATTGGCTGATTTATTACTCAATCTTCGCCCCGTTTATGAGTCACTTAAAGAAACTGCTCAGCGCGCTGATGCACTTTTTTCGGGACCCAATAGTGTTTATGTTTTAGTGTCTAGCTTAGAAAACGATCCCGTCAACGAAGCCCAACTTCTCCATAAGGAATTGAGAATTCGATACCCTCAATGTGTTTTCAATATTCTCTTCAATCGCTGTTTACCCCAAAGCTCTCCCCCTTCAGCAGAAAATTTATCTCACCATTTTGGAGTTAAAAGAGGAGCTCAAATATTTTACGAATGGCAAGAAGAATCCAAGATAAGAG
>JAGNHS010000078.1 GCA_018001635.1 Pseudomonadota bacterium | reverse complement strand
CTTGGCGTTTCTAAAAGCGCTTCCAAAGAAGAGCTTAAAAAAGCTTATCGTCAATTGGCGATGAAGCATCATCCTGACAGAAATCCGGGTGACAAAAAATCTGAAGAACTTTTTAAAGAAGCTGCTGAAGCTTACGAAGTACTCTCTAATGACGAAAAGAAAAAAGTCTATGATCAGTTTGGTCATGCAGGTTTAGGCGCAGGTGGTCCCGGCGGTGGTGCTGGTGGTTTCGGTGGATTCTCTGGTGGCTTTGGCGGTTTTAACGATATCAATGATATTTTCGGGGATATCTTCTCTGAAGTTTTTGGGGGTGCTCGTAGCGGCAGTCAGGCTCGGAGAAATTCTCGTGGCGAACGAGGTTCTGATCTTCGTTACAATATGGATATTTCTTTTGAAGAGGCCGCTTTTGGTGCGGAAAAAGAAATTTCCATTCCAAAAGACATTCTTTGTAAAACTTGTAACGGATCTGGTGCGCAAGCAGGGTCTAATCCCGAACGTTGTAAGGGTTGCAATGGAGTTGGAGAAATTCGATTTCAACAAGGCTTTTTTACACTTTCAAAAACTTGTCCAGATTGTGGCGGTTCCGGTTCTTTAATTAAGAAAAAATGCGGTGATTGCCGTGGCTCAGGTCGTCTTGTTGATAATGTAAAACTTGCCGTAAAAATTCCGCCTGGAATTGATGTTGGTCAAAAATTAAAATTACGAGGCGAAGGCGAACCTGGATATCATGGTGGACCTGCTGGAGATCTTTATGTCGTTATTAACGTTAAGGATCATCCATTCTACAAACGCGAAGAATACGACATTCATTGTGAAATTCCAGTTCTTTTCACGCAAGCGGCTTTAGGTGCCGAAGTTGAAGTTCCCACTCTCGAAGGAAAGGTGAAACTCACCATTCCTGCCGGCACTCAAAACATGAAGCGCTTTCGTCTAAAAAATAAAGGGATTGCTCATCTTAATGGCAAAGGTCGAGGCGATCAGTATGTCACTATTTTGGTTGAAGTTCCGAGTAAATTAAACTCTGAGCAAATTGAGCTTTTGAAAAAGTTTAGTGAAATTAGCGGACAGTCTTACCCTGAAGCGCAGGGTTTTATTAATAAAATGAAAGATTGGTTTCATTAATTTAAGCGCTAATGCGCCGTGTTTATTTTCGCTCTTAGAACGCTTGAGATTCAAAAAGACTCGAAGTTCATCAAATCCCCTGTTAAAAATTCATTGTGGGAATAAATCATTTTGGATTTAAATCGAAGTGGCTTTTATTGTTAACTTCAATAACGGCTTGTTCTACGGGTGGAAGTCTTAGAAAAGAACCCGAAAAGCCCACAGCCGCCACAAAAAATGAAGATCGAAGATCTGTTGAGGCTCCCCCCGTTCAAAAGCCTCAGGGTCCTGTGGTTTATAGAAGTGCTCAAGACGATGGAAATACTCGAAGCGATTATTTTGAAGCGCGAAGAATTTTTCTTGATGGGAAAAAGGTTGAAGGCGGACGAAGAATTGCTCAATACGTTGAACAAAACCCAAATGGACAATACGTAGACGAGGCATTTTTGCTTTTGGCTCAAAGCGCCCTAGAGGCTCAAAAATGGTCAGAAGCTGAAGATTTTTCATCCAAAGTTATGGACATGAATCCTCCATCTCGTTTGAGGGGCCAGGCTTGGATTGTAAAAGCTAAGGTCTTTCAAGCTAATGGTCGAAGCGATGAGGCTTTAAGAAGTTTGTATAATGTGAGACTCGAAGAACTTCCTCAGCGTGATCACTTGGCGTTGTTTTCTTTATGGGGGCAATTAGCAGAAGAACAGGGTAATTTTAGAGATGCCGTATTGGCTTTCGTGAAAGCTTATAGACAGACTGATGTTGGCCCTGAACAAAGTGAAAACATTAAACAAAAAATCAATCAGCTAATTTCCAATAACCTCAATGAAAAAGAAGCTTCTCTAGTAGTTCGAGAATATTCTAATAAAGGTTTTCCGGGAAATGCGGCTTCAATTCGTTTGGCTAAATTATTAATGGCCAAGGGAAATAAGGCTGATGCTGATTTTTATATCAATGCGATTTTAGCTTATGAATCTCACGATAGTAGCTATTACAGGGATGCTCTATTTTTAAAACAAAACGTAAATTCCTTTAGTGATTCAGCAGAATCTAAAATTGGCGTTTTATTCCCATCGGGTGGTCGTTTTGCGGCCTGGTCGCAACGAGCGCGTGAAGGTATTGATTTGGTTTGGGATAAGAGTCCTGGCTTGCCCATGTTGGTTTATGAAGATTCTGGAACTAATTTAGAGTCTTTTAGGTCGGCTTTTGAGCGACTCGTTTTACAGGAAAAGGTTTTATTAATTATTGGACCTACCTTGGCGGAGCAAGCAGAACAAGCGGCTCAATTATCGCAGCAGTATGGAGTCCCTTATATTTCTTTGTCGCCTCGATCGGGCTTAATTGAAAAGAGTCCTTATTTGTTTAGATTTGCCCTATCGGCAGAACTTCAAGCTCAGGCAGTTGTGAATTATGCTTGGGAGCGCTTAGGTGCCCATCGTTTCGCAATTTTGTTTCCCGAAGATAATTTTGGAAAAGGTTTTGCAAAGCCTTATTTTGATGCCGTTAAAAACCGTGGTGGATTCATGGCCGCAGCCGAATCTTATAATCCTAACGAATCTGATTTTGTGGATGCCGTTCGGAATTTAGTCGGCACTGCTTTTCCTGTTTTTAGAAATTTAGAACTTCAAGATGAAGTTAGACTTTTACAGGAGAAAACCGGAAAACCTGTGAGTGCGCGTGACAAAGCCAAAATGAAATTGAGCCCTATAGTGGATTTCGATGTGATTTTTATTCCTGACACCTATAAGGCCGTTGGGCAAATCATTCCGACATTGGTTTTTGAAGATCTTAAAGATGTTAAAATTTTTGGACCTTCCAGTTGGAATAATAAGCAACTTCTCTCAAGAGCGGGCCAGTATATGGACAACGCTTATTGTGTAGATATTAGTCTTGCGGAAAAAACAGATAAATTTACTCAAGACTTTATGAATAAGTATAAAGCTAAGTTTGGGCGAGCGCCTGTGGACATTTCAGCCATTACTTACGACTTAGCATTAAGTTTGAAGCAGCTTTTTGAGGAGTCAAAAAACCTACGCTCTAGAGATGAAACTCGTTCTTCACTCGAATCTTTGGGTGAAATTAAGGGTGTCGTTGGAAAACATCGTTGGGACGCAGAGCGAGATCCTATGGGAACTCTACAGCTTTTTCAGTCTAGACGAGGGAGCTTCCAATATATTGGCGATATTTCACTCTTAGATTTCGACGCCTCTCATCAATAAACTCTCTTAAAATATTAAAGCCATTTAGCCATATTCCGATGAGTTCATAGAGGGGAATATTATGTTCCCCAAAAAAGGAAGGAAGGCTCATGGCCCCTAAAAACGACACGGACGATATTGTGATACCAGAATCGCTTCCCATGCTCCCAGTGAGAGATGTGGTGGTGTTTCCTTTTATGATACTCCCACTTTTTGTTGGAAGAGATGCTTCGATAAAAGCTGTCTACGAATCTTTGAGTCGAGATCGATTAATCTTCTTATCCACTCAAAAGAAAATTGGTGATGACAATCCTTCTTCAGAAGATATTTTTACCACTGGAACAGTGGCTATGATCATGAGGATGAGAAAGCTTCCTGATGGGCGCATTAAAATTCTTGCTCAAGGAATCGCAAAAGCGAAAATTAAAAACTTTCAGCAAACTCAACCTTACTATCAAGTGAATATTGAAAGAATTAGAGACGAAGCGACTGCAACGGGTGGTGAAGAAGAGCAACTTCTAAAATCAGTTCGTGAACAGTTAGAGCAAGTTATTAATCTTGGAAAAATGCTCTCACCAGACATCCTCTTGGTTGTTGAAGAAATTTCAGATGCTGGAAGACTCGCTGATCTCATCACAAGTAATTTGGGATTGAAAGTGAGCGAAGCTCAAGACATTCTAGAGACGGCCGATCCTGTGGCACGCCTAAAGAAAGTGAAAGAATTCTTAGCTAAAGAACTCGATATTCTTAGTGTTCAAAGTAAAATTAAGAATCAAGTTCGCGATGAACTCAGTAAAAATCAAAGAGAGCATTTCTTACGTGAGCAAATGAAGGCGATTAAATCTGAGCTTGGAGAAAATGATCCTCGCAATGATGAAATGGCTGAAATGCGCATGAAGATTGAGAATGCCTTTTTGAGTGATGAAGCTAAAACTGAAGCTTATAAACAAATGGGTCGTTTGGAGCGTATGCATCCAGATTCGTCTGAAGCTTCAATTATTAGATCTTACCTCGATTGGATTTGTGATCTTCCATGGACAAAGAGTTCAGAAGATCATCTCAATCTTGTTGAAGTTAAAAAAGTACTTGATGAAGATCATTACGACTTGGAAAAAATTAAAACAAGAATTCTTGAATTCTTGGCCGTTCGTAAACTTAAAAAGGATAATAAAGGTCCTATTATTTGTTTAAGTGGTCCTCCTGGTGTGGGTAAAACTTCATTAGGGAAGTCGATTGCGCGTTCGATGGGTAGAGAGTTTGTGAGAATAAGCTTGGGTGGTGTTCATGACGAAGCTGAAATTCGTGGTCACCGAAGAACTTATGTAGGAGCGATGCCTGGTCGAGTGATTCAAGCTATTAAGCAAGCGGCTACTAATAACCCTGTTATTATGCTCGATGAAATCGATAAATTGGGTAGAGACTATAAGGGCGATCCTTCAAGTGCATTACTCGAAGTATTAGATCCTGAGCAAAACAATGCTTTTAGAGATCATTATTTGAATATCAACTTTGATTTGTCGAAAGTTCTTTTTATCTCTACGGCTAATGCTTTAGATACTATCCCAGCTCCATTGCGCGATCGAATGGAAGTGATTGAGTTATCTGGTTACACCGAAGAAGATAAAATGCGTATTGCTCGCCAATATCTTATAAGAAAGCAAGTTAAAGAAAACGGAATCACTAGAGATGCTGTAGTCTTTACTGACGCTTCTTTGAAGAAAATTATCAAAGAGTACACTCGAGAAGCAGGTCTAAGAAATTTTGAAAGATTATTAGGATCTTGCGCTCGAAAAGTGGCTCATGACGTGGCGACTTGGGACGGTAAAGCCGCTTTCCCTTGTGTCACAATAGATGAACCTAAAGTGGAAGAGTTTTTAGGGCCACCTAGATTCCTCCCCACTGATCTTCGTGAAAGAAACGAAGTGGGTGTTTGTACAGGCTTGGCTTGGACTTCTCTTGGTGGAGATGTTCTTGAAGTTGAGGTCACTTCAATGAAGGGTGATTCAAGAGTACAATTCACAGGATCCTTAGGAGATGTGATGAAAGAATCTTGCCAAGCGGCAACTTCTTGGATTCGCGCGAATGGAAAAGATCTCAATATTGATCCTGAGTGGTTTTCTAAAAATGAACTCCACATTCACTTTCCTTCTGGAGCGGTTCCGAAAGATGGACCCAGTGCAGGGATTACAATCACAACGGCTATTGTTAGCTTGCTTACCGGAATACCCGTGAGAAGAGACGTGGCCATGACTGGTGAAATTTCCCTACGAGGAAAAGTCTTGCCCATAGGTGGATTGAAAGAGAAATCACTTGCGGCTCACCGACATGGTTGCACCACAGTAGTGATTCCAGAACGAAACGTTAAAGATCTCGTTGATGTTCCTGAAGAAGTGAAAGCCAACGTGGAATTCAAATCAGTTTCTGATGTTCGCGAAGTTTTAGAGTTAGCTTTAGAGCGCTCACCCTTCAAGAAACGTCAAAGTGTAAAAGCGAAAGCTTCTCCAAGCGGTAGCGGCGACAAGAATAGACAAGTCGCCGACGCCGCTTAAGTAGAAGATTAGTTTTTATTGGAACGAAGAGACCTTAGCAGGAGTGTGACGTAGAAGAATAAGCTACGATCAAGTCCTTGCATTTGAAGTCCTAAGTTTCGGCTTTTAAAAAAGGCGTTTAAACTTTTATCTTCTAGAGTTTTTATGAAAGTGTTTAAATAAAAAATCTTTGGATTTTTATTATCTATAGTTCTGGACTGAAGTCTTTGGCTTAATTCTTTGGCTTGGGTAATTCTTTGATCTATGAGCTCAAAATATTTTTGAGGTTTTTTAAAAAAATCTAATATTCTATTTTTTTTACCAGCGCCAGAGGCGTTGCCTGAATGAACTCGATACAAGGTCAGGGCTTCGTCTACAAAAACAATTTTTCCTAGAGTACAGGCTATTAAGGCACACCACCAGTCATGCATGAGGGCATGCCTAGGTATTGGGCTGGCAATTTTAGCCAAACTTTTATTGATGGCGCTACTGCATCCAACTACAAAATTTTGAACAAGAAGATGTGAGAGTTTTTCTTGAGAAACTTCAGGGTCAAAGTTCATTTGATTATGATAGGAAACGTTTAGTGTATGGCCCTTGTCGTCTATTGTTTTGAGCTGACTATGCAGCAAAATAGGTGTTTCTCTTCCAAGTGTGAATTCATATTCATTTAAAGTTTTTGAAAGTGATTCAAGTTTATGGCTTAACCAAATGTCGTCTTGGTCGCAAAAAAACACATGCTCTTGTGGATAGCTTAGGGACAGCTCTAAAAGTTTTGAAAAACTTTGAGTGGGGCCCAAATTGCCTAAGGCATCTTCGACGAGAATTAATCTGGAATCATTTTTTGAGAAATTTTTTAAAATATCTACAGTTTTGTCTTTAGATCCGTCGTCTCTAACTAATAGAGTCCAATTTTTAAGACTTTGCTGTTTGAGGCTTTCAAGAACTTCGTTAATCCACTTTTCCCCATTATAAGTGCTGAGTAATATAAGGGGGGCAGGTGCTTTCATTAAATGAATCTCCTGAGGCAAAATCGAAAAATAATTCCAAGAGCCACAAAGGGAGCGCAAATGTATTTTTTAGGGCCGGCCCATTTTAAATAGAATTTCCACATTCCCTGATGATGGTATATGTCGGGCCAAAGACTGTGTCCCTCAGAAGATCCTTTGATAGTGTGAACGACATCAATTTTAGGAAAATAAATTACCGGAATATTTTGTTCTTGTGCTTTTCGGCCTAAATCAACGTCTTCTACGTATAGAAAATAGTTTTCATCAAACCCATGGAGATTTCTCCATAATGAAGCCGGACAAAAAAGAGCGCAACCGCTGACCCAATCAACCTTTTGAATTTTATTTGGGTCGATGTCAGATTTTAAGAATTTTCGACTCCATGGGTTTTGGGGCCAAAGTCTGCTTATATAACCTTCTCTTCCAAATAAGGCCGTTAAGCTTCCAGGAAAATTACGGGCGCTTGCTTGCCGAGCGTTTTTAGTGGCGTCATTGAAGACTCTTAGGCCGATAAGAGCGTTTAGCTTTAGCATCTCATCGAAAATTTTTTTGGTTATTGGGCTAGCGAGAAAGCCGTCGGGATTTAAGAAAAGAATACCGCTTGGATCTAGGGAGCTTTTCAGCTGAGCGGCTTTATTGGCGGCTTTCGAAAAACCAAGGTTTCCTTCATGGCCCTTTAAAATAATTTTATGAGGGTATTGAGGATGATTTTTTAAATACTCATCAACATATTTGGAGTCATTTGCGTTATCCCAGAGAACTATTTCTGTTGAAAACTCTACATGGCGCTCTAGGGAATCTAAAAAATCAATAAGAGTGTCTCTGTTGTTATAGAGAACAGAGACAATTCTAAGGCTCATGTGATTCCGATGTCGTCTCTCAGCCAAGTAATCATTTTTTCAAGGCCCTCTCGAAGACTGACTTTGGGTCTCCATCCTAATAGACGTTCAGCTTTTTGAAGATCGGGTCTTCTTTGAAGAGGGTCGTCTTGGGGCAAGTCAGAGTGAACAACTTCGATAGTGTCGGCTGGAAACATGTCCTTTAGAGTTTCAACGACATCAATAATTTTCATTTCAAAGTCATTGCCGATGTTTACGGGTTCACAAATTTCAGTAAAGGCATAGGAGAGGACCCCTTCAATAAGGTCATCAATATAACAAAAGCTTCGTGTTTGATGACCGTTACCGTAAACGGTCAATGGAGTTTTTCTAAGAAATTGAACCAAGAAATTGATAATCACGCGACCATCGTCGGGATTCATTCTTGGGCCATAAGTGTTAAAAATTCTTACGAGACCATGTTTAGTTCCATATTGTTGGTTGAAAGACCAAATAATACTTTCACCAAGTCTTTTGGCTTCGTCATAACAAGAGCGTGGTCCGTAGCTATTGGTGTTACCCCAGTAACTTTCTGGTTGTGGGCTGATGGAGGGATTTCCATAAATCTCACTTGTTGAAGCAAAAATAAGGCGAGCATTATGTTGGTGTGAGAAAGTGAGTGCGTTGTAGAGCCCTGTGGTATTGGCCCAAATGGTTTCAAAAGGATTCTTTTGATAGAGCGGGGGAGACGCGGGTGATGCAAAGTGAAAACAGTGAGTTAGGGCTTTGTTTAACTTAATCTCAGGCCATGGAGTCGAGACGTCGTGTTCTATAAAGTTCCATTTTTCATTGGCTTCTGGAAGGCTTTTTATGAAGTCTACGTTTTGTCTGCCACCAGTAATGAAATTGTCGATTCCAATGACGTGATGTCCTTCAGTGAGTAGTTTTTCACAAAGGTGACTGCCTAAAAATCCTGCAGCTCCTGTTATGAGTACGCTTCCTTGCTTCATGATTAATGAAGGTCTAGCATATTGAGGCAAAGCAGGAATTTCAAATGAATAAAAAGTGGAAAGAACGTTTTATTGCTCTGGCTAAATGGACCTTTGCTATTGGGATTTTAACGCTACTCTTGAAAAGCGGTAAAATTTCTCTAAACGACTTGGGTGTTTTTTTAAAACAACCCTCTAGAGCCCTTCTATGCGTTTTAATTATATTTGGAAATTATCTTATTAGCTTTTATCGATGGCGAACCATGGTTGGAGGCCTTTCTTTAAAGCTGAAATATACGGCTGCTGTTCGC
>JAGNHS010000033.1 GCA_018001635.1 Pseudomonadota bacterium | reverse complement strand
CTATCATTACTTCTAATGATCATAAATGGTATACTAAAGATCTATTAAATGTTGTTAAGAGTGATTTAGGTAATATTAGAGAAATTATCTTTTATATAAAGGAAGATAAAAAATCAATGAAACACTAATTGAGCCCCATAATATTTTTATAAAATGCGCCGAGAGATTTCCCCACTCTAACCAAAGAGCCAAGGCCAAAGAAGCTATTCCGGCAGAAAGATATCGAGCTCCAGGAGAGGCCCCACCATGCCAACCCCCAAATGAAATGTTCATATAAAAGAGCCCCATAAAAAAGCATAATGAAAAAATAACTTCAAAAGAATTTTTTTTCTTAACAAACAATAAATATAAAAGTGCGGGAATCGTTAGCAAAACCCAAGACTGAGTTTGTAAAATACCTCGAGTTGAACCCCATAAAAGATTACGAGTTGTTTCCCAACTAGGGTAACTAAAAATACCCCACAGCTGAGGTCCTTGATTCAGAAGATCCTGAAAAACCGGATTTTGATATTTATTGGCTATGGTCCAGGGATTGCCAAAACAAATCGTGTGATAAAAACACCAAAGCAGTAAAGGAATAAACGTCCCCTTAAAGAAAGGAAGAATAAAGTTTTTCCAGGGCTGAGTTTTCTTCGAAAATATTTGCGCCACTAAGGCGGCTGGAATCATAAATATGGATCCGTAGTCACTGAGCACACCTAAAGCCAGAAAAAATCCACTTAGAAAAAATTGTTTTTCTCTCCAATAAATCAAAAAGCCCAAAACACTTATCACAGCAAAAGCATGTCCAAAGTAGCTATTAAAAAAGAAAGATCCAGTAGAGCCAAAGCAAATCGCCATTATAAAAAAAACACTTTGGGCTAATGAATTCGTTTTTCTAGTTAATTCCTTTTTAAAAAAGTAATTTAATAAAAAGATTAAAGGGATACATTGAAGTATAATGGAAAGTATAAAAGAAATTTCATCTTGAAGCTGAAGTCGTCGTTCATTCCGCTCCTCTACAGAAACTGCTTGAACTCGAAAAATTTCCCAAACTTTATAAAGGGGCCACCCCAATAACATTGGACCGGGTGCTTTATTGGAATAATAATGTCCTTCTCGAATGGACCAATCCGCAGTCCATTTTTTAAATGGGCTTGTTTCGAAACTATGATATTCCGTCATTGCAGCCAAAGTTCCCAATCGAGAAGCAGGATTTGAACCGCCCTTTTGGAAATAAAAAATATTCACCAATAAAAAGAAGACTAGTAGAACATTAACTAGACGCATTGTTCTGTTGTGGCATGGAATGTTGCTGATCAATCATTTCTATACTTTTAAGAACTCTATCAACATAAGTTTTGAGCTGCGCCAAATCTACAAAGTGAGGAAGAAATAATTCTGAAAATATGGGTTTTAAAGAACGGATATCGGGTTCACCTTGACCCAACAATGTTCCTAGGAGTTCGTAATTGTCTTTTACATCGTCCAAATAATCATTGAGCAAGTCTCGACTTGCCTGCGAACCCTTATCAAAAGACAAGCCCAATCCATAGAGCTTTTCGGGATTTGGAGATGGAAGCGCTAAGCGCTTAATTGAAGATTCAAATGTAATAGGTGGAATATTGGGACCAAGCCCAATAACCGCATAACAAGGCATATCTCTTCGAAATTCCTCTACCTGGAGTAGAGAAATAAAAACGCCACCCTGTGAAAGATTCACGCAATTTGCGGAATAGACTTTATCCGCAGTCCCCAAAAGAATTTTGGCAAAAAACGGTATCCTGTAAAAACGGCGATTCTCGATCACAAAGATACTATAGCAGGTTCGAAGAAAGTTCCGCCAGTGCCGAGCGCTCTCCTTTAACAAGAGTCACGTGGCCAGATATCTCCTCGCCCTTCATACGCTCCACCACATACGCCAAACCATTACTAGAACTATCTACGTAGGGATTATCAATTTGATAACAATCCCCAGTGAGAATCACTTTAGTATTATCCCCAGCGCGCGTTAAAATTGTTTTTATTTCATGGGGCGTTAGGTTTTGAGCCTCATCCACTATTAAATACTGATTCGGGATAGATCGCCCCCGAATATAAGTTAACGGCTCGATGTGAAGCATTCCTTGGTTAATCAATTCATGCATTCCCCGAGTGATCCCACCGCGATTTCTCTTGCCTTCAGCACCGCCCATTAAAAACTCAAGATTATCAAAAATGGGCTGCATCCAAGGATTTAGTTTTTGTTCTATATCGCCAGGTAGATAACCCACATCTTTACCCATAGGGAAAATAGGCCGTGAGCATAATAGTCTTTGGTAACGACCTTCATCTAAGGTTTTTTGAAGACCTGCGGCCAAAGCCAGCAAAGTTTTACCAGTTCCAGCCTTACCCACTAGAGTCACCAATTGAATATCGTCGTTAAGCAAAACATCCATCGCAAAGCTTTGCTCAACGTTTTTAGGGTGCAATCCCCAGATACCTTCTGGAAATTTAAGCAGTGGAATAACAGCTCCCTGCCTGACATCATAACGACCAATAGCAGAGTGCGAAGGATTGAGCTTATCTCTCAAGACTACAAACTGGTTAGGATAGAGATCCTGTCCATCAATCTCGAGTTTCTTATCATTATAAAAAGACTCTATAGATTGCTCATCAACATCAAAAACTCCCATTCCAGAGTAAAGCTCTTCAATAGAAACTTTAGTAGCTTCGTAATCATCCGCAGGAATTCCTAAAGCATCTGCTTTGATACGTAGATTAGTATCTTTAGTAATAAAAACGACTTTATCGGGCCCCAAAGACTTAAGCTCATGATAGGCCACCGCTAAAATTCTATTATCCGCTTTATCGTGAATAAGTTCAGAAGGTAAATCACTATCACCCTGAATAAGGTCGACTCGTAAAGAGCCCTTCTCAAGTTTTACGCCCTGAGAAAGACTTCCACCTTTGCGCCGAAGCTCATCCATCATTCGGCTAAAATGACGAGCATTACGACCGTTTTCGTTGAGATCTTTCTTAAAACGATCAATTTCCTCAATGACTGTAATAGGTATAACAACGTCATTGTCACCAAATTTAAATATGGCTTGGGCGTCAAAGAGGAGAACGTTTGTATCTAGGACAAAGGTTTTACGCATTAACTCAGCTGTACCTCTAAGTATTTATTTCAACGTGAGCGTGATTCGAAGTCAAGGCACGAGGTCACTTAAAAAATCTTGTATTGAGTGCACGCAAGAAGATCTTAAGGCTCTGCGCTTGTCGTAAGAAGTTTTTCGCAGAGTTCCCTCTCCTCAGACTTCAGAGGTAAGCTTTTAAGGACCTTCTCATTAGTCCGCATCAATTTGCTTAAACTGCTGTAAAAACCCGCTCCAGAATTTCCCTGACGAGTAGCGTAGAGAACCGTCCAAGCAGCAGCCCCTAAGGCTACGCTCATAATTCCAGTTAACTTTGTTCGTTCACCGTAAAACGGAGGCAAATCAGCGACAACGTCGTGATAGGGAAAGAAATACCAATAACCATAAGCCATAAAAAGATAAAAAAGACCAACCGCACGATGAGCTTTGCCATACTTCATGGGTTCAATATCTTGTTCATAATATTTTTGAACTAAATTTATTAAAGCGGCCATACGAGCATTGTAAGCTTTATCGTTTTTGGCGTTTTTAAGTTCGACTGAATAAATTCTTCCAAAATCCTTAGAAGTTTGTTTTAAAAATCTTGATCGCTTGATATTTCCCCAACCTTCAACGGCATTTCGAGAGAAATTATCCATAGACCAATTTCCTCGCCCATCCGTAGGATTCACCCAAGTGGTCACATCTCGAGACGTGAAACTCACAGCATATAAAAATTTAGTCCATATCCATCGACCCGCATAGGCGAAAGGATTTTCATCGCGGCCTCGAGAGATTTCTGGAGGCATTTCAGCATCGACATAGGGTTTTGTGAGTTTTTCAATAGACTCACCTAAAGTGTTCGAAACATATTCAAGGGCTTCAAACTTTTGCATTTCAGAGAGCTCATTATCAGAAGCAATTTCCAATACAAGTTGATAAGCTTTTTTATAGCCCTCTCGCATTCGTTTATAATCGCGAAAAGTTAAATTATTTTCATCAACAGAAAGCTCACGAAAATATTCCTGAACGCTTCCTAAAAATGAGGGCAAGTTAAAAAGTGGCTTCGCCTTTCTTTCTGCTTCGATCTCACTTTTAAGTGCTTCCATTTGCGATTTGTAATCGGCAACGCTGGCAGCCTTTAGAGAAATCAATGGAAAGAAAAAAAGTCCAAAAAGAAGTATACAACGTTTCATTAGGGTTTTTCCTTCTTAAGGGCTGCTCTATCTTTTTCTTGTTGCAATGTATTTTCCAATCGATAGAAAGCATCAAGGGACTCATTAAAAAAACTATAATCTGCCAGCATATATTGAACAGATGAATACTCTGCTTGAGCAGACTTCAAGGCTTCCTGAAGTTTAGTGTCGGCAGAATTGAGCCGCAATTGCTCTTCGGCCAAAGACACTTTCTGCGACAATGGCTGCGTTTTTTCGATAATTTGCATTTTCAACAAATCCCATTCTTCAGCCGTAGCGTAAGCCCCTTTATTAAAGACTAAAAACAAATCAATAAGAGCATTAATCTGAGCCTTAGAAAGAATCGATAAACGCGAATAAACGGCTTCAGCACCTATTGTTCTTTGAGAAAAATCAGAAGCAATTTTTGCATACAAATCACGATCTTTAAAATTATTAGATTTTCCATCTTTAATGTCTTTTTCTAAAGCCACTTTCTTTTCATTCACCAAACCCTGAAAACAAGAAAGCATTTGAACAAAATAATAATCTTCGCCTGTTCGAGCGGAAATCAACATAGGAAGACTTAACTTCAAAACAGTATTTGTGGGTGTTTTGAAAATTAATCGGGACAAGGTGGCATTTTCAATTTCAACGTCTTGAAGACCACCTAATACCAGTGCCAGAGCTTTTTTAGCTCCCCCGGCTGATGCATGCTCATTTAAATAATTCACAAAAGTTAAAATAATTTTATTTTTGTTGGGTGACACTTCTTTAAGAGCTTGGGAAGCGCTTCCATCATCTGATTGCAAAAGATATTCTTTAATGAGTGTGTCCAACTGAGGAAGTATATTTTCTCTACAAAAAGCCGTAGATTTAGCTCGAATCTTCTCTTCAACTTGCTCCATGGTCAATGTCGTGGAGGGTTCAAAAAGTTGGGGAGTGTCAAATTGATCCTTAATCATAAACTCTCGAGCTTTCTCGAGAAGACTTTGACGAACAAAGCTGGAAACATGGCTTTTACGCTGGGAAAGACCTTGATCTTTTAATTTCGAAACTTGCTCAATGGCCGTCAGATTGCTGGAACTTGTCCCCAACAATTCTCTCATGGAATCCGAGGGTGAACTAAAACTAGAAGGCTTTTCATTAGAAGGATAAGCGCTTCGATAGTCTTCGATACTTTTAGACTGCAATGAAGCATTTAACAAAATCAGAGAACTCAAAATAAAATAATTTTTCATATTCATCCTCAGTTCCTCAACCACTCAAAAGTGATTAACGACCAAATGTCTTTCCATTTTTCTGAAGTCGTCGCATTGGCATGATCAATCACATAGCGCTCCACAAAACCGCGCTTATCTTTCATTTCCGTATGCGTCGTGAAAGGCATTGGCAATTCATCGCTATACCATCCTTCAAGCGCATCAATACCAGTTCCTTCCTTTTTATAGAAAGGCACGCCATGGTTATACATAGCCACTGATATTTTGTAATTTTGACTGGGCTTTAAATGATGCTCAAAACCCATAATTTTATAAAGACTATCTGCTCCCTCTTCCAAGGGAATTAAATAAAAACTTCCACGAGTCGCATCGGCGCTGTTTGTATAAAGTTTATCCAAACGAATGTCGCGAACGAGCATTCCTTTAACCTCTATAAGTTTTACACGAATTCTAGTGTCCTTATAAAAACCACGCTTTTCACTTTGCTCGGCCAATTCTTTTTTCTCAGCTTTTGTTGTACTCGAACCTTCTCCATTAGCGGCTTTTTCAAGCTCTCTATCAGCTGATGACTTACGACTTTGGCGAGCCATGGCTTCAACAACAAAGGAACTCGTATCCACCAAACTTAATTGATAGGGATTAGTTCGAATTTCTTTTCCTTTAGAGTTAGTTTCCAAATTAAAATTCAAAGGGGGAGTATGATTTCCCTCAGAATCTAAACCGTAGGCTCTAAAAGCGTTAGGAGTTTTCTTACCCAGCATTCTTTTTTCAGTAAGCACTCGAACTTTCAAATGAAGATCGGGTTTATTGTAGTATCGACGCATTTCACAAGATGTCGAAGCGCCATGACCCACTAAACTGATTCGGAAATTATAAGTATTCCACGCATCCCCAATTTTCACAGTAGGAGCAATGGTCGTTGATAATGATGCGTTGGAATAAATTTGAACGTCTTCAACTTCACCAGGCAACAAATCATATTTGCTTGGTATGACGTCATAATAATCAGGCGATGAAGGATTCCATGTATAGCCAGGAAATTGATTTCCTTCACTATCCACAGCAACCGTATTTTTATCTACGGAAGGTCTAATAAATTCAGAATCAAAAAGCATTTGCTCACTAGAGCAATGGCGCGATTCACTTTGATTTTCATCGTGATAACAAGCGGGACGGTATTTTTCAGCAACAGTTTTAGTCCCAGTCTGCTTTCCTTTGTCATTGTATACAGGTTTCTGAACATATCGAGTGTGCTCAGGGCAACTTAAGTCGTAGCCCAAAACACAATCTTCCCAGGTCCATTTTTCAATAGTGTCGTATGGAATTGTACCTTTCCACATCGGAATCTTAGAATGCGCATGACGCCAATTCTGCATTTTAACTCTATCGCCTTCTTCTTCAAGCCAGAGCCATTCATCAATAGTGGCCTTTTGTGTAGAATCCTTAAATGAAAAAGGTTCGGGTGATCGCATGAAATGATCCACTTCGGAAGAGCACTCAAGACGAACACTATTTCTATGAAGATTTCTTGTTTTATTTGCAGGAAGAGTGCGATCGCCGCAAGCTCCGCGGATATTTCCAGAAGCGCGACTATGAGTAGAACAAATATTATCAGCTGCCTGAAGCGGAAGGGTTAAAAAGGCTAGGGTTAAAAACCCTAGCCCATTTCGATTCAACATAAGCCAATCTCCTCGAGAGAGTCAGAAATTAGAACTAGTAGAACTATTATCGAAGGCCGTTAGTCGCGTCTTTGCCACGAGTGTTTTTTACGCCCATCATAGCAATACGGATATTACGTTCGAATTGAAGAGCCCGAGGCAAATCAACTTCTTCTTTTTGCTGACATTTTACTAACACGTCGGCGAATACTTGAGCCAATCCACCTGTTGCAGTGAAACCATCACCAGCACCAACTTCGATTTTACCAAGATCCGCTAAAGGATCTTCACTCGCTTCGTCTGATGCCCAAGATTTAGGATCAAAACGCTTAGCCATTTCAACGATTTTAGCTTTAGCTTCGTCGTTGATATAATAACGGCTCTTATAATTAGATTGAACGATAGCGAGTGCTCCTGGTTGAACCACTAGCATTTCTTCGTAAAGATCAGCGGCCATCATTTCAAGCACGACTCGAGCGCTGTCAGCAAGTTCATGCTTACCGCCAACCCAAGTAAAGAAGTAATTAGCTTTTTGAAGAGTGCTGTTGATCATTCCCCAGCCTTCTCCAGTTTCAGCCAAAATGCTACGATCTTTAGCCACATCAAGAGCTAAACGAAAGTTTTGACGAGCCGATGCTAAATCTTCTGCAGTCCATGCATTTTCTTCGCGAAATTTAGCAAGGTCTTCAGACTTCGTGAAAAACACATCAAGATTAGCAATTCTTTTTGTATAAGCTGTTTGAATGGCACCTAACTGTAAACCGTAACGAGCACGGATATAAGAACGGCTCCAGAAAATTTCAGCCACTTCATTTTCTAACTTAGCTTTTTCAGCTTTGTATTCAGGAGAATGAAAACGGAAACGCTCAGTAGTTCCGTAAAGAGTTAAAAGTTTGCCTACCATACGACGAGCGTAGTTAGTGTAAGCGTCTATTACAGGCTTATCTTCGCCTGGGCTCCATCGGCGTAGTCTTTGAGACTGTAAACGCCAATCCGCCAAAGTTTTAGGATCAATCGAAATCGCAGTCGCAGTAATGGAAGGATCCAAAGAACGCTTGCTTCCAGGTGGAAGAGCCAATTCAGAGCCATCCGCTAATTTCAAATTGAGTTTTAAATTTTTAAGAGTCTCTTCGATACGGCTAATTTCAGAAATATAATTTTGAACGACGGGCTCAAAGTTGATTTGTCCGTATCCACGAATTTTTACAATGGTAGCATCGGGAAGCACGCTTTCACTCTCTTGAAGTGCTTGCTCTCCGTAGGCTTTTAATGAAGCAATAGTTCCTAACAATGCTGTTTTAGAAACATTATAACGATCAATCGCTGAAAGATATTCATCAGCCGCAGTCCATTCAGCAGGAACCTTATAAGCTCTGTTGCTCATTTGCTTTAAACCATCGCTTGAGAGGATTGTACTGCGCACGTGATCTGTAAATTGTGAATTAATTTTTTGAACTGATTGAAGGAAGTAATCTTTATCGGCATCGCCACGTTCACGGGCAATTTGAGCTGCGTATTTTTCTAACTCACCCTGATCATATTGCTTGAAACTAAATTCACCAGGAGTCACACCTAGCACACCCGACACTGGGGCTAAGCCACCACCAATTGTGGCGGAATATGAAATCACCGAAGTTAGAAACAAAGCTGCAGTTATTAATGTAGGTAGGGGTTTACGCATACGAGGCACTCCTTATAAATATACAGATGGCGGTATCTTGTAACGCATTGAGCCATCTGGGTCAATGCGAATATAACTTCATTTGAAGTGCATCAATCAAAGACCAATACACAAGTTTCAATTAATGAACATAAGTATATGTAATTATTTAAACTTTAATTAAAATCAATTTTTTTAGACACTAAGGCCACTATCTCATCACGATCAAAAAATGCCTCTCTCTCAAGGGTCCAGCCTTGGGGAATTTGATCCCGCTGCTGATTGCGTATGCAGATCAGAAAATCAAAGGGATTTTTCTCACCTTGAAGAGTTTTTTCAGCAAACTTAAAAATAACTCCCACTCTAGAAATTTCCAAATCGCTAGCTAAATACCCCTCTACATTTTCCACCAAAAGTTCTCGACCCCCTTTAATTAAAACTTTCTTCATATGATCTTCTTTAAGTTGAAAATCACAAAATAGTTCATTTCCAATCTCTTCTCGTGAAGACACATTTCCCTTGTATCCCTCATAGGAAATTAAATCCGACACAATACGAAGGCTTTTGCCTTTTAGTGGAAAGGAAAGATTGATTTTTTGATTGAGCCCCTCAAAATCAGAATGCCCCTCCCAAGGATTTTCTGCGCCTAAGCAACTCAAGCTAAAAAAGGTCAAAGCAAATAAAAACTGTCGGTATTTCAATTTCATAGAAAGGAGAATCTTATAGAAATAAATTGGAATCGACTTAAAATTAAATAAAAGTTCTTTCACAATCTATCTGATTTTAGGGCCGATTTTAAAAAATAAGGAGCCACGCCCTTCCCTAGCTCAAAGTCACCCCTTAGAATCATAATATGTCCAAACGCCAGGCGGGCCTAACAACTCAAACAGGGCTCCAGGTTATGGCGGTCTCACAAGTCCCCACCGATCCTAAAGGTAATGTTATTGCCGATCTTTATGTTCGAATTCCTACTTTGGATAGATACGTTTTATTCGTTCATGAAGGTGAGAAGCTTGACGAAGAAAAGATGAAAAAACTTTATCTTCACCCCGACCCAAAGCTCTATGGATCAAAAGACAAACTCAAAAAAAACAGAAAAAAAACTTTAAACGCTACAATTAACGCCAAAGATGACGACCCTAATAAACTTGGCGCCGAAACCCAAGAGCTCATCACCGATCTTTACTTAGACCTACTCGAAGACAACAACCCATCCGAGAGTCAAATCAAGAAACTCGGAAGCATCGTCCATGAAATTACCGAAAACATACTCAGTGATACAAAATCATTTGAAGATAATATTTTAAAACAATTTAAAGACCTTTCTCGAATGGAAGACTCCTACGCCATTAGATCGTTGACCACCTTATTTGGTCTCGCCAATGGTTACAGTTCCAAAAGAGCCATGATAGACATTCAGGGGGCCTCGATGTTTATGGACATCAACCTCTTAGATTTTAGAAAAGATGACATTGAGGAATATTATAAAAATCCCGAAGGTTGGCCTTCAGGATTTTTAAAGCTTTACATGCAGCACCCTGCCAAAGCCAACCTTATGGCTACAATGAAACTTCCTGATCTTTCCGAAACCGGTCTCCAAATGATTTTAAATCACCATGAATACAACAACGGGGAAGGATTTCCTCGAGGCACTCGAACAAAATCATTACCAGACCTCGTTAAAATTTTATCCCTTGCCGTCGACGTTTTTCAAATTTTAAAGCGACAAGAACTACTTAACAACCCATCGAATATACCAGATGCACTCATGGAAGCAGCCCAGAATCATCGCGAAGTTCACGAACGAAGACATCAGGGAAATATTGTTGATAGAATATTTAGCTATATGGCTATTGATGCCGCTCAAAAGAAAATCATTTACGAAAAAACCTTGGCTAATATTCACAAGAAACTTCGCAAAGGCGGTTGATCCGTTTTCTCTAATTAACTACTTATTATTTAGCCCAAGACTCACATAAAAAATTCCAGAACTACAACTGAATTGAGTCACAACGGAAGCCGAGGAGTCTCGAGAATTGACTGAATGTCCCGCGCCATTCACCACCGAAGGAATAGCCTTTTCCATTTGAAGATTTTTTTTATTAAGAGCACCTTTCGCATTGCTATAAATAATATTTGTTAATTCAGCGGCCGCATCTGAAATCTCTGGTGTGATTTCTTTAAATTCAGTACCCAACATTTTCGAAGTCAGAGACAAGAATGTATCTTTTGGAAATGAAATATAAATTGTTCCCATAAATTTAGGGGCCACGATCGACAATACACCTGAGATGTCTACCTTTAAATTTTCATCCCCTTTTAGAACAAAAGTTTTATCGACTTTTATGTCGGGGACTTGGCACATGCTTTTTACAGTTTCTATAGTCGCTTCTAAAAACGGATTTACAAATTCGACATCTAGCTTAACTTTATTTTCAGAATCAGACTTTTTAGTTTCTGACTCAGGTTTATAAGCGGCTAAAGATTTACGACAAATGTCTAAGAGATCATCAGGTTTATAGGGTTTCGATACAATGGTCACATTCGACATATGACCATCTCGTTCAATTTCAAAACGAGCCTCATCGGGAAAGCCCGATATAACGATTACAGGTGTTTTTGAATTAAATTTTGCCTCTCGCAAGGCTCGAATAAGAGCTCCACCTGTCAGACGAGGCATTTTATAATCTGTACAAATTAAATCGAAAGGTTGATTTCGAGCTTTTCGATAGGCATCGAGCCCATCGCTGGCTTTAACAATAGTCGACTTTCCTAAAGCTTCTAACTCATCAGCCAATATATCCAGCAAATCTGGCTCATCATCGACGATTAAAATGTTAAACATTAGAAATCAAAACCTCAATATTATCTTCGGATTAGTTTCATTAAAATTAATAGCATCAATGTAATTTAAATTATTAAATTCAAACGAAAATCAAACTAAAGATAGACGTCAAAAAACAAACACTCATGCTAAAAACTTATGACAAGAAAAAATCGGAAGAGGATATAATTTAATTAAAGTGAAATTTTCCATCAAAGTCTTAGTTTCCTTAGCTCTTTTAACGAGCCTGAAGAGTTATGCCGTTCTAGATATATGCATAAGATCACTTGTTCAAATTGCCCAAGCAAGCACCGAAAGATTTCCTACGCCTGGCATCGAAAACTATCGAAAACTAGGAACTGAATCAGAGGAAAAATCTCACAAGGGAAACATTTTTGAAGTAGTTGTTGTTAGACGCCTCTCTGATTCCGAAATTGTGGCCCATCGAAGACCTATGGATGGCGCGCCCATGCAAGATGAAAGATGGGAATCCCTAAAGCATCAAGACAAAGTCCTCAAACAAATACGAAAAGATCACCCTAGACTCGCCAAAGTAACACCCAAAACATATGGATTTAAATACAATGGAACCAAAAAAGTATGGGAATCAGAATTCATAGAGGGAGATTCTGTTCTTCATAAATTAAAGGAAATTGAAACTAATCAAAGCCTGTCTAACGAATCAAAATTTAAAGAAGCATTAATCTTATTTCGCAAAACCTTTGAAGCCTATCAAACACTCCACAAAACAGAAACGCTCCACATGGACGCCAAAGGCGCCAATTCCGTTCTGTGCCCAGATGGAAGCGTTCGAATCATTGATTTTGCAGGTGCCATTTATCGACCTAAAAAAGGCAAAGCCATAATCCCCACCACTATTCACTATGAGGCCGAATACATTCCTCCGAACATTCGCCCCCAATCCTTAGGAAAAAAAGATCTCTTAAATATCCCTTATAATTTCGACTTTTACACTTTAGCCAAATCTTTTCATAAGAAGATATTCCTAGGCCTTAAGATTCCAGATTATTTAGCGTATCGAAAAGATCCCGAAAAACTTAGAATGATTAATTTTTTTAAGGAATATGAAGAGAAGATTTATAATATATTAACCGCGACTGACCCTGAGATAAGAGATCACTTTGACATTAAAAGCCTTGATGCCTTAATAGAGTCGATGCATGAATCCGGGGCTCCTTAGACTCGACTTTATCTAAAAATCTATTATAAATTTCTTGCGTTTAAAGATCCCCTAAGATAGCTTTGCGCGGTGCGAAAATTGCTATCAATAAAATCTTATGAAATTTTCGCAAAGTTATTTTTCTCTCTTATATGTTTGTCTCCATTTTCTTCAATCCACTCAAGCCCAGAAACTCAGCTTCTACATCCCACCAGTGAAGACATCTCAGTGGCTCGCCAATTAAAAATAAAAAAACCCACAGCCAAAGCCATCGAAATAGCTAAAGAGGTTTTTATAGGTGAAAAATACAAGAAGATGATTCTTTGGATGCGAGAGGATCTATCGAATTACCTCTCAAACTTTAATGAAATTTTTGATGCCAAACTCAGCAGAATAAAAAAGCACCAGCTTGAACGAGAAGCCGATTTAATCGTGCACACTGCGCGAATCAGAGACTTACTCCGTCATGACCCAGAAAATATCACTTTAATAAAGGAACTCAATCGACTCATTGAAGTTCACAAAGCTCAAGGCTTTGTAGCTGACTATAAAGATTCTAAAGACTTTATTGAAAACTTCGTTGGCCCCAAAGGAAAACTTCTTAAAACTCTACCCACACAAGAAGAACAACGACTCATGGATTTAGCTGGAGAAAAAACACTCTATGTGGACACCTGGGCCGTTCCCTTTTTTAATACAGCAACACAAAGCCGCGAAGAGGCCATAAAGGGAATTCGTGAAGCTCTAAAAATTTTTCAAGACATCGACATGAATTCAGATATTTCAATCTTTGAATTCACAAATCTTATGGCTCTATTTTCTAGACCAGAATTCAACGACGTTCGTAGATATAAAAATATTCCTTTTCCAAGCGATGAGGCTTTTGAACGCTTTGGCCTAGAAAGAAGTGATGCTAGAACTTTTGGACTTAAGTATCCCGAGGAAGCCTTTGTCGCTCTCAACGAGTCTATAAATTTAGCTGGAGTGAGTTTTATATACGGTCAAAAACTCTCAATTTTCGGACTTATTTCTCACTCATTAAATGAAAACACAGCTGACGGTCGTATTTTTACGGGCCCTGCGGATTTCTTAGAACACGATTTTGCTCATGCGTTTTTTAACCTCACTCCTGCCATCCCGGGAAACCCTGAAGAATGGGAAAAGGTGAATCAGCAATTCAATCGCATGTGGATTGCCGAAACTGATCTCAAAAAGAAGAGAATGATGATGTTGGTGTATTATCACTTCACGCATGAAAGCGGATTTAGAGTCCTAAAACCCGACGAAGATGGAAAAATTAATTTAGATGCCTTTGAAAACGAACGCAACGTCATAGAGGAATTACTGCACACCCGCCATCATTATGATTACATACTCAAAGGAAAACTTTTTTCCGAAGGCTACCAAGACTCACTTGATTTTGCATTTCGTTTAGTGGGTGGATTTTTTAAAAAGAATTTTCTAGAAATCCAAGCGAGAGAACTCAAACGAGATGGACTTTGTTCAGAATCCCTTAGTACTCCAATTCTTCAATTAACCCCGAAAGAGAATCCGTCATGAACTCATTAAGAACTCCTAGAATTTTAATAAGATCTCACTTTTTAAAAGCTTCACTTATCTTCGCATTCAGCTTTGTTTTCACAATTCAATCTTATGCTGAAGATATTTTAAGCCGTCTTCAAAGAGAAGGTGAATTAACCGCTCTCCCTGAAGCAAAAGCTCTCATGATTGAAATTGCTCACATCATTGATTCTCCCGCCTTAAAAGATGCCGTCGCAGGAGATCGAACTCTTCAAATGCTCAGAGAAAGAGTGCGAACGAGTCTATACCATGTGAATTTCAAGTTTGAAGTCGTTGTAGAAGACTACCCCTATGATCCACCCTTTAAAGAAGCTTTTCCATTTCGACCTACCCTTGAAGCTATGGATGAAGTGACGCACTTTCTAAATCTCGTCCAAGAAATCACAGGGTTCAAAACAGATTTGAATGAAAAAATTTCACAGTTTCCTTTTTTTGAAACTTTAAAGACTTTATTTCCAAAAGTAAAAAACCAATCCACGCCAGAACTTATTAGTTGGAAAACGATGGGCATGAACCCAGTTGAATCCTACGCCACTTTCCATGAGCGACTTCAAAAATATGGTGAAATTGCTTCCTTCCCTGAATTCGAAGAGTCCGTAAAAATACTATTAAAAGATTTTGATACAGATGAAATTAGAAATTTTCGAGCTCAAGACAAAGCCTTTGATAAACTTTGCACAAATGCCATAAAAGAACTTACCGAAATTCAAGGTTCGGGTACCGAATCACGAATTTATGGAGCTTTTAAAAAACCTTATCCTTATAGAAAAACACTACAAGCACTTGAACGAGCCGCTCTTGTTTTCGACATTCGCGAACGTTTAAAATACCCAAAGGGAATAAATTGGCACGATGTTGAACTCTCTTGGGTTATTGGAAACACGCCCAAACTCCTTGAGCTTTACCATTACAATCGTTACAAATATCAATTTTCATATCTTCTCTCAGATCCTGAAATTGTCCTATTTCCAGACTCTGTTGGAGCCTCATTTGAATTTCTAATGCGAACTAGAGTGGCACCGCTTGGAATTCTTGATGTTGCCAGCACCACGACTCGAATAGATCGACATCACAACTCTCCCTTAGATCGATTTCATCACGATGGAAACCATGTGAGAAGAACCTGGGGTTACGATAAACGCAAAGCTCAAAAGCGAGGAGCCGTAACATTTGCTCAAAAAATGGAAATTTATCGAGAACAAGATCGATTCATGAAAGAGCTCTTAGCCGCGACTGACCCTAAAGCAATTTCTAAAGAAAATATTGTTGAACGAAACTACAGAAAACATGAAAGAGTGATTTCCTTTGAATGCTTCCATGAAACGGCACTGACTCCCGATCGAGACTCCCTCTTACGTGACATTCTACGAGGACCAGCCACGCCCCAACCCTTTGAAGTTCAGCGTCAAACTGAACTGGCAAGTCTAGAATTGATTCGACGCTTTGATGGAAATTTAACAAGTGGAGCCGACGAATTAGGGCTCGACATGGAACATCCTACTATCATTCGATATTTTTACGATCGTGCACCAGGTTTTTTGGCCAATGTAGACAATAAAAATAGATGGGGATTTTTTGATTCAGTTTTTAATATGCTGAAATATATGCCGGATCGTGGTTTTAGAACTCCTTCAGCGGTTGCCAAAGCTGCTTATCGACTTTTAAAGCATTTGGGCTATGAGAATCCACCCTCCATCCGAGAACTCACCAAATATGCTGTTGATAGAGCGGGGCAACCTGAACTTTATAATTATCACGGTATTAGCGATGTCCCGATTGTTAAGGTCTCCGGAATGAATGCACTTAACGTTGTTGCCGCTGAACAAATTCAAAGCGATTGGCGAAGAAATTCTACTTATCAAGAAAGATGGAAACCCACTGACGCCAAACTTATTGACGGAACTATTGTGAGTGATTCTTGGTCACTCAAGCGCTATTTAGAAGAGCGCAAAGTTCCTGAATTTTTAAAAGCCTTTTATAAACTCGACAAGGATCCCGCCACAGGTAAAACGATACTCTTTGAAGATATTCGAAATTTACCCAACGAATTTCTTTCAAAAAACCACCAAGGTGAAAATCTTATGTCGGGATCAAAAGCAGTCTCGATTGTGGATCGCATTTGGCACAAAGATTTGAATTTTAAAACATTGGATCAAGCAGAACGTTGGCTAGTATCAGCAGCGCAATCTGTTCACCAAGCTGTACTGGATCGCAATGCCAACGGAGCTCGTAACAATCCTGTTTACAATGTGCATTGGCTTTTACTGCCGGCCCAAAACCAGATCAACGATTTGGAGCTTGTTCGAATTGGATTTGAAGCACGAATGCAAAAAGGAATAAAAAAGATATCAACTGAAAAAGCCATATTATTTAACGAGGCCTTGAGTCGATTGTATCGCAAAATTAGACGAAACGAGCCCATCCGAGCTTGTCAGCACTCCTTAACTCAAACTCGAAACGCAAACTTTAGTAGTGTAGGACAATAAAAAATTATATGAAATTATCTAAGGCTTTTTTTAAAACTATTTTTATACTTCAATTTTTTTCTATATTGTTTATTTCCAATCAAAGTGCAGCCTATCCAAATCCTGAACGAAAATCCATGACGCTCAGAAAAGCTGACCCAGAACTTTGTGTGGCCATTCGCGGAAATGGTGAACTCATCATGGCACACATGAATTCCGTATCTCGGGTTCTTGAGCATTTTGGGTTTTTCGATGGCATAGCTGGCGGAAGCTCGGGCTCTGTCACAAGCTTCCTCTATGAAAGCGCTCTTCAAAACCCAGCTCTATGGGATTGCCCTTCGTGCACTCAACAAGACTTCGCCTTTCGAGCGGCCCTTATGATGAAATCCCTTTGGGCCTATGTGGACATTGTTAAGAAAAGTGATGATTTTGCAGCTGTCTTTGATCTTGCCTCTTCTGTAAATAAAATTGCTGAAGACTTAAAGAAAAAGGGTATCACTGCAGACAAGATACACACCCTTAACCCTACACAAATGTTGGAACTTAGTTCCAACATTTTAAAACTTTTAAATTCTTCAGACATTAAAAATTTACTAAATCCTGAGATTATTAGTTTTCTAAAAAACCCAGCCAACATTGAGTTATTCAAATTCAGATTAAAAGAAGTTTTGGCTTCTATCGAAACTTTCGGATCTTTTGATGCCTCTGACAGAAGAATCTTCTTTAGACCAGGCATCATTTCATTTCCTAGCGTGGTGTCTCGATTTGCTAGAATCGCTAATTTTTTAGCCGGAAGAGGTGGATCCCATTATTATGATCACTCTGGAATGAAGGAATTCTTAGATCAATGCTCCACCAAAGCCGTAGGTCTACAATGGAAAGAACTTGTAGCCCTCGATAAGAATTGTGATGCAAAAATAAAGTCACTCATGATCACATATCGCAATAAGGCGATTGCAAAAGAAATCGACGTTGATTCGAGATTAAATGACTTTGTTGGCCAATACACTCACACTTTAATTTCTTCGGGACTATTAGAGGAAAATGAATCCAAAGAATTTCTTAAGGGATTTTCGCTCTACAAAGACAATAACGGATTTGAAAATTTTAAATTTGATATTTTTAATAAAATTAAATTTGCCTACTGGGGACACGACGCTGACCTCAACAAGCTTAATCAAAATATAAATAAATTTGACGATCTTAAAACCCAAAAAAGCCACTCACTCTATAACGCCAGATGGAAAACTGCCCTACTGGCCTCAATTTCTGAGCCAGGCTTATCCCGATTTTTAGAACTTCCTAACACCAACATGGTCACAGCCGCAGGTTGGACCGATTTAGCCCCTGTACTTGTTTTAAAAAACATTGGATGCAAAAAGGTTTTCTACATCACACGTCAAGGAGCTGACTCACCCTTTGGGCGAGGAATCGCGGCCAATTTGGGTATGACAAAAGAAGAAGATTTTAAACTTTATGAATTGAGCAATCCTCAAAGCTCCTTAAGCCGCTCTCTCAAAGAAGCTAACGCCGTTTGGTGCACAAACTGGAACGCCCATCCTGTCGCCACAGACATTCAAGGATTAGACGACGATTCCTATCATGCTCCGCTCATAGCGCCCAAGCCCCTTTTTGTTGAGGCTTATCCCCGCTATAAAAAGCAAAGCCCTATTGGACCCGAGGGCTGTTTTTGAATTATTGATTTTCAAAACATGATGAAGATCAGCTTTTTCGTTATAGAGTCTTTAAGGCTTTAACATTATACTGACCCCGTTGGAAAAACTTGATTAGCTTTTAAAGAAAATCCATTTATGTTGACATTAAAAGATAAAGAATTGCAGCCCACACAGCCCTTGCCCATAGAGGAACTTTGTTTTCATTGTCATCTTCCAGTAATTTCTAAAACTAAGCATCAATTAAATAATAAAAATTTTTGTTGTAATGGATGTCTTAGCGTTTACAAAATACTTCATGACGCTGGACTAGAAAAATATTATCAGTTGAGCACTCGAGACGATAGCGGCAAACGCCTTGAAGACTACAACTCGTCTTTAAAATTTACTCATTTTGACCGCGGCGAAGAAACTGAAAAAACTTTTTACCTTGAAGGTGTCCACTGTCTCGCTTGTCTTTGGCTCATTGAAAACAGCAAAACGTGCCTTGAAGGCGTCGAAAACGTACGGCTGAATATGTCGAACTCACAGGTAACCGTTAAAATTAAAGACAAGGGAAGTTTTTCCTCAGTTGCGCAATGGTTTAACCAATTGGGATACTTTCCACACTTACTTAAAGACGAAGAAGAGGGTCAAAAGCTCTTTAAAAAAGAAAATTACGTCATGCTAAAGCGTATTGGTGTTGCGGGTTTTAGCACTGGCAACATAATGTTATTAGCCGTTTCCATTTACGGCGGAGCAGACGCGAAGTTTTTTAGCATTTTCTCATGGTTATCGGCGTTAATCTACTTGCCCACCTTTTTGTATTCTGCCCAACCCTTTTTCAGCAATGCTTTACACAAGTTTAGAGCGAAACAAATTTCATTAGATATACCAGTAGCTATTACGATCATTTTGGGATCGCTTATAAGCTATATCAACGTTTTTAGAGCTTCGTCTCACTTTTATTTTGATTCTCTTTCTGCGTTTATTTTCTTGCTCTTATCAGCTCGATTTTTTCTTAAACGCATTCAACAAAACCACGCCAGCACACAAAATGTTCAAGACCTCTTTGAGTCTAGCGAGTGTCTAAAAAAACTTGGGGAGGACTATCACCTCGTCAGCATTAAAGACATCAAAGCTGGAGACATTATTCGCCTCAAAAGCGGCGAGACTGTTCCCCTTGATCTTGAGTTAATAAACGAAAAAGCATGTTTTAACACCGCACTCATTAGCGGTGAGCACCTGCCCAAACTTCTACAAAAAGGAGAAATGGTTTTAGCGGGCTCAGTCATCATGAGTGGTGAAATTGAAGGACTCGTTAAAGGCACCCTCAAAGATTCTCAACTTGGAAAGATTCTTAACTCAGTAGAAAGTTCTTGGCTTGAAAATGGAAACGAAGTTCAATTCGCTGACAAATTAGCCACTCAACTCTTAAATTTTGCTTTTTTACTTTGCACCATCATTGTTTCCTATTTTTCTTTTAAAGGACAATGGGAAATTGGAATGGAAAGAGCCATGGCCGTACTCATTGTCACTTGTCCCTGCGCGCTGGGCCTTGGAACTCCCCTGGCCTATATTCAAGGTTTAAAATCTCTATTTCGAAAAAAGATTGTTGTTAAAAATGGTGAGATCTTAAAAAAAATATCTGAAGTGCAAAATATTTATTTTGATAAAACTGGAACCATCACCAAAGGAACTTACTCGGTTGTTAAAGTCGAAGGCACTTTAAACCCGAAGAGCGCCTCTAAAATATGGGCCCTCGAAAGCTTTTCCACTCACCCAGTCGCTTTTAGTCTCCGTCGATACTTAGAAGACAATTACCCTCTCGATCTAACCCTTAAAGCAGAATCAGTAAAAGAAGAATTAGGCTCAGGCATTCATGGAATTATTGAGAATAATAAATGGAAAGTTGTTAAAAGCGAAAATTCGAATGCCGATGTAGAGGTTTTTTGTGATGACGAAAAAATGGCCGCCTTCTACTTTGACGACCCCTTAAAAGAAGAAAGCTCAAGAACTTTGGATTGGTTTAAACTACAAAAGATTAAAACTTATCTATTAACGGGCGATCACCGCGAGAATGCTGAAAGGGTTATGACTAATTTGGGTTTTCAGTTTGACCAACTTTTTGCAGACCAACTTCCCAGCAAAAAAGCCCAAACTCTAAACCACACCACTAACAACATGATGGTTGGTGATGGTTACAACGATGTCGTAGCCTTTGAAAAGGCCTCTGTTGGGGTCGCCTTGGGACAGAAGGTTGATCTACAATTAAAAAATGCGGATGTCTTCATTCCCAGCGGAAGACTCGATGATTTAACACTTCTTTTTAAAGGCGCCTTTAATACACAAAAAACTATTAATAGAAATATACTCTTTTCAGTGTTCTATAACCTTATAGGAATTCTTGGCAGCGTGATGGGATTGATTTCTCCTTTGGGGGCCGCCGTCCTCATGCCCTTAAGCTCAATAACAATACTTCTGTCTACTGTATTAGGGAGAAACAATCGTTAATGGAAATCCTATATATAATAATGCCCATCTCAATTTTGTTAGGAAGTTTCTTTTTAGCCGCTTTTATTTTAGCTTCTAAAAAGGAACAGTTTGAAGATATGGAAACACCAGCTATGAGAATGCTGTTGGAAGACGATTTAGAAAACGTCAAAGGAAAGGATTTTACAGACCATGAAAGAAAAGAGGGTAAGCAACCGTGAGTAATCAAAACACAAATGAGATGGAAAGTTTTTCGTATAACGATGGAGTGACTCGTCAATTTGTATGGGCCACTCTTGTTTGGGGAGTCGTCGCCATGCTCTTGGGCGTGGTCATTGCTTTTGAACTTGCCAGCTGGAGAGTTAACCTTGGACTTCCTTGGATCACCTTTGGTCGCCTAAGACCTCTTCATACCAATGCCGCCATTTTTGCCTTCGTAGGAAATGGTATGTTTGCCGGAGTTTATTATTCCTTACAACGCCTAACCAAAACCAGAATGTATAGCGACCTCCTTTCGAAAATACATTTTTGGGGTTGGCAACTGATTATAGTATCAGCAGCTCTAACTATTCCCTTCGGAATCACCACCGGAAAAGAATACGCAGAATTAGAATGGCCCATAGACATAGCCATCGCTGTCATTTGGGTTGTTTTTGCGGTTAACTTTTTTGGTACACTTATACGTCGACGTGAAAAACACATCTATGTTGCTATTTGGCTTTACATTTCGGCACTAGTGACCGTTCCAGTCTTACACATAGTGAATTCCATTGAATTCCCTGTCAGTTTAATGAAAAGCTATTCCATATATGCCGGCGTTCAAGATGCCTTGGTACAATGGTGGTATGGACATAATGCTGTAGCCTTCTTCTTAACCACTCCGATACTTGGATTAATGTATTATTTTATTCCTAAAGCCATTAATCGCCCTGTCTATAGCTACCGTCTTTCTATCGTTCACTTTTGGTCTTTAGTATTCATTTACATTTGGGCCGGTCCTCACCATTTGCTCTACACAGCTCTTCCAGAATGGGCTCAAACTTTAGGAATGGTTTTTTCCATTTCTCTATGGGCACCAAGCTGGGGTGGAATGATTAACGGACTTCTAACTCTTCGCGGTGCTTGGGATAGAGTGCGCAAAGAGCCTGTACTGAAATTTTTAGCCACTGCCGTCACTTTTTACGGGATGTCCACATTTGAAGGCCCTTTACTCTCTATCAAAAGTGTCAATGCCTTAGCCCATTATACTGACTGGATTGTAGGTCACGTACACGCAGGAACCATCGGATGGAATTATATGATCACCGCTGGGATGCTTTATTATATGGTCCCTAAACTTTGGAAGACTGAAATGTACAGTCAGAAGTTAGGTAACGTTCAATATTGGACTGCAACTATTGGATTGATTCTCTACATAATTTCTATGTGGGTTGCAGGAATCACTCAAGGTTCTATGTGGAGAGCCATCGATCAAGAAACAGGATTACTAGTTTATCCTAACTTTATCGAAACAGTGGTTCGCATTGTTCCTATGTATTGGGTGAGAGCTGTTGGTGGAACTCTAGTTTTAATAAGTTTCATCATTATGTTCTACAATATTGTGAAAACTGTAAATCAATCTAAAGGCAATCTCGCCGATGAAATGCACAAGGCTCCTGCCATGAGCAAGAATAAGGACCCCAAAGAAAAGGGTCATAGACTTCTTGAAGGTATGCCTATGATTTTCACTGTTTTGGCTCTTCTAGCTATTCTAGTGGGTTCCATTATTGAAATTCTTCCAGCATTAATGAGTAGCCAATATGTAGAGAAAAACGAAAACATCAAACCTTATACAGCTCTCGAATTAGCTGGACGCGATATTTACATTCGCGAAGGTTGCTATGTTTGCCATTCTCAAATGGTACGACCAATGCCTGCAGAAGAATTGAGATACGGTAAACCCAGTGAAGCCGCTGAATCAGTTTACGATCATCCTTTCCAATGGGGTTCGAGAAGAATTGGTCCCGATTTGGCGAGAGTGGGTGGAAAATATAGAGACACTTGGCACTATCGTCACATGATGGATCCTCGCTCAACGAGCCCAGGTTCAATCATGCCCGCATATCCTTGGCTTTTTAACGAAAAAACTAATTTCACTATACTTAGAAAAAAATTATCCGTGATGAAAGCACTAGGTGTGCCTTACACTGATGAAGAAATTAATGGAGCTGAGAACGCCGCCATTGAACAAGCTAAAGCTGTCATCGGTAATCTTAAAGATTCAGGAGTTGAAGATAAAATGTATGACAAACAAATCGTTGCTTTAATTGCTTACCTTCAACGACTTGGAAAATATTGAGGTAAATGAAATTGAAATCTGAAGTATTACAAAAATTTTCCATGCCAGGATTAACAGTCTTTGCTTGCGTATTATTCGTAGTGGTCTTTTCTGGAATGTTGATTTGGACCTTTCGCAAGGGCTCAAAATCCTACTACGAAAAATGTGGAAAAATTCCACTAGAAGATGATCTCAACAACAGGGAGAGTTTATAAGATGAGCGACAATTACAACGACAAGAATAAAAATTTAGAACTCGATCACGAGTATGACGGCATTAAAGAATACGATCACCCACTTCCGAAATGGTGGTTAATCACCTTTTATCTCACTGTCATATTTGGGATTGGATATTTTTCATATTACATTTTAGGGAAAGGCCCTACTCTTAGAGACGAATTCTCGAGAGACTTAAAAGTTCATCAAGCTGTTAAAGACAAATACATGGAAAAACTTCAAGAGTTTGACATGAATCAATTTGAGAAAATTTACGCCGATTCAGCGGCCATTCAATACGGAGAATCTCTTTTTACGGCCAATTGTCAGAGTTGCCATGCCCAAGGTGGACAGGGCGACATCGGACCAAATTTGACGGATAAATTTTGGATGTTCTCCATGGGAAATCCCGAAACTACGTATCCATTTATTTTGTCTGGAAGTTCAAACGGGATGCCTTCTTGGTCTGACAAGTTAGATAAAGATGATATTTATTCAGTACTAGCTTACGTCTTTCACCAACAAGGAAAAACGTACAGCAAGGCGAAAGCTGAAGAAGGAAATGAATATCCTCCTTGGAAGCCTGGCATGCGCATGGAGAATTCTCAGTAAAACATGGACCGATTATATACCGATGAGGAATCTAGACTTCAAACTACTGATGCGCACGGAAACCGCGTTTATATTCATCCGGAAGATCTCAGTGGTAGATGGAAAAACAGACGTCTTTTAGTTTATTGGTTCCTTATCGGTATTTACATGTTGCTACCTTGGATAAATTACCAAGGAAAGCAAACAATTCTCATAGATATTCCCAACCGCGAATTCAGCTTTTTTGGTCTTACTTTCTGGGGGCACGATGTTCCCAATCTTATTTTTGTACTTTTGGGATTTGTATTTTTAATTGGGATGATCACAAGCATATGGGGACGCCTTTGGTGCGGATGGGCCTGCCCTCAAACGGTATTCTTAGACAGTATATTTAGAAAAATTGAATCCCTTGTAGAAGGTAAAAGCCGTCAAAGAATGGCGCTAGCAAAAGCAGCCTGGTCTTTTGAAAAGATTTTTAAAAAATCACTCAAATGGATTTTATTCACCTTAGTTTCTCTCCATATTGTTCACTCTTTCTTAGGATATTTTGTGGGCGCTCGAAAATTATTTTGGATCAGCACTCAAAACCCCGCAGAAAACTGGGCCCTATTTATAACGATGCTGAGCCTAACTGCCATCGTACTTTTTGATTTTGGATGGTTTAGAGAACAATTCTGCATCATCATGTGTCCCTATGGCCGACTCCAATCGATTTTAATGGACGGCGATTCTTTAGCGGTGGCCTACGATGAAAAACGTGGAGAACCTCGCAAAGTCTTCGGAGTTAAAAACGATAATCAAGGCGACTGCGTTGATTGCCATCAATGTGTCAGAGTTTGCCCAACCGGAATCGATATACGACGCGGGCTACAAATGGAATGTATTGCATGCACTGCATGCATCGATGCTTGTGACAATATCATGGAGAAACTCGAAAAACCGAAAGGCCTCATTCGCTACACCTCTGAAAATGCTTTATCTGGAAACAAAGCCCCTTCACTAAGACCTCGAACGATTATTTATACTTTATTGCTTTTCGTGGTCTTAGGAGTGGCTTTTATAAGCATTAGCCACATTGGCGACATTAAAACAATTATACTCAGAGGAAATCAGGATTTATATCAAACGACTGCCGACGGCCACATTCAAAATTCCTATAAAGTAGAATTTTTCTACAGTGGCGATTTGGAAAAGTTAGTTTATATGCACGTCGACCCTATTCATGCCGATCAAGTGAAACTTATTACAGCCACTTCACCCTTTCACCTAAAAGCAGGACGAAAGCGTACCGCTAACATTTTCCTTCAATTTAAATCTGAAATTTTAAAACAAGGTAGCTTTAACACCACTTTGTATTTTACAGAAAAACCCGAATTCAAAAACCCCTTTTACACTAAAGAGTTGACACTTGTTGGACCACTTAAATAATCTCAGCACCTATTCTCCTTGGTTGATTCCTCTTGTATTTTTATTTTTTGGAATCACCAGCAGCCTTCATTGTGTAGGCATGTGCGGTCCCCTAAGTTTACTCGCTGCCCATGGCTCTAAAAGTAGTTGGCTCTATCAAACTGGCCGATTGACTGGATACTTAAGCATAGGAACGCTTCTTTCATTTGTAGGAAAAGAAACACTCAATCTCTTACTTGTTAAAATCGGAATATGGTTTTGGTATTGGCTCGTTGTTGTTATTTCAATTTCATTAATTGCATTTGTGTTTGCTAAATTTAAAATATCAGCGCCAAGGATTTTGGACTCCATTTCAAAAAAAATGATGTCTGCAGCCATTAAGCAAAAAAATCAATCGATAAAATCTTTTGCCATTGGTGTCTCTTCAGTTTTTTTACCCTGTGGAGTACTTTATTTAGCTCTTATCTCACTCGTGGCACTAAGTTCACCCTTACTGACTATCTTTGGAATCGTCTTTTTTTGGATGGGCACCTTGCCGCTTTTACACTTTGGATTGCCCCAACTCAAAAAATTCCTAGACCGCCTCTCCATAAAAGTCTCTCAACTCAATGCTTTTATAATTATAGTCTTATGCGTGCTCGTGCTCATGAGTCGCTATCCGCATATTGTTCAGGATATCATCCATCACTGCCATTAATTTTAATTTATTAAGCCACTTTTTTATCTGTTTCAGGATTTTCTAAACGCAACGAGTTAGCATAATAAAATCAATTTAAGGCTGACATACGTTTATCAAAAAGGATCTTAAGTTCATCGAGAAATTTCAGGGCCTTTTCACGAGCTTCTTCCTTACCCACTACAATCTTGTAGGGAATTTCTGCATTTCTAAAAAGTTTTAATTGCGTTGATAATAATGTTTTAAAATAATCTTTTAAATAAACTCGCATTTCTTCAGGCATTCTAGAGTCAAAAGCACGATTTAAGTAAATAACAAGTTTAGCCTTTTCTAAAGTTGCCAATGGCTCCAAACTTGAAATTCTACCGAAACTGAGAGGAACAAAACTAGACGTAGGAAAATCCACTTCGTTAAGTTTAAATTCTTCTGTAGGATACGAATTTCTAGTGACTTCTTCCCAATCAGAAAAATCATTAGTAATTTGCTCCAGTTTTTTTGAAGCAAATAAATCTTCTAAGCCCTGAAGTTGTTTTCGCTTCTGATCTTTGCTCTGAATTTTTAATGAATATCCCCAATCTCGGGCAGGAATATCAGCTCTTTGAAATGACTGCTCAATAAAATTTTTTAAACGACCCATAGGAGATGAAATGTATTCAACATCTTTCATGTTTTCGATGAGTTTACTTAAATAAGCTTTTGCAAATTCTGCATTTGGGGTTGCCATGCCTTTTGCATTTCTTTCAGTGGCTGCCTTAATCATTTGTAAGGCCATAACCCCAACTCTTCCCCGCTGATCAGGCTTCTCAAATCCTCCCACTATTGTGGAAGGTAAAAATGCTTGAGGGTCAACTCTGGCACCTGGAACATCTAAGATTTCATCAACGTGATTCCACACGTACTCAATTCCCTCATCATTTAAAAATTTATTGCCGAGAGCTTTAATTTCTCTTTCGAGAATGGCCTCGCGCTGAGCGTGGCCTATTATTCCAATTAGTAAATTGCAAAACCCAAGATCTTTTTGAGCCGCCCATATCGAGCTAGCTACAAAGTATAAACTAATAAGGGATTTATAAAATCTTTTATCCAAAACAATATCTTATCGGAAATCGTTTAAATTTGAATTAATTTTTAGGAGTCAAAAATCTTACAATGGTTATAGATAAATCGATAGGCCCGGTTTGAGCATATAATATGGATTCCAACTGTAAGATTGCCCTGAGAATTATGAAGAATTGCCGTGCTATACTGAAGTATAGGAACATGCTCATTTTGAGAAGTGCAATATTTTTCTTATTCATTACTGTTTTACAAGCAAAAGATTGTCCCGAACTTTTAATTAAAGTTACGTCTCCATTGTGGCTAAGAAGTAATTTAGGATCTAAAATTTCATTCGACGAACTAAGTAAAAATTCGAGAGGGATTATAAGCATTGAAAATCTAAATAAGTCTGTTGAGTTTATAGATAGCGGTTTTATCTTGGGACTTGGCAGTGGGTCTACTACCTCAAATCTGTCGGATAAATTGGGACTGATTCCCCCTAATGAAGGCCACAAACATTTATTTGGTACCTATGAAGTTCGTAACACTCCAGACTACATGGATTTCATAACCAAAGGCACAAAACCAGTGGTTTTTTTAATTCCTGATAACTTTTTTAATTATAATGTAGGCTCTTCTATACATGGAGGAATCTACGCAACTGAGCAAGAATTTGAATGGCTATTGAAGAATCCAGAAAGGATGAAAAATGTTTATTTTGTTTTCGGAGCATATGGAAGAGACGATCTAAATAATATTCCTTTTGGGAAAACAGCTGCTGTTTCTAATCAAAAAGCCGTACAAAAAATTAAAGATGAATTACGCGAAGAAGGTTTTGAAAAACTTAGAAAACAGCGCCAAATCGAAATCGAAAACCTTTGGCCACGAAGAGAGAATTCTTTGTAGCCAAAATTTTGGCACCGAATGTATTACTATCCATCATTCAATCTTAGTCTTTATAAAGCCGAAAAGATTTCGTGAATTATTTAGTCTTCTCGATACTTCTGTCTTCAGTGGCTTCGCCTGCGATTGGAGGAATTTGTTCCTTTGAGCTTCTGGCAAGGCTCGCTAGAGGAAAAAACTGGCCCGACAAGAACTATATAATCGTTTCCAAAAACAAATCTGGAAGCGTACTCATTGACGGAATACCAGCAAAAGAGTTTGAAGTACCGAATACTCACAACAGCGGAGGTAGGCACAAAATAATGTATGAGTTTCGGCATGATAATAAAGTCTATCTCGTAAAAGTAATGTCAGAGTGGACTGCTCACCCCGATGTATTTGACCAGCAAATAAATGGAATGAAATTAGGCGAAGAATTTGGGGGCCCCAAAATATACCGAGTCGGTAAAATTTCTTGCTTAGATGATGAAGTTAGGCGCTTCGTCGAAATGGAAAAATTATTCCCCAATGACCCAAACACCTTCACGCTAAAAGCAATGAGCAAAAAGCGTGTAAAAGATCGCTTAAACAAAAATCCAATTTTATATGAAAAAATGTCAGCTCTAATTATTAAGGCCATGGAACATCGGGTTGCACCTGGTGCTGATATTGATTTTATCTTCTCTAAAAACGAAGCTGCTTTTATCGATACAGATGGTTTTAGTTACTATGGTCAATATCGAATAGACGAAAAGTTTGTTGCTTCGGTTGAATCTCTATGCGAAAATTTCAAAGTATATTCAAATCCTGAGGGCGCTAAATTTTTCATAAAATCTTTCTTAGGACAACTGAAGCGATCTCAGTCACTCAGTGATACCGACAAAAGTCAGATACTTCGATATCCCTTATTTATACGAGATAACTTCTTTAAAAATACTCTTCTCGAGATTGTACCGCCTGGCACTCCTATTCCTGTTGGCGCTTCCAACCGAGAAATAGTGAGCACCATTATGGGTTTTCAAATTCCACCAGATGACGGACCTACAAGATTTGACCCTTAGTTTTAAGTATTTGAGGCTATGGGTAATAATTAAATTTTACGATTTTCAATTTCAAAAATTGGTCGGCGTGGCAGGATTTGAACCTGCGACTCCCTGCTCCCAAAGCAGATGCGCTACCAGACTGCGCTACACGCCGAAATTAAAGACCCTTTGGTCATAGCATAAAGCTTTTAAGGTCGCCATTCGTATATAAACCTTTAAATAATTCTAGTTTTTTGGCCCTTAAATCATAGATCAGCCCCCCACAAGTTGCCGAAGCATGGGGCTTTTCTTTAGAGGCCGGAATGCAAATTGTGGCCGCCGCCCCCTTCACAAATAGCTCTTGTTTTGCGAGGCTAAAATCTAAGTTTTCATAAGTATTTGAAAATACGTTTTCTAATGCTGTCCAGCGACCCTCAGTAGTCGAACTTTTCCGCTCAGCATTTTCAAAGCCTTTCAACTTTCCAGTGTAATGATTCGTATGAAACACATAGCCATCAGAGCCATTTTCAACACTAGAAGTCAGATCCCACTGCTTGCCCGTGGTCTCAATATTAAAAGCACCATTGGAATCATAAATAATATAATTATGACCAGAAGCCGGCATATGGAGATCCAAAATTGACTTGGCCTCCATCCGATCCTTAGCTTTCAACAATATTAATTTCACCAGTCCTGGCCACATCAAGCCATGAACATCGCATTCAAGGCTATGAAGATTGTTGACCAAAACACCAACACCAAAGCTATTCACTCCAGCCAAAGCCAAACAACCAGTCACTGTAAAAATCGTACAGTCTACACCTTCATGGTGAGTGCGAAGATATCGCACATACTCAGTGGCGCTCCCGTGCATGTCCCAGGTTTGCCCAGCTACTGTAGATTTATTATTTTTAAAATAAAAAACCGAACATCCTTCGTCGTTTGGGTCACACTTAAGAAAATCCCTCATATCGGTATAATTATTAAGCACCATAAGCTCATTAAGACCAATACGAGCACCTTCGGCTATTCCACAAAACTCTTCGAATAATTCTGGAAACTGAGCCAAAGCTTGAACTTGCTTAGCGTAAAACTTTTCCAAATCCCAAAGACTAAAAGTTTTCAAAAAAGAACGAATCAAGTGCTGGCGAATCGAAGCAATTTCATGAATTTCTTTTCTATAAGCTTCTCCATGAATTTTTCCTTGTTCTCGAAATGTGCCCTTAAGCTCTAATCCATCCATAAATTTAAATATATCCCCTTAAAGAGTTTCAACAAATTTGCCTAATCTATTTTTAAATGAATGAAGACCAAATTCATCTCCATCCCAAGTAGAAATCATCATTAAAGGCTTATCGTTAAAAAATTCTTTTTTACAAGCGATCACAGCCAATTGTGGAGCTGCATAAAAATAAGAAATGTCGGCATTAAAATCTTCAGCCACCATGAATTTCTTTTTATCAAAAGCGCCGAAAGCCGAAGCCGTTTCATTAAATATTAAAGGCAGTTTTCTTTCGTGAACTACTTTTTCAATCATCTTTAAATAAGCCGATGATTTATTCTTCTTTTTAATTTCACTTCGCGGCTCTAGAAAAACTCCTAAAACTTCTTCTTCTGGAAGTGACCACAAAAATTCTTCTAAGTCTTGTTTATTAATGTTATCGGGAAAAGTCGGCCAATCAAAAAAACAAGAGCCTCCTTTTGATCCCAAACTCCTAGAAGCTGCCGTAGTTCGACCAAAATAATCCCCCTCAGAACTGAGCGCCATCCAAGCCTGAGAACGTTTAGCTCTCAAAAGTTTAACAACCTTATCCAAAGCCTCTCCTCGACTTGAAGCTAAATAAATATGGCGCATATCTTTTGGTAAAAATTCCTTAAGCAATAATAAATTATCGACCAAATCCTTACTCACGAAATTGGCTAGGGATCCCTTATTCATGACCGAAGGCCATCGAGGATCGGCTATTCCGAGAGTAGTTTTTTTAGGATAAAAACTTATGCTTTGATATTTTGTCAGAGTCCCAGGACCATAAGCATTATTAAGATCGGCTATGACAACAGCACCTAATTGTTGGTTCAATTTCATCATAGCGCCAGCTTCAGGGAATCGATTGCGGCTTCTAATAGTATGAACTCCGCGATTATAGGCTTCCATAATTTGCTCGGCTTTTAATCGAAGCCCCAAACCTTTCCCCTGCTGCGAAGGGTCTACAGTCAAATCAACTCCATAAAGACTTCCACTTTTTTTGGCCAAAGGATCTTTATCAACCAACCCAACATTTTTAAATTTTTCCAAAGCGCAACTCACGCTCATTCCTAATATTTTATCGGAGTCAATACAGGCTAAGAATATCGTTTTAGAGTTAGAACTATATTCACGAAGTTTTTTTACGTCTTCTTGTCGAGCGGGTTCATAGACTCTTTTTTCGAGAGCCTCTATTTGCTGAGCATATAAATCAATATCTTTGGGTTTTAAATGCTGAAGCTTGTATCCGAAAGCTCTTGATGATTGCCATAGTAAATCAAGGTATGTGAAGCTTGGGTTTTCTTGATAAAAATTCCAAAGAGACTCGACACTAGCTTTGGCCAAATTTTCTAAATTCCAATGATGATTCCAACAACTATACAAAAGAAAGGGAGCATTTTTAATAAGTCCTGAGAAAATCTCATTCCACTGAAAAGCAGAAGTCTTCGAAAAATCACTCTGAACACGGGGAATTCCATAGTCATCCCATACAAAATGCACTTCCGAAGAAAACTTCCTGTCGATAAATTTCTTTTTATCTCCTAAAGCTTCAATCCAAGCTTCCCAGGATTTTCCAGCCGCTACTTTACCTTCATTGGAAAGTTCTAAAAACGATCGGCGAAGCGCTGAGAACAACTGTACATATTGCTCTTCGGGAGCTTGAAGCAACATTCTAAATCGCGCTGTTTTATCTCCCGCGGGGTAAAAAAGTATTCCATGCTGAAAGCGCTTGGCCACAAGTGCATTTAGTATTTCAGCTGTAGGCAAATCAAAAGAAAACGCAGCTCCCATAGCTCGTGGAAAAGATAATATTTCCGAACCCACGTGCTCTTGCAAAAGATTTAAATATTTTCGACTCATCTCGGCGACATCATAAGGAGGATTTCGCAAAACTTCCTGCCCCTGGATATATCCTCTATACATACTCACAGCTGAAGTTTCCATAATGTGATCTTGTTCGATTTGACTGATACAAGCAGCCACTTGTGCTTTTTTGGCACAACATAAAACATCGGGAAAATCTTCTTTACCTTCAGCAGTTTTAAAATCAAAAAGTTTGAACCAAAAAAATGGACCCCCAAGTCCAAAGCCCGTCTGAACTTCATCTATAACAAGAGGCACATCATAGGCACGAGTGAGCAACCTAAGTGCCTGATAGAAACGTGGAGTGGCATAACAATCCCCCCCCTCACAAAGCATGGGCTCTGCCAAAAAGGCCAAATATTTTTCCTTTTTAAGCGACTCACGAATACTAAGAAGACATTCAATCTCTTTAGCCAAAACGGCATCACGATGCAGAGGAATTAATTCAAGCTGTTTCTTAAACTCCAAATCATTTTTGGAACTCCAAAGTTTGAGCCAATTTGAGGGAATTTCTTCTTTAAGATGAGGTGTTTTATATTCTGGATATGGCAAAAAATCGACTAATCCCGGGAAAATTTCAAAAGGAAGTCGTTTGCTTGGACTGTGCGTGCAATGAAGAGAGAGCAATGTGCGTCCATGAAAAGACGCCTCAAAGGCTAAAATTTTCTGACGATCAGGGTGACGTTTCTGGCAAGCACGAAGCGCGCACTCCATGGCTTCAGCACCAGAATTCACTACATAAACATGTTCCATCCCACTCTGAGATTTGAGCATATATTCAAAAGCTTGATAAATATCAGAATTTTTTAGATCAAAATCAGCATCAAGAATTTCGGGCCTCAAAAACAAAGATTTTTTACGGGGATCATTATAACCCAAAGCCAAAGTTGCAATTTGAGAAGCCCCATCTAAAAAAGAATGTCGCTCGCTCTCACTTGAGAGTAAATAAGGGCCACTTGATTTTGCGAGATCAACAATAAAGGACTTTTTTTCGCTAACAATATATTGATCAGCATAAAGTTTATCGAGCTCAGCCTTATTTTCACCCTGAGCCTTTTCATCAAAGCCTGTAGGTTGAATATTTATGTAATCGGCCCAAATTTTTTCTGACCAAAGATTATCTCGAGCAATGCTTTCTAAACTTTGCTGTAGGGTGTTTAAAAACAATGAAAGGTCTTTATTTTTAAAATTGGAAGCTACCACAAGAGTGCCTTCCTCAATTTTTACGGCGCTTATTTTTTTTAATTGAGTTGTTAAAAATTCAATTGAACTTTTCTTTCCTTGTTTTAATGGAAAGCCTTTAAGACCCGATAAATTTATTCTAATGCATTTTTCGTCACGGATTACATAACAGGTGAAAGGGCGAAAGAGTTGCCTCAAGCTGTATTCTAAAAACACTAACACAGAAGTATTTTTCATAGACCCTCAATCTTAGTGTTTAGCCTGTCACACGACAACACTAGAGCTCTAGAAACTTAGAAAATCCAAGGGTGTGCCCAGAGTCAAACCTGTACTTTGTGAGTAATATGAAACGTCTTCAATTTTCTCGCGCCACATTATATAATTAAACTCAACAAAAAGCCTTTTAGTACCATAACGTAGCCAAATGTTGTTGTAAGCCTTTCCACCAATCCAAGGGAATACAAAGCCACCCACGGCCATATTATAGCCCCTCATAAAAATATCAGACCCAATGAGCTCAGCTCCTTGTGGTGCCCCCCATTGCATCACATATCCTTTGTGAGAATCAAAAGCTATGGAATGTCCACCCAATAAAATTTGAAGACTCACACGCCGATCTAAAAATTTTACTGATTCGTAACTAAAGTAGAGTCCAGAATCAGCAGTCCAAGGTTTTGAAATTGTTGTGGCGTTAAAAAATACCAAACGAGTGTTGGGAGTTGGATTAAAGGCTCCATAAACGGTGGGCATTAAGACCGTACGATCAATTTTGTGTGTTCCTTGTTGAAAATTAAATAAATAAGGTCCTAATCCTAAAGCAAAGCGCCCTCGGTAAATTTTCCAGGGCAATTTATAATTCAAAGACACTTTGGATTCTCCGCTCTCTAGCAAGAGAGACTCCCCTTCTTTTCGAAAGACTGAAGAAGGGGCCGCTCTAACAACAATGGGTTCCAACACTGACTTTTCTTTTTCTACAATGCCATTTAAAGAATATTCAGCCTGAGGACGCTGCCAAAATATTTGAATTTCTAAATTTACAGCAGGACCATCGGAACTCTCCATGGGGTCAATCAAACAACCCACAAATATCCAGCTATCATTTTTTAAGTTCAAATTTTTCACATCGAGATCGTATTTAGAACAAGAAGTGTCGAAAAAAACTTGCTCTTTATTATTGGAATCGGAAGACTGATAAACGAGCTCAAAACTATAAAAGCGAATTTGCCCATTAATATTTTTTTTAATTGTATAAATTAAGTTTTTGGCTGCAATAAGCGGAATTGGAAAATGCGTTTTTGATTGTCCAATTAAGGGAACCACAAAGCCCGGCCCAATAAGTTCAGCATCACCCTCAGATTCTAATTCCACCAAAGCTCTCGCTCTTGGTAAAATCAATGTTTCCCTCACTCGAACCCACTCGACACTCCCAAGATCGATACTTAATTTTGCCTGGGGCAAAGCCTCAGCTATCCAATGAAACTTAAAATCTCCGGCTGAAATTTTTGCATTTGTTATTCCCTTTGAATTGAGTGGGCTTATAATTTCTTCGGGTAGACCCGCATGAGAGGAAACTTTAAAAAGAACAATAAAAAGCAAGCAACACTTATAAATTGATTTCCTTTTCATAAGTTGAAAACCCATTGTTGCACTACCTATTCTTCAAACTATTCTTTAAATTATAATTTAAAAGTCGCAACAGGCCGCGTTGAGTCAAATTGATGACAAAAACTCCAAGATAAGCAATTTATGTTATTGTTCAAAGTATAAAGCATGAATATCGCTTGGATTCTTCTTTTGCTGACTCAAATTGGCTTTAGCTACTCTTACCCTCTCAGCAAGCAAATTGTTCAAATCCTTGACCCCATTGTTTGGTCTACACTTAGGGTTCTTTTTGCTGCCACTTTTCTTATTATTTTTTCAAAATTTTCAAAAAATTCAAAATTCACAAAAGCCATTCCTCATTTAGAACTTTTCATTCTTGGACTATGCGGTGTGAGTCTTAATCAGTATTTTTTTATTGAAGGGCTCAAAACGAGCTCCCCTACAGACGCCGCCATTATGGCAACAAGCATTCCAGTTTGGGTTTTCGTGGGATCACTTTTAAAAAAAATTGAAAAGTTTTCGTTGAGAAAATTCTTAGGAATACTTTCAGGGATTGCCGGGATCATTGTACTTTTCGGACGCCCTTCAAGTCATGTGAGCCATTATTTAATTTTAAATTCTGCAATCTATTCCATTTATGTCGTTTACGGTTACAAATACATGAAGAGCGAAAACCCCATCTATCTTCTATCTCATTTATTTTTTTATGGAGCTATCGGATTAGTACTCATCACAAGCTTTCAAGTTTTCATAGGGAAAGCCCATATAC
>JAGNHS010000032.1 GCA_018001635.1 Pseudomonadota bacterium | reverse complement strand
TTAAGATTGTGAGTATAGTTTTTAAGCAAGACAATCAGATGCGCACCGCTTACGAGTGGGCAGATGCTTTGATTTTTGCCACTATAGCAGCTACCATTATCAGAGGTTATTTTATGGAAGCCTATAATGGGATGACTGAAAAAGCTGAGGCGATTTCTGCAGATTATAATGAAGATGGTGTGGTGGGTGCTGATGAGGCTCATGCCTATGTTTTGAAAAATGAAAAATCTATCGATGTTCCAATCACAACGTCTTCTTGGTTTTTAAGACAAAAAGAAATTAAAATTAATCATAACTTAGAAAAAGCAACTTTAAAAAGAGTCTTATCAAAAATGACAGAGATTGAGAAAAGTGTTTTTGATTCGTTGATAAGCTCTACAGGTTTGGAGATCCAAGAGACTGATAGAATTCTTATGAAGATAAAATCGGTTATTAAAAAAGAAAAGGAATTTAAAGAAAAAGCCGAAAGCGCGGCGACTAAAGCTCAGGATTATTTGGATTCTATTTTTAAAGAAATTAAATTTTATTTAAAAGAGCGTTATCCTGTATTTTATTCTTCTTATGGAATCACTCACGGACCTGCAAAGGTGATGAGTTCAGAGATGGCGCTTAAGGCAAAAGAATCAATGTTAAAGCACCCTAAGTTTGAACTTTTTAAAAATGCCTACAAAGCGCGCGATGCGGCTACAGAGGTTGAAGAAGTGTGGGAACGACGAGTGGTTCAATTAGAGAGATTAGAATATTTAGTTGAAACAAAATTAATGGAACTTTCACTTGAAAAAGTTTCTGACGATTTGAAGAAACGTTATAAAGAGTTGCAGGACTGTGAGAGCCGTCCTTTTTTTGCTATCAAATAATTATATTATTTTGAATTGCGTTTGAATCTTTCGATACCCCATGGAACTACAAGGATAGCGACAACAAGACATGTGAACTCTCCATAGAGTGCAATTCTAGCGAAGGAATCTAAAGCTTGGCTGGCGGATCCTACCAATGTGTAATATCCAATGATGGTTGTCAGTGAACATAGAATCACGGCCGTTCCAGAATTGCGAATAATTGTATGGAGGTGCTTAAAGTTTTCTTGGCGACATCTCACAAAGACGTTAGCAGGGTAATCGACACCAATTCCAAAAGTTAAGGGAAGTGCGATAAAGTTGAAAAAGTTGTATTTAATTCCAGCAAAACCCTGAAGACCAAACATCCAGAGCACACCTAAGCTTAGGCAAGCTCCCAAAAAGAGAGCGCTCTTCCATCCACCACTCAAAAAGAATGTAATTAATAAAACACCTACAAAAGATATTACAGAAACTAGTGGTGCATCTCTTTTAATGCCCTCTAGCAAATCAGCAAAAACGAAGGAATTGCCAGCCGCACTCACCGTCTCTCCGCTGGGAATAAGAGGCAAGGATTTTAGTCTATTAGTGAATTCTATAAGATTTCGACCATCGTTGATGGGTTTTTCACTATCAGGATAAACGTAAGCATAGAGTCCTAAGTTGCCATTATTTTCTCGAAAGCGATGAAGCATTTGATCGGGCATGTCTTTGAGGGTGGGAACTCTAAATTCCATACTTTTTGCAAAATGGGCTAAACGCACTCCATATTCGCTGTCTCGAACGAGGCGATCTTCAAATAAAGTTTTTAATTTTAATAGCCAATCACGCTTCTCGGAGCTGATTTTAGCTTCAGGAGGTAAGTAGTGTTGCAGGCTCAGGCATTCATCGAGCATGTTAATTTCTGGAGCTATGGATTTTTTAAGTGCGTAAAAACTGGGGCAGATGAGCTTGGCTTTCTCTTGAGAGTCCGTGAGAATGATAGAGGGATTTAAATTTACTGAAAAAACTTTATGAACTCTTTTTCGTAAATTTTGAATTTCAGGAGAAACAATATTTCTGTTTCTGACTTTATCAAAGTTATATTCAATCAAATCGTTTGAAATCTGATGAAAGCCAACGAAACTTAAAAAACTGCAAATAATAATAAAGCTTCCTACGATCCAAGGTTTGCGCAAAATCCAATGACTTGCAGCTACAGACCAGCGTCCTACAGCATAAGAAAATGGATGCTTTTTAATTTTCATGGTACCGTTTTCTAGCAATTGATAAGTCCAAAGAGGTAAAAATGTGAAGCTCACTAACCAACAAAAGCAGACTCCGATTCCTCCAATGAAAGCAAATTGGGAGAGGCCTTTGTTTTCAGTAATAAATAGAGAGCAAAAGGCTATTGCGGTGGATCCTGATGCAATAATGGTCGCTATTAAAGAATTTTCGATAGCTAAATAGACAGAGTTAAAAATGCTGTTGCCACTTCTAAGATATTCAATGACTCTAGCTAAATAAATAATACCGTAATTAATTCCTGTACCCACAACAATCGAGCCTAAGAAAGCTGTTTGCGAATTTAAATAACCAATATGAAAGTGGGTTAAAGCGAATGTCCAAAGGACAGCGGACACTAGTGATACCGAAAGAAGACCGAGTATAGAAAAATTCCAAAAAAATAAAAACAAGACGCCTAATATGAGGCTTACAAGTAAAAGGGAAGTGTCGAACAAATCTTTTTTTAGGGTTTCATATTCTTCTACGCTTTGTTTTATGTTGCCCGATAGTGAGGTTTGCATTTCAGGATCGTAATTTTTTGGATTCAGTTTGCGAATGTAATCTTGAACAAGATTGACGAGTCTAGTTGTAGCCGCAAGACTTTTAAGTTCATTGGAGGGACGAATAGCCATAGCCAGAACGTGACCATCTTCAGCGCTTAAATAGGCCTCGCGATAGTCTAAGAATTTGCGAAGGCTGGGGTCGAGAATTTTTTGAGCAAAATCTTTGAAGCGAGGAACTTTTTTCTTTTCTTCTGAAATTCCTAAAAATGAAGAAAAGGCTTCGTCTTTCTTTTTTTCAACACTTTCTAAAATAATTTTATGGATTTCTTTAAGTTTGTCGGTGCTTAAGTAGCTCAGTCCAAATTTGTAAATGAAATCTTCAACATCTTTGTATTTATAATCTAAATAACGTAATTCAGGTCCAACATGAGGTTTCATGAGTTTGGCGAGATCTTCAATAAAACGTTTGTTGGCTTCAAAATTTGGACTCACGACGCCAACAACTAAGATGCCTGTATTACCTAGGCGACTTTCTAGGTGACGAATATTTTTTACGCTGGGTAAATTATCAGGAAGTAATGTTGCAAAATCGGTTTTGAGTTGAAGTTTTTTAGTCGCAAAAAAGGATCCAATGACACTGACTAGAAAAAATAAATTGATAAGCTTTTTGTGGCGGATTAAAAAGTTGAGATATTTAGATGCCCAGCTATTGTTTGCTCTCAAAGATGTTGCCTCTTGGCTTTAGTCTAACACTAGAGCTAGAGCATCCCAAGCTAGGATAGAATTTTGACTATGCCATAGATTTGCTACTTAGCTTAATAGTTCAATAGCATGAGCCAGTTTGAAATCTTTTTCGGTGATACCGCCAGCATCATGTGTGTTCAGATTGATCACCACTCGATTGTAAACGTTTTCCCAGTCGGGATGGTGATCTATCTTTTCGGCCTCTAAGGCCACAGCAGTCATGAATGAAAAAGCTTCTACAAAGTTTTTAAAGGTGAATTCTCGACTGAGCTTATTGTTTTGATATTTCCAGCTCTTTAATTTTTTGAGTTTATCTTTAATATCACTATCGCTTAATTTTTTGGCCATTAATTTTTACCTAAAAATTTTAGTATGCTTGAGAAGTCGAGTGATCCTTGACCATTGTCTCGGTGTAAACCGTATAGATTTCTTGCGAGTTGGCCCATAGGAGTGTTTTGATTTTTTTCAAGTGCGGTTTCGAGGGCTAAACCTAAATCTTTATACATAAGATCTACGGCAAAACCTCCTTGGTATTCGCGGCTGGCGGGCACATTTTCCATCACGCCAGGCCAAGGATTGTAAACTTCTAGGGACCAATTTTTTCCAGAACTTTGCATGAGAATGTCAGAGAGTACTTTGGGGTCCATTCCGCAAGCTTTTCCTAGATTAAGAGCTTCGCACGAACCAATCATATGAATGGCGAGCAACATATTGTTGCACACTTTTGCCACCTGACCCGCACCGGCATCTCCCGCGTGAAAAATCTTTTTCCCCATTTTTTCTAAAGCAGGGCGAGCCTTTTCAAGGCTCTCCTTTTTTCCACCGACCATGAAAGTTAGAGTTCCAGCAGTGGCGCCACCAGTGCCACCAGAGACAGGTGCATCGATCATTTCAAAGCCTCTTCTTAGGGCTTCGTTGATCACTTTTCTTGCCGATTCTGGAGCTATGGTGGAAGAATCTATAAGAAGAGAGTTCTTATTAACTAATTCTAATAAATTTCCTGAACCCATATAAAGTTCTTCAACGTGTTTGCTGGCGGGGAGCATGGTGATGACGATTTCCGCTTGCGATACACATTGCGCAACATGGCTTTCAACTTTTAAGCCGTCTTTTTGAGCCGCGGCCACAGCGTTTGCACTGAGATCGAAGCATTTGACTTCAAACCCAGCTTTGTGAAGATTGAGGGCCATGGGTCTTCCCATATTTCCAATTCCAATAAACGCAATTTTTTTCATAAGATCTCCATTCAATTCAAATTTGCTAAAGGATTTGTTTTAAGTTCTATTCCTAACTCAAAGTGTGATGTGATTTTTCTAGGGTCAATATCGGTAGCGAATTTTGGATTCCATTGGGGTTTGTTGTCTTTGTCGATGAGTAAAGCGCGCACACCTTCTGGAAAATCGTGTCCCATGGCACAATGAACTGCCACAAGCCATTCCATTTGAAAAATTTCGCTAAGTTTTTTTCCTTGAGCTCTTTGGAATTGTTCATAAATAATAGCAACAGAAGTGGGAGAAGCTCTTAGAATGTTTTGTCGTCCTTTTTCGGCCCAAGGACTCAATTCCGTTTGGGTATTGCAAAAATTGTAAAGATCTACTGCGCTCTTATGTTGAGTGATCGATTCAATCCAATTCCATTCTAGTTGCGATTTCACAGAAATATTTTTCGAATCAGATTCAAAAGTATTTAAAATATTTTGAATTTCACTTTTGATATTCGTCGCAGTATTGGCTTGGATATTTTTTAATGAATTGAGAATTTCTGATTTTTTAGCATGTTCAATGCAGTGGTCGGCTAGATGTAGTTCTCGAGCTTCAATTCCATTAATGCGAGTACCACTAAGTGCTAAAAACACTCCGGCATGTCGCGGGCATTTTTGCAGAAAATATGAAGCACCAACATCGGGAAAAAGACCAATGGAAATTTCAGGCATGGCCATCATGGTTTTTTCAGTTGCGATTCTAAAAGTGCATCCTTGAAGAATTCCCATGCCGCCACCCATGACTATGCCATGTCCCCAAGCAATAATAGGTTTTTTAAAAGTATGAATTAAATAATCTAGTTTATATTCATGCTCAAAAAAACTTTTGAAGTAGGGATCTTTATCTTTAATGGCTTTATAAAGGCGAACAATGTCACCACCAGCGCAAAAGGCTTTTTCTCCCGCGGCATCTAGGAAAACAAATTTTATTTCAGCATCGTTTTGCCATTGGATAAGCCCCTCATAGAGCGCATCGATCATTTCTAAACTGAGAGCGTTTAGAGTTGCCTCTGATTGAAGCTGAGCGTGGCCAAATTTTCCGTTTTGGCAGTGGAGTATTTCTAAGTTAACACTCATGCGTTTTTCCAAATAGCCTTACGTTTTTCTAAGAAGGCATTAACGCCTTCTTTTTGATCTTGGAAATCAAAAAGTTCCATGAACAAATCTCTTTCCATAGGGAGGCCTTGGCTTAGAGGGCGAGTGCGAGCTGATTGAATGAGCTTTTTACAGCGAGCCACACTGGTGGGGCTTTGCTTTTCAACTTTTTTTGCAAGTTCAAGGGCATGAGTTTTGGCTTGTCCTTTTGGAAGAATTTCTTCGATAAGTCCTATCTCGAGAGCTTTTTTGGCGTCGACTCTTTCTCCGCAAAGAATCATACGTTTGGCCCAACCCTCTCCAACTAACCAAGCTAAGTTTTGCGTGCCGCCAGCACAAGGCAGTAGACCCACAGTGGCTTCAGGAAGTGCCATTTGAGCTTGTTCTTCTGCAAGTCGAATATCGCAAGCTAAAGAAAATTCAAGGCCACCTCCCATGGCGTAGCCGTTAATGGCGCAAATAGTGACGCCACGAAAAGCCGTGATACTTTCAAAGGCTGCGCCAAAAAGATCGGCCAGTTTTCGGGCTTGGGCTTTATTGCCGTCGCTAAACATGTTGAGGTCGGCACCAGCAGAAAAAAACTTTTCGCCTTCGCCTGTTACGACCAGTGAATAAATTTCTTTATTGTCACTTAAGTTTTTCATAAGAGTCGGAATGGCTGAAAGAGATTCTTCAGTGAAAGTGTTGGCTGGGGGATTGCTTAAAGTCAACAGAGCAGTGTGTTCTAAAATTTCAACTTTGAGTTTTGGTGTTAAATTATAATTCATATTTATTCCCTTTGTATCCTTCTGTTTAGTCTCTAAATAATTGCGTTGCGTTTTCTTCTAGAACTTTTCTGGCCACAATCACTCTCATGATTTCATTGGTGCCTTCTAGAATTTGATGCACTCGAGAATCTCTCACGTGACGCTCGACTGGATATTCTTTGGTGTAACCATAGCCACCATGAATTTGTAGGGCTTCGTTGCAAATTTTAAATCCTAAATCGGTGGCAAAACGCTTGGCCATGGCACAATAAGAGGAGGCTTGAGGATCCTTATTGTCATATTTTGAGGCGGCTAAACGAATCATTTGTCTCGAGGCAATGAGTTCGGTTTGCATATCTGCCAATTTAAATTGTAGGGCTTGAAATTGAGCAATGGGCTTTCCAAATTGATTTCGCGCTAACATGTGCTTTTGAGCTTGATCGAGAGCCGATTGAGCCGTTCCCACCGAACAAGTTCCAATGTTCACGCGACCACCATCTAAACCCATCATGGCAATTTTGAAACCTTGGCCTTCTGATCCGAGCAAATTACCAAGGGGAATTTTGACTTGGTCGAAATTTATTATGCGAGTGGGTTGGCTGTTCCATCCCATTTTCTTTTCGTTTTCACCATAGCTAATGCCTGGAGTGTTTGCGGGAATCACAAAACTTGAAATACCTTTGGGAGATTCATCTCCAGTGCGAGCCATAACGACAAGTACGTCTGTGGCTCCACCGCCGGATACAAAAGCCTTGCTGCCAGTGACGATGTAGTGATCACCCTTTTTTTCAGCCCGAGTTTTTAGTGAAGCCGCATCGGAGCCTGCGTTGGGTTCGGTTAAGCAATAGGAACCTAAAACTTCTCCGGTGACCATTTTAGGACACCATTCTTTTCTTAAGTTGTCGGAGCCAAAAGTATCGATCATCCAAGTGACCATATTGTGAATGGTAATGTAAGCGGTTGTTGAAGTGCAGCCATAAGCGAGTTCTTCAAAGATAATGGCGGCATCTAAACGCGAAAGATTCATTCCACCCACGTCGTCGCGAGTGTAGACGCCTAGGAAGCCTAACTCAGCTGCTTTTTTAAGAGTCTCTTTGGGGAAATGCTTTTCTTCGTCCCATTTTTGAGCAAAGGGCGCGAGTTCTTTAGCCGCGAAAGTACGGGCTGCATCTTGATAAGCTTTTTGTTCTTCACTCAAATTAAAATCCATGGATTTTTATGCTCCTTAAGAGTGAAAATTAGCAGTAAGTTTAAGGGCAGTATAGGGTACTTATGGGGTGCTTGCTAAGTGCGTTAGAATTTTAGATCTCTAACGAAGTGGCAAGTGTATCCATCAGGGTGTTTTAGCAAATAGTCTTGATGATATTCTTCGGCCGGAAAAAAGGGCCCTGCAGGGGTGATTTCTGTGACGACTGGTTTTTTCCAATATCCATTTTTATCAAGCATGCTTTTTACTTTTTCAGCTGTTAGTTTTTGTTCCTCTGTAAAATAAAAAATAGCCGATCGATACTGTGAACCAACGTCGTTTCCTTGTCTGTTAGATGTTGTTGGATCGTGCATGCGAAAAAATTCTTTAAGTAAAGACTCTAAACTTAAAATTTTTGGGTTGAAAACGATTTGCACGGATTCGGCATGGCCAGTAGTTCCAGTTTTAACGTCTTCGTATTTTGGAAATTGGGTCTTACCCCCGGAGTAGCCTACAACAGTGCTGATAACGCCTGGAATTTTACGGAGAAGCTCTTCCATACCCCAAAAGCAGCCACCCGCTAGTATCACCGTTTCTTCGCTTTTCATCTTTTTTATGTCCTTTTGTGAGTTTAATTTCTTGGCATAAAGGGGCATAGTCAAGGCGATTAGTAGGAATGTTATTAAAGAATTCGATAATTTCATAGCTCTGACCCCTCTCAAAGTTCTTCCTATAAGCAGTATACAGTATAGACTGTTTTTATTGAGTGATGGGGTCTTTTGAATTAAAGAGACATCATGAAGTTGAAGAATTTTTTCTATCTAGGAGCTATGTTGATAGTGGCTTCGTGCGGAAAAAAGTCCAACCAAAATCCTGCCATTATTCCAGGCGAAAATAAAATTTTAAGTTACAGCGCGGCCGTGGAAACTTTTAAAGAAGTGAGTCCCGACAGAGTGGTCCATACAGTTGTGGTGCCTTTTGGCTTGAAATCTGATTTTAAAATTTATGTGTGTCCTAATCATGAATGCTTAAGCGATCCCGAATATTTACTCTCCTGCTTAAATGCCGGAAGTCTTAGCTGTGAAGTGAAAGTCTTTAATGGCAAAGAATTTCAAAGTGCTGGTATGAGTGCTTATTCCTCTAAAGGAAGCTCTAAGTCAGGTCGTTTAGAGTTTAAAATTGTTGACCCCTTTAATCAATTTGTTCCCAAGGATCCCTTCGCCATTGAATCCATAAATTCGGAATCCCAAGTTTCTAATCGAGTCTTTTCTAAATAGTTGTCTGTATTAGTGCTTAGTGCAATTTTCTCGGAGCAATTTTTGGATAGCAGCTGTTTATATTTTAGACACTCAGAGTGATTTTAAAGGCTTTGAAGCTTCGGCACGGCAATTGCTATCTCCTCTTTAGTTGAGTTTTTTATAGGAGTTGATATGAGAAATCTAGCGTTGATGACAGTGATGATGGCCCAAGCAGTTTTGGCTTATGATCCTAGATATATGGGTCCTAACCCCGGAAATTATGGGTCAAACCCTTGGCCTAGTTCTAACCCTCAGGGACAGTATCCCATGCAGCCAAGCTATAATCCTCAGTATCCTCAAAACTTTCCTAATCAAGGACATACGAGTCTCCCACAAAATCGGGACATGAGAGGAATCGACCCTCGCATGAACCAAAATCGCGGACCCAGGCTTGAAGAAATTTTTAGTCGCGCTAGAGCCGCAATTCAAAAGCTTGATCGCTTAAGTTCGAATGAAATGGGTGCTTACGATGGTTTTGAAAATGAATATCGACAATACCTATATCAAACAGGTGGATATGCTCAGGTGGATTACAAAGGTTTTGTGAACGAGAAGGCTAGCCTAGTTTACCAACAATCGGTTCAAGAGTTTGTTCAATATTTTAGAGACAATCGTGTGCAAGAATTAAGTTGGAAGCTGACTACAGGTGAAGAAGTCTTCTCGCATGTACATCGATTGCTTGAAAATTTATCAAGAAATAACCAATTCTCTGCTAATGATTTTTTAGAAATCACTGCAGCAAAAGAATTGGCTATAAGTTTCTTAGATCGCGCTACGATTAGCGATGAATTACGCCATGAAATTATTCTAGATATGAGAAAAATCTCTAGCATCTATCATGATCGCATGGGAGTTCATCATATTGAATTGATGCCAGCCTTGTTTCAACATACTCGAGATATACAGAGTGGAGAAATTAGAGAAAGACGTCCCGCTGGTCCTCAAAGTGGTGATCGTCAGCCACCTCGTCGTCCACCACAAGTGGGTGACCGTGCACAAAGAAATCCTTTGAGCACTCAGCAGTGATTGATTTGATTTAGGGGAAGAGGAATCATTATCTTGATTTCACTTCCCTTAAAAAGATTCTGCGATAACAAAATATTGACTTCTAAAAATTAGGTCTACTTAAGGTTATAATCTTAAGATGCCTCCGCTAAGACTTAATCTTTCAATTTTCTTATTTATAATCTCCTTAAATAGCATCGCTAAGAGTCCAAATGTATGTAATGAATTGGCGTCACTTATTGCTAAAAAAGTTTTAGAGCCCAATAGAGGTCTTCATAATGACGCCGAAAGAGGCAGCGCTGATCCGTATTGGAATCGATTAAGTCAGGTATTAAGAACTACTGACGCTAAGGATCTTGAAAATATATTTTACCCTTCAGGAGATATGACTGCATTTGAACTTTATGATTCCATGTTTTGGGGTATTAAATCTGGTGAGATTAAAGCCGATGGGAAAATGGATCGTTTAGTTACAGAATTAAGAGATTTTGTTGTCGAAAACCCCAAAGCTTTTGAACAAGAAAAAGATAGAGCATTTCACATTTTAAAAGCCTTGGAAGCGGCAGATAAAATGCATAATTTTTCTGGAGACCCAACACTTGCGGCTCGAAGTACTATGCGAGCTATTGGTATAGCTGAAGAGAGTTTGCTGGCAAGAGCAGTCGCTGAGAGTACTCGTGGTAAAAAATATGCAAATCGCAAATGGTATGACGGAATGTACCGCTTCTTCTCACCTCATTATAAGCGAATGTTGAGAATTTTAGATTTTAACAACAATATACGAGCAAGGATGCAACAGGATTTTTTAGCGGATGAACCAGTGACTGATACTTTGTTGAGATTTGAAAAGGAATTAAAGAGTCAAGATACTGAAGCTCTTAGGGGGCTGGTGGCCGATACTCCGGGAAAGCTTAAAGAAGCACGGGATTTAGTTGAAAAAGTCTATAAACGTGAACTGTCTTATACTGATCCTTTGAGAGAAGCTGATCAGAGATTATTTGATTTAGATAAAATCATGGCTAAGTCAGATTCTGAAGCTGAATTTCATCAGGCAGTTCGAGAGTCAGAGCGCGATATGGATTCTATAGATTTGGCACATAAACGTTATAGAGATTTAGAAAAATTAGGCCCAAGACCTTTTGATGATTATCACCCTACACATTTACAAATTCGGCAAACTCAATACAAGCGGGAAACTGAAACGCTTCATAATGCGTATGAAGATGTGCTTGAACGAAATCCAGAAAATCCAGCTTATGATGTTCACGCTCATTGGACCGTTACCGAGCATTACACTACACAAGAAACTGAGCACTACACTGATAATGAGGGTCGCTCTCAAACAAGACAAGTCACGAGACATCACACCTATACCTTTTCCGCTGATGATGATTTCGTGGTTAATGCACGATACGAAGAAGTTATTGATGGTCAATTGAAACCACGTGAGTCGGAAATCAATACTCCTTATGTATCAGGTCCTCATGGAGGAACGACTTTTAATGGATCGCCTACAATTGATAAAATCTATTCTGGTCGCTCGGATGAAATTTTAGAAAATGGAGCTAAAGCGCGTGTTTCAGAGAAGCCTTTTCGTGATCGTATTGATTCTGTCATGAATTGGGTGGAGTCGGTGCGCGAAAATTACCCTAAAAATATAAGTAAGGATGAAGATTATAAAACATTACTTAAAAAATTCTCTGAGATTCGTAAAGAGTTAGAGAAATCACGAAAAGATTATTTAGAAGAGTATCAAAATTGGGTAGCCAATAAAGTGAATGGTCAATGGAAACAGGATAAACCTCAGGATTTTAAAGATCGCAATACGTATTTGCATGAACGTTTCCGACATATGGTGAATACACTCGATCATTTTCAAGAACAAATCCGTCGTAAACAGAAACCATTAAATGTGACGTATGAGCTTCCTGATTATAAAAAGCAGTTGGAAATTCTAAGGAAAATATATATTCGTAACCGCACAATTCAAGGAGTGGGGGGCGGAATCATTGCAATTTCTGGTGTGCTATATGGAGTTTATTACGATGAAGTTAATGAAGAAGTTAAAGGTCGATACGAAAAATTAAAAAGCATTCTTAATAAAGAAGATGGCAATTCACCTCTCAAGCAAGAGCCATGGGATTATAGCAACGGGCTTCCTCCTCTGGAAAGAGTTTCGCCTTACGGTGGAAGAAACGCATCAGACGGTTTCTAAGCTTCTTCTATTTGAGCCGAATGGTCATGTTGGGGCCAGTCGCCACGTCGCTATCATCGAACCAGCGAGCTGTGATGGTTTTAGTTTTTGTAAAAAACTTCACAGCTTGCTTTCCATAGGCATGTTGATCTCCGTAAAAACTTCCCTTCCATCCAGTAAATGAGAAAAATGGGAGTGGAACAGGAATAGGAATGTTGATCCCAACTTGGCCTACATCGATAGCATGTTGGAATCGTCGAGCGGCAAAGCCTGAGCGAGTAAAAATAGATGTGCCGTTACCGTAGGGATTCTTATTGATGAATTCAATGGCTTCTTCCAAAGTGTTTTTACGAATGATTAAAAGCACTGGACCGAATATTTCTTGCTGATAAATACTCATTTCATCGGTGACATTGTCAAACATAGTGGGCCCAATGAAGTGACCATTTGGGTGAGAAGCCACTTTGCAGTTTCTTCCATCGAGAAGAATTTTAGCTCCTTCTTTAACACCCGCTTCAATAAGTTTTTCAATTCTGTCTTTGGCAGTCTTAGAGACCACAGGGCCTAGGGCCGCCTCGGGATCGTTCCAAGCTCCCACTTTTAATTGAGCCAGTGAATTTTTAATCTCAGGAATCCACTCTTGAGACTCGCCTACCATTACGGCCACACTGATAGCCATGCAACGTTGACCGGCAGCTCCACAAGAAGCACCGGCGAGGTTGCTAATGACTTGGTCTTTTGCGGCATCCGGCATAACTATCATATGGTTTTTTGCGCCAGCAAAAGCTTGGACGCGCTTGAGATTTTCGCAACCACGTTTGTAGACGTGTTGGGCAACCGGAACTGAGCCTACGAATGAAACGGATTTAATATCGGGGTTGTCGAGCACAAAATTCACGGCATCTTTTCCACCGTGAATGATGTTGAGAACTCCTTTAGGAGCTCCGGCTTCTACAAAAAGTTCAGCCAAGCGCATGGGAGTGAGAGGATCTTGCTCGCTAGGTTTAAGAATAAAAGTGTTTCCGCAAGCAATGGCCACTGGAAACATCCAGAGTGGAATCATGGCAGGAAAGTTAAAGGGCGTGATTCCGCCGCAAACTCCAAGGGGTTGTTGGTAACTATAAGTATCAATATTGCGTGCGACGTTTTCTACGGTTTCGCCCATGATGAGGCTCGCTACGTTGGCTGCGTGTTCTACAACTTCAATACCGCGCCAAACATCTCCCTCACCATCGGCCAAAGTTTTTCCATTTTCTTTGCAAAGAAGTTCAGCAATTTCTCTTTGATTTTTCTTGAGGAGTTCTTGGTATTTGAGCATCAATCGCGCACGCTCTGGAGTGGCCACTTCGGACCAAGTTTTAAATGCTGTTTTGGCGGCATCAACGGCAGCTAGCATTTCATTTTGAGTCGCCATGGGAACTTCAGCGAGCAATTCCCCAGTGGCAGGATTGGTGATAGGCAATTTGTCTTTAGATGTGCTTTGAACAAATTCACCGTTGATAAATAAGGGCACTTGCTTAGTCATGTTTTAATTTCCTCTGTCGCAGATTCGTTTGTCTGCATGCTGACGTTAATATCTGGTAGTTGATAATTTTTTGTATCGAGTTGAGATTTTTCTAAACCCCAAGTTTTTGCTAGGGCTTTGGCCTTTTTTCCACCCTCATGGAGTGAAAACCAACAACCGCAATAATCTTGTCTGTAGATATTGTAGTCTTTTGAATATTGAACGGAATTTTTAAAACCTTCTTGTTTCATGAAATTGCGAGCGAAGTATTTAACTCCGTAACGTTTCTCAAAAAGTTTTCCAAAGTTCACAAGCTTTTCTTGGACTTTGTGAGGAGAGATGGCGAGTGAACTTGTGTATAAATCGCAGTTTTGTTTTTTGGCTTCAAGGGCGGCCCTCTCGAGTCGCATGTCGTAGCAAAGTGAGCACTTAGCACCTTGTTCGGGGGTGGCCTCTAAGCCTTGAATTTTTTCTAGAAAATTATCAACGTCATATTCGCCTATTAAATAAGGAACTTTCTCAGTATCGGCCACTTTTATAAAAGCATCGAGACGACGGTCGTGTTCTTCTTTGGGTTGAATGTTGGGATCGTACCAAAAACAAAGCAATTCATAGTCATTTTTGAGTTGCTGAATCACACCAGCCACATCGGGACCGCAACAAACATGCACCAACATTTTGGCTTTGGGGGCCTCAGCTGTTGGTATGAGTGTCATAGTCTATCTAGCCGATAAAGGTTTAAGTTTACGCTCGGAGTGACCGGTGTAATTACTCAGAGGGCGAATGAGTCTATTGGCAGCCGTTTGCTCGATGATGTGCGCTGTCCAGCCTGAAATACGACTCATCACAAAAATGGGTGTGAAGATGTCGATATCAAAACCCATTAAGAAATACGCAGGTCCTGCAGGGAAATCGAGATTGGGGTGAATGTTTTTTTGCGCAATCATTTCTTTTTCAAGAATCGCAGAAATTTCATGCCATTTTTTGTTACCTTTAATATCGGCCACACGAAGTCCGTATTTATTCATCGTAGGTGCACGAGAGTCTCCGCGTTTGTAAACACGGTGACCAAAGCCCATGATTTTTCTTTTTTCTTTAAGTGCCTTTTCTAACCAAGCCTTGGCGTTTGCGGGCTCTCCGATTTCTTGAAGTATGTACATGACTTGTTCGTTGGCTCCTCCGTGAAGAGGGCCTTTGAGTGCACCGATAGCTGCGACTACGGCGCTATAGAGATCCGATGTTGTTGAAGTCACGACGCGAGCTGTGAAAGTGGAGGCATTGAAACTGTGCTCTGCGTAGAGAGTTAAAGAGGCGTCGAAGGCTTTGACCACTTCTGGATGTGGAATTTCACCGAAGCACATGTTGAAGAAATTTTCTGCAATCGAAAGTTTAGTGTCGGGCTTGATGGGAGCCTTGCCTTGTCTGTGTCTGAACGCAGCGGCAATAATGGTGGGAACTTTAGCTAGCAGTTGAACGGACTTGTCGTAATTAGTGGAGGGCGAATTATCCCAAACTCTTTCGTCTTCAAGCCCGAGATAGCTCACTCCAGTTCTAATGGTATCCATGGGGTGCGCGTTCTTAGGGAACAATGAAATGACTTTGTACAAGTCACTCGATATTTCGCGATAATTTCTTTCAAGTTTTTTGAAATCTTCAAGTTGCTTGGAGTTGGGAAGATCGTCGTGCCATAAAAGATAAGCGACTTCTTCAAAGCTGCATTGATCGGCGAGATCTTGAACAGGGTATCCTCTGTAAACCAGAGAATTGATGTCGGGCATAACTTTGGAAACGCTAGTGTCGTCGACAACAACGCCTTCAAGGCCTTTTTTAATTTCTACAGTGCTCATTATTGGTCTCTCCCTAATTTGAAGTTAAAAATATTTTGGTCAAACGAATTGTATTCGTCGTAGCGCAGAATTTCGTAAAGGCGTGATCGTGTTTGCATATTTCCCAATAAGGATTTTTGATCGCCTTTTTCTTTTATGACCTTGAGGCCATCTTCAATGGCTTTCATGGCTAAGCGAAAGGACGTCATGGGGTAAATCACTAAATTATAACCCAGGCTTTCTAGTTGATTTTTAGTGAGCAGTTCACTTTTTCCAAATTCAGTCATGTTGGAAAGCAAAGGAACTTTGATTTCTTTTCTAAATATTTCAAATTCTTTTTCGTTTTGTAGAGCCTCGGGAAAAATCATTTCGGCGCCGGCGTCTACATAAGCTTTGGCACGAGCAATGGCTTGCTCGAGGCCTTCGGAGGCTCGTGCATCGGTTCGAGCGCAGATTAAAAAATTGGGATCGGTCTTGGCTGAAAAAGCCGCTCTAATTTTTTGGACCATGTCTTGGGTTGTCACTAAGGATTTATTGTCGAGATGACCGCAGCGTTTGGGGTTGACCTGATCTTCAAGATGGCAAGCTGAGAGACCGGCGTCTTCGAGTTCACGAACTGTGCGTGCCACGCTCATGGCTTCGCCAAATCCAGTATCGATGTCGATGAGAGTGGGGAGGGCGCAGGCTTTCCGAATGGCTTCGCCTCGGTTTCGAACTTCGCTAAGAGTGGTTAAACCCACGTCTGGGTAGCCTAGATCATTGGCAATGCCAGCCCCAGAAATATAGACGCCATCGAATCCCTGGTCTTGGACCATACGGGCAATGAAGGGTGAGAAGGCCCCTGGAAATTGCAGAAGTTTTCCGCTTTTTAATTGAGTTCGGAATGCTTTTCTAACTTCACGGGGGTCACTAGTGGTGACAAGAACGCTCATATGCGAAGGAAAATAGCATTCTTCTGATAAGCCATCAAATTTCTGTCGTTCAATGATGGGATGCATAAAAAAAATCACTCTAGAATTTTCCCAAAAATGACGATCTAAGCTTATGCGATTTTTGTTTTTTGGAGCTCTGTTTGTTGGGGCTTTTTCGGCTTGTAAGCTATCCATTCAGAAATCAGAAACTCAAGCAGATTGGTCTCGAAAAACTTGTATTTTAGATACGGGTAATCAGCAGCTTTGGTGGAATAAAGATCATCGTAAAATTGCCTACGAATGCAAAGTGCCGAAGTCATTAAGTATAGAAGAAAGCTTATGCAGAGAGGCTTCTTTTAGGGGCGAATGGAAGCCTTGCCCAGCTAAAGGAGAATACTCTTTTGATTCTCTGCGTAGCGGAAGTTACTTTTTCGAGGTCAAAGCCAAGGTCTCTGATGGAAGCTGGATTGAATCACCTTTGTTCTTTTGGAAGATCGACACCATTGCCCCGACACTTTTAGATTTTGATTATAGTTTTATAGAAGGCAGTGAAATTTTTAATTACTCAGCTAAGGCTATTGATAGCGGATCATCAGGAATTAAAGCCTGGGAGTGTCGCTATTGGCCTGTGACTGAATGGAAAACGTGCCAAGGGGAAGGTCAGGGGGATTTTTCGCAATATATTGGTGTTGAGAAATGGGAAATTCGAGTTTCTGATAGAGCTGGTAATTACAGTCCTAGCACTTCTATAGAGGTCCCCAAAACTTTGAGAAATATTGCTAGCCAAGAAACCTATTGCCAATGGGATCGCTTGGGCCGTTACTGGGTGTCTAAGCAATCACTCACATTATCTTTCACCTGTTTGAGTGGGAATTCTTCTTTTGAAGGTGTGGAGTATGAGGAAGACGGAAAAACTTGGGCGAAAACTCCAAGTGCACGACATTTACGTTTTGAAAAACTTGAGGAAGGTCCTCATAAACTCAAACTTCGTGTGCGATATAATCAGAGTCATTTTTCGGCTTCTTTTCCATTTCAGTTTGGAATTGATAGCGTGGCCCCAAAAGTTTTTGTTTCTGATTTTTTTGCCTCGGAAAATTATTTTGTAGCTCGAATTGAAAGCTCTGATGAGGGCAGTGGAGTGCAATCTCAGGAATGTAAAATAGAGCATGAATCGGGTCGTTTAATACAGGATTGGACCCCTTGTAATGGAAATTTCTTTTTTGCCACAAGTGGGATGCGATGGAGTGGGGATTATAAACTCTCATTGAGAGCCAAAGATTACGCTAATAATTATTCGGAGAATTATACAAGAAGTTTTCAATTGGCTTCCTCTAAGGCCGATACTTGCTTTGGCTATGAGAATATAGAAGAAGATCAGAAATATTTGAGAGTTAATTTTTATTGCGACATTAAAAAGGCTCCAGTCAAATTTGAGTGCCGTACTAATTCCGCTATGGATTGGGAAGCTTGCCAAGCCGAAGATCACCATTTGATTCCTAAAAGCACTCGTCTCCCTGCTTCCTTTGAGGTGAGAGCTCAGAATGAGAATGGCCAGTGGAGCGATGTTTTGTTTCGCTATTTATTGAAATAGAAATTTAATAATAATTTATTCAAATATTAACATGCCACTTAGATTTTTCGTTTAAAATAAAGCTATGATTAAGGCTAAGAATATAATTTTTATTTTGAATTATCAGTTCATCATAATTTTGATGCTCACATTTTCTTATAATTTAAAAGCACAAGAGAACAGTCCTTGCGTGACAAAAGCCTGTAAAAATTTTTTAGAATCAGTCTATGAAGCGAGTTCTAGACTCACTCAAATTCCAAAGAGAGTTGTGCCTGGCACTGCGACTGCTCTTGAGGGTTCTGCTACGGGAAATGCGGCTTTGTCGGGAGTGGGTTCGAGTTCTGCATCGAGTGAAAGCGCTGCTGTAATTGAAAAAGTGAATTCAGATATTAAGATAGTTAAAGGTGAGTACGAGGGTGATTTAAGACCTTCTATTGCATTACAATCTAATGCGAATAATGCAGTGAAGGTATCAGATTTTGCAGTTGTAGAGAAAGTTTTCAGTGAATATATGAATCTGGCCGCTCAAACAAAGTCCGATGCTATTAATCAGGGAAGCGCTTTAAATACGGCAACCGAAAATGCCTCTGTAAAAACAGCCGAGGGTAGTGGCGGCGTGTCTTCAAGTTCCGGAGTTTCTTCTGGGGTTGAAAGTCCCTATACACTTGAACCCTCAACTGCATCGACAGCTTCTACAGCTTCGACAGTGGCAGCTCAGGGTGTGGCTTCAAGTGTAGCTAGTCAAGCGTCTAGTTCTAGTCGTGGAAATCCCTACACTTTAGAGCCAGCCAATAGCTCAGCTTCTAATGGAAATATAGGTTTTAGCACTCCCACTACAAATACGGGCACAACATCTGGAAGAACAACGAGTTCTAGTGGGACCAATAATACATATAATCCAATTTATACTGATGGACGTCATCCTTCTGAGCAATTAGAGTCTAGTTCTCAGCCTCAAGGTTCTTCAGCTACTTCTTCCCAGGTGGGAACGGCTGAGAGTCTAGAACCCCCTCAACCCATAAATAGATAAGTGAAATAAAATCTTAAGGAACTAAGTTTTTTTCACATCTTTGGCTAGAGTTTTTAGCAAGAGTTATTTCTTCGTCGCTGAGATCAAAAATATAACCAATGATAGTGCTTTCACCTTTTCGACATATGACAATTCCACGCGAGTCCCAGTAAAATTCCATGTTTTTTTGTAATTCTTTGATAACCTCTCCCTCGTGAGTGAAGAATTGTGCACTTCTTAAATAATTGTGATTGCGTAAAATCTTAAGTCCAATTTTTTGTGAAATTCTTTTAAAATGTTTTTCATTTTTTAGGATGAGATGTCGTTTTATGTCGGTGTCTAAGTCGGGTGGGTAAATTTCTAATTCTTTAATTCCTGTTTGGGTCAGGGATTTTGATAGGTAGTGACGCATCCAAGAATCCGAAAGCTCATCAGAGTGTCCCTTTAGTTGCGGAAGATTAGGGGTGAAAATTTCGTGACTGAAATTCATGTATATTGAAGCAAAACTTCCGTCCATGCCATCTCCATTGACGTGAAAGGAGTTAAGGAGAGATAAGCCTTCGGGGTGATCTTTAAGGAATGTGGGTTTATTTAAAAGAAATCTAATTAAAGGGTCGTAGCTTATATCGAAAAAATCTCGATGGACCATTCCAGTGATTTCATGAGTTTTTGTGTTTCCAATGAAGAGATTGTTTTGTGCATGATCTTGCCCGTGCAATCCTCTGGAAAAATGCTCCTGGCTTTTAGCGACGGCCATAGGAACTTGATAATGATTTATTATCCATTCAAGAGGAAAACCTTGTGTACCTACTCCTGCGAAGGGTAAATCTGGATCAAGCTCTGCATGTAAGGGCAGTAGCACTTCGTTCTCTTTGAGAGGTCGAAAAAGTGGGTTGCCAGAGCGTACTATAAATCCAAAGTGGGTGGATTTTTTGTATTGTCGACGTGATTTTTTATAGACAATTAAAGGATGTTTTAACTTTATTAATCCTCCTCTAAATTCTGGAAGATATGTTGAAAAAATATTTTCGTTTTCAGCTTTTTCAGCACTCATGATTTTATGAACAAAATTGTTCATTTGAATAGAGAGTCTAACTTTAGTTTCGGCAAGATCAGCTAAACCTTCTTCGCTTCCAGGGTCTAAAAATTTTATAAAAATAATTCCCTCTTCTGGATGTTTTTCGTCCCAGACCATCCAAGTGTTATGTGAGGTGATTCGAGAAGCCTTGAGGACTTTTAAAATTTGAGTGTTAGAAATAAAGTAGTAATCAAATTTTAAAAAATTAAGGAGATCTCTTTCCAAGATTGGCCAATTTCCTTTGCCAATAAGGTGATTAAAAGTATCTTGGTCTTTGTCTTCTGTTTGGCCTACAACTTCTTCGAGTTGTTTATTTCCCTTAAGGACTAAAAGGGTGAGGTTTTTATCTTCTTCGGGAACTACAATTTTTTTATGATTTTGATCGACTCTATTATTTCGAGTGGAATCTAATTGATAATAATTATTCCAAGGAGCGGGTGGGGCAGAGCGCAAAGTTTGGCATAAGCAAAAAATGAATGCGATAAGAAAACTTTTTTTAAGGATTCTTAAATATTTCATTTTTTCCAACATTTTTTACCAATATGGAGCTGGGCCTTATCTATATTTCTATATGTCTGCGTCTACTCTTGCGCCCCATATTGTATTGCGCCTTATACTGCGTTGCATTACGCCTATCAATTCTAATTTGTGTATTGTGCGCGATAAAACGTGCCTGGCTTCTATATGATTTTATTAGAATTTGAGTGATTTTTACCTGTTATTATTGGATTCAGACTTCTCATTTTGAGATTCCTTAGCAGTTTCGTCGCTAGTACTGAGTTCGTCGGCCTTTTCGTGCTTTTTAAGTTGAGTTTCTAGGTTTGAGCCTGTGCTTTGGCTTGCTGGGTTTCTATTTTCAAATTGAGAGAGCTTAGTGCAGGAAAATAAAAGCGAAAGCGCGACTACAAAACTAGAAATGAAGCTTGTTCTAAGCTCTTTTCTAGTTGTGCGAACGCTTCTAATTCCCATGTACAGTTTTCGGAATATTTTTAAAAAAGTTTAATATTAAGAGGACTTATCTCTCTTAATACATGAATATTATTAGTTTTTTAAAAGTATAAAATACTCCAGGCCCGTTTCTTAGCGCACAATAAAACTGAGGCGCGGCTTAGGGGTCGAAACGGTAGCCTTCACCCCTGAGGGTGATTAAGTGCTGTGGCTTTTGGGGGTCGTGTTCAATTTTTTTGCGGAGCTGACTCACAAACCAATCCACAGTGCGAGTTCGGGTGAGCCAATTGAGACCCCAGACATCTTCTAGGAGTTGTTTTTTAGAGAGGGCTTTACCGGGAGCGCTTAAAAATTTTTTCATAAGCTTAGATTCGATATCGGTTAATTCACATTCTCCATAGGGATGTTTTAATTTTCGAGTGTTGGAGTCGTAAATCCATTTTTGTTCAAGGACTTCCGAAGAACTTGAGGCTGTGGTGTCTGCATTCTTAAGTCTTCTTTTTAAGGCTTCTAATCGGGCCATTAATTCGTCCCATGAAAAAGGTTTTGGGAGATAGTCATCGGCTCCGGCTCTCAGACCATCAACTCTGTCCGAGATTTCTCCACTGGCCGTGAGCATGAGAATGGCGATATTAATTCCTTTTCGTCGAATATCGCGGCAGAGTTGAATGCTGTCGCCGTCTGGGAGATGCCTGTCGAGTAAAAGTAAGTCAAAATCCAAAACTTCTTGACCGAGTAAATGATAAGCCTCTTTTAAGGTTGTTACGTGAACACTCGAAAGCTTTAATTCCTTAAGCGTGAGTTCCAAAGCTTTGGCCAGTGAGAGCTCATCTTCAACAATGAGAGCTTTTTTCCAATCAGACATCTTCTTTACCTTCGATGATAAAACTTGCACCAAGGCCTAGACCATCGCTATGAGCTTTAATCTTTAAGTTTAGCGCGGAACTTGCTTGAGCTACTAAATAAAGTCCTAGTCCACTGCCGGAAATCGCATGGGGTGCAGAATTTTCAGCTCGGTAGAATTGATCAAAAAGTTTTTTAGAAATTTTTGGATCGAATCCCATTCCACTGTCCTTAATGCTGATGGACCAATGAGAAGGATTCTTTTTAAAGATTGCAGTTTCTACAATAACGTTAGGTTGCTCAAGGGAATATTTTCTAGCATTTTCAATGATATTTAAAAAAATCATTTTTAATAATCGGGAGTCAGTTTTAATTTGAAAATTAAGTTCAGGACCCGTTCTTTCGAGTTTGGAATTGGGTCCTAAGGCTGTTTTTAATTCAGGCCAAATTTCCTTGATTAAGTTTTCAAGGTGGATTTTTTGAAAGTCAACTTTTGCTTTTAAATTTTGCCAACGAGAACTTTCGAGCATGTGATCCACTTCATTGCGAAGTCTTTTGAGTTCAGTGTCGTGAGCTTTCCAAAGTTCAAGTATGTCTGGATTGAGAGAGATCGTCTTTTTTTGCAAAAGCGAACTTGTGAGTTCCAGTGTGGTCAGTGGAGATTTTAATTCATGAGACACTTTGTCTAAAAAATTTCTATAGATTTGATTGCTTTGAATTTCTCGAATGGTTTTTATGAAAAATAGAATCATGAGACTTAGAACGACTAAAAAACCTAAACTACCTAAGATGACTTTGAACCAAGGATTTGTGTCTAAAACAAATTGATTGCGATAAGCAGAAAAGCTTTTGGCGATTTCCTGCATTTTGTGATGCTCTTCAACTAGAATGATATTCCAAGTGGCCGCGAGGATTCCTATAAGAACAATGGCGATGAAAAAAAACAGACTCCAGCGGAGTTTACCAGAATGCATAGGAGTGTTTAACTTCTTTGAGCGGCGCTTTTCAAATGGTTTTCTAAGAACTCAAGAATAGGCTTCTTTAATTTGGGGTCTTTGAGGGCCTGAGCGAGGTTGGCTAGTATAAAGCCTAGTTTAGATCCCGTGTCGTATCTCTCTCCAGAAATTTCTTGTGCAAAAAAAGGACGAGTGTCTAATAAACTTAACATGGCATCAGTGAGTTGAATTTCGCCACCGCGGCCAGGTTGTGTGCTGCTAAGCTCATTTAATATTTGATTCTCAAAAACATATCGTCCGGGAATAATCCAACTCGAAGTGGTTTCACTCGGTTGTGGTTTCTCTATAAAACGACTGATGGAAAATTGGTCGTTGAATTCAACGACGCCATATTTTGAAACTTCTTCGTGGGGAACTTCTTGGACTCCTATCACCGAGCCAGCATTGATTTCCTTAAATTTTGTAACGCAATCTTTGAGGCCATTTTTTTTAGTGGCAATATCGACTTCATCACCTAAGAGAACTGCGAAATTGTCTGTTCCAATAAAAGGAGCCGCCTGAAGTATCGCGTGACCTAATCCAAGGGGTTCATATTGGCGAATACTGGTGATACGTATTTTTTGAGTGAGTTTAAGAGTTTTTTGAATCAATTCGTATTTTTGAACTTCTTTGAGTTTAAAAGAAATCAGATCGTGAGGGTCGAAATAATCTTCAATCAACACTTTGGGTCGAGAAGTGATAAAGACCACGTCGGTCATTCCCGCCTCAACGGCTTCTTCCACAATGTGGTGGATGATGGGCGTGTCAATGATGGGAAGCATTTCTTTGGGGATCACCTTAGTTTCGGGTAAAAAACGAGTGCCCAAGCCAGCAACAGGAATAACAACAGTGGTGACGGATCTGGCTTTCATACTAAAAGTTTCTCATAACTCAGGAATTACGCAATATCGAGAGCCTATAAATTTAAATAACTTAGGAACTAATAATGGCATTAATTTGAGTTGAGTCATTAATATTGTGTTGGTGTCACTCATCGAATTCTAGCGATTCAAGAAAGAAGATTTAATAGACAGTCTTGATAAATCTCATTAAATAATTCTTATGCCAAAGCGCGCTTTAATCGTTGAAGACGATAAAGATATTTCTCACCTTTTACGCTTTCATCTACAAAAACTCGATTTTGATGTGCATCAAGTTTATTCAGGCGAAGAAGCCCTTGAGTATTTGAGGGAAGAACGACCCGACATCATTCTTTTAGATGTTTTAATGCCTGGAATCACTGGCCTTCAAGTTTGTAAATTTGTTAAAAGCCAAGATAAAACTCAAGACATTCCTGTCATCATTATGTCGGCTTTGAGCGAAGAAGAAGATATTGTCAGAGGTTTGGAGTTAGGGGCCGATGATTACATCCCTAAACCCTTCAGCTTTCCAATCCTTAAAGCCCGTGTTCAAGCGGTTTATAAACGATATCAGCGTACAGAAAAAATTGGAGAAGATTGCCTGGAATATGGTCCGTTAAAACTCGATAATCTTAAACATGAAGTTAAGGTGGGTGGAGAAGAGCGAAAATTAACAGCCACCGAATTTGCTCTACTTAAAATTTTGTTAAATTATCGCGGAAAAGTTTTCACTCGATCTCAATTGGTTAATAAAATTCGAGGAAGCAATCATGCAATTACCGATAGAAGTGTTGATTTTCAAATGGTCGGGTTAAGAAAAAAATTGCATCCTCACAGTGAAATTGTCGAATCCGTACGAGGAGTAGGCTATCGCCTCAAGGAAAGTGAATCCTAAAAATTTTTTCAATTTTCTTTCGAAATCACCCCGAGTTGTTGAAGAATCTCTTACGAAAATTAAAAGCGCTCTTAAAAAGGAGAACGAGTCTTATCAGAAGGAATTTTTGGAAACTCTTCCTTATGTGTGGCTGGAGTTAAATTCTAAGGGTGAATTGTTAAGCTTTCATAGATTGGCTTCTGATTTTTTGAAAATCCCTCTGCATAATTTAGTGTGCAGAAAAATTCATGCCCAAATTCGCGATTGGGAGCCTCGACAGTATTTTGAAAGTTTTTCAGAGCAAAAGGCTCAAGTGGACTTGGGTTTAGTGGGAGACCGCCATTGGCGTTTTTATAAAGTTCCTCGTAAAAATCTGACAGGCCATGAGAGTTTTTTTGTTTTTTTAGAAGAACGTAGCGATTGGATTCGATTGTCAAAACATAGAAAAGATTTTGTGGCCAATGTGTCTCACGAGTTAAAAACTCCATTAACCATTATGAAAGGAAGTGTGGATACACTTCTAGACACTGATGATTTGAGTGAAGTTGAAAGAAAGCATTTTCTAGGTCTTATCGGCCGTAACACTGAGCATTTAATGAAGTCGGTCGATGCTCTTTTGCTTTTGGCTCGACTCGACGACGGTCAACGTTCCATTCCGAAAAGCACTCGTTCGGTGAAAGAAATTCTCGAAGAAGTCGTTGGCTGGTATCTTCCATTGGCAGAATCTAAGAAAGTGTCATTAAAATTTGTAGAACCCCAGGAAGATTTGCAATTTGATATGGCATCAAGTTTGATGCAAAAAGCATTGGCGAATCTTATTGAAAACGCCATCAAGCATAATCCTCCTCAAACTCTTGTAGAAGTTGAAATGTTAAAAAGCATAGACCATCAATTGATTTTAGCGGTTAAAGATAATGGGGTGGGGGTTCCAGAACTTTTTCAAAAACGAATCTTTGAACGCTTTTTTAGACTTAAAAATGAGAAGGTAAGTGCTGTAGAAGGCTCAGGTTTGGGTCTTGCGCTTGTTAAACACATTACTGAATTGCATGGAGGCACATGCAGCTTGATGAGTTCAGTCGATCAGGGGAGTGAATTTCTCCTCAGTTTCCCGCTTCCTATTCAAGAAATACAAATAACTACGAGCGATTGAAGTTCCGGGATTTAATGCGTTTTTTCTCAAATTAAGCTCATGTTCTAGTCTTCGAAAAATCTAAAATTAGATCTAGTCTAACGTAAATCTAACTCGTATCTTAGGGCTTGGCTTTAAAAAATGACCTAAAAGGAAGCTCAGAAGGTGGGTAAAATGAATTCAAGATTATCTAAGATTTTTACATTAAGTCTACTCAGTATTTTTATTGCGGCTTGTACAAAAAATGCATCGAATACAAATAGTGAAAAAAAAGTTTTAGTCGATGGTTCGAGTACAGTTTTCCCGATTACTGAAGCTGCTGCTGAAGAGTTTCAGAAAGTGAATTCAGACACTCACGTAACTGTGGGAATTTCAGGTACTGGCGGCGGATTTAAAAAGTTTGTTGTAGGTGAAATTGATATTGCAGATGCCTCTCGGCCCATTAAACCCGAGGAAATTGAAAAAGCTAAAGCGAATGGAATTGAATATATTGAAATTCCAGTGGCCTATGATGGAATTACCATCGTTGTGAATAAAGAGAACACATGGGCTGATAAAATTACTGTAGCGGAATTAAAAAAAATCTGGGAACGCGGTTCTAAGGTTAAAAAATGGAAAGATGTTCGAGCCGCTTGGCCCGATGAAGATATTAAACTTTATGGTCCGGGAACCGATTCGGGAACTTTTGATTATTTTACTGAGGCTATTAACGGTGAGGCTAAAAATAGTCGAGCTGATTTCACTATGAGCGAAGACGATAATGTGCTTGTGAAAGGTGTGACTGGCGATAAATATTCATTGGGTTATTTTGGATATTCTTATTTTGAAGCTAATAAGGAACATGTAAAAGATGTTGCTGTTGACGGTGGATCAGGTCCTGTTCTTCCAACTTATGAAACGATCAATAAAAATACTTATAAACCGTTGTCTCGAGAGGTCTTTATTTATGTGAATGCAAAGTCTATTAGAGAAAAAGAGCATGTGAAAAATTTTGTAAAATTTTATTTACAAGAAGTACCAAAATTGTTGTCTCAAATTGGTTTCGTTGCACTTCCAAACGAGGCCTATGCAAAATCTCTGGCATTGCCTGACCTCAGTGGCGTTGCAAGATAATTTATATGATTCGTAGTTGGGAGCGTTTGCTTCCTTCCTTTCTTTTTGTTTGTGCATTAATCACCGTAGGGACCACCCTTACGGTGATTTCAATTTTAGGAACTGAATCTTGGCATTTTTTTCAGAAAGTTCCTCTGGCGGACTTCTTTTTTCAATCACGTTGGGAACCTTTGCTTGAACCCAAATCTTTTGGTGTTTGGCCCTTGGTTTGCGGAACTTTTATAGTGGTTGCGGGCGCGGCTGCGATTGCTGTGCCATTGGGACTTTTGATTGCTATTTATTTAAGCGAATACGCTCATAAACGTTTTAGAGATTTATTAAAACCAGTTTTAGAAATTCTCGCTGGAATTCCCACTGTTGTTTATGGATATTTTGCTCTAACATTTGTGACTCCAATTTTAAGAATATTCTGGCCTAACACTCAGATCTTTAATGCGGCAAGTGCCTCCATAGTAGTCGGAATTATGATTCTTCCAATGATGGCCTCACTTTGTGATGATGCTCTTACAAATATTTCGAAAGTTCTTCGTGAAGGAGCTTACGCTTTAGGAGCTCATTCTTTTGAAGTGATTTTTGGTGTCGTGATACCAGCTGCTTTTTCTAGAATTTTTGCAGCCTTTATTCTCGCCGTGTCTCGAGCGGTAGGCGAAACTATGGCTGTAGCCTTAGCGGCAGGTTCCACTCCAAAATTAACTTTGAATCCTTTGGAGAGTGTGCAGACCATGACCGGATATATTGTTCAAGTGAGTATGGGCGACACACCTGCCGGTGGGGTTGAGTATCTCACGGCCTTCACTGTGGCGGCCTTACTTTTTTTAATCACCTTTGTTTTTAATATGGCCGGAGCTTGGATCATGTCTAAGGGATTTAAAAGATTATGATTCGATCTTGGGTGGATTTAATTTTTAGACGAGCCTGTTTAATCGCGACACTAATAAGTGTTTTTTTGTTGGCTGTTTTACTTTGGCATATTTTTAAACAAGGTCACTCTGTTCTTTCTTGGAATTTTTTTCAAAATTATCCATCGCGTTTTTCGGCGCAAGCCGGCATTCGTTCGGCCTTTTATGGAACCATTTGGGTGATGATTTGCACAGCTATAAGCGTGGTTCCTCTGGGCATCCTTACAGCTGTATTTTTAGAAGAATACATGCCGAGAAAATCAATTTTTTTGAAAATTCTTAAGCTTAATATTTCAAGTTTAGCTGGAATGCCCTCTGTAGTTTATGGGCTCCTCGGCTTGGCGCTTTTTGTGAGAATGTCGGGCATGGGTCGAAGTATTATTGCGGGGAGTTTAACCATGTCTTTGTTAATTCTTCCTGTCATTATTATTGCGTCTACGGAATCTATTCGTGCAGTTCCTAATACACTGAGAGAAGCGGCTCTAGCTTTGGGGGCCTCAAAGTGGCAAGTGATTTGGGGTCAAGTTCTCCCCGCTGCTATGCCCGGGATCATGACTGGCACCATTTTGGCTTTGTCTCGTGCCATAGGAGAGACTGCTCCATTGATTATGATTGGTGCCTTAAGTTATGTGGCCTTTATTCCCCATAGTCTTTGGGATTCGTTTACTGTGTTACCTGTTCAAATCTTTAATTGGGCCGCGCGACCACAGCCAGAGTTTCATGCCGTAGCGGCAGGTGCCATTATTGTAGTTTTGGTCTTGCTCTTGAGCCTTAATGGACTGGCGATTATCATTCGGCAAAGGTTTCAAAAATATAGATTGTAGATGGATATAAAAACATGAGTATTTTTCAAATTCAAGATTTTCATTTTTATTACGGTGCCAAAGAAGCACTAAGAAAAATCAATCTTGATATTGTCGAAAAACAAGTGACGGCCATTATTGGTCCCTCCGGTTGCGGAAAGAGCACGCTGCTTCGTTCGCTAAATCGAATGAATGATGGAGTGGATGGCGTCAGGGTGAGTGGTAAAATTTTGTTTCATGGAGAAAACATTTATAAAAGATCTTTTGATGTCGTCTCACTTCGAAAACATGTTGGAATGGTTTTTCAAAAACCTAATCCATTTCCTAAGAGCATTTATAATAATATTGTCTGGGGTCCAAAACTTCACGGATATAAATCAAATCTCGATGATTTAGTGGAGGAGTCTCTTCGAGCTGCGGCTCTTTGGGATGAGGTTAAAGATCGTTTAGATGATTCTGGACTATCCTTGTCGGGGGGGCAGCAGCAAAGGCTTTGTATTGCTCGGGCTGTGGCCATGAAACCTGATGTGATTTTAATGGACGAACCCTGTTCGGCTCTTGATCCTAAGTCTACAGCGCGAATTGAAGAACTCATTATAGAACTTCGAAATGCTTATAGTATTGTCACGGTCACTCATAATATGCAGCAAGCGGCTCGAATTTCAGATCAAACAGTATTCTTTTATGAAGGGGAGCTGGTTGAGATGGGGGCTACAAAAAGCCTCTTTACTAAGCCCAAAGAGAAGCGTACTGAGGATTATATAACCGGCCGCTTTGGATAATTAGGAAATCATGTACAATGAAATATATGTCGAATCATCTCCAAAAGGAGCTAGACCTTCTTAAAGCGAAAATACTTGATGTAGGTTCGTTAGTAGAGATGTCTCTTTTTAGAGCCATTAAAGCTGTAACGGAGCTCGACCAAGTTGCTTTTGAGAGAGTCATTCAAGAAGATAATAAAATTGATCAACTTGAAGTTGAACTCGAAGAAGATTGTTTGAAGGTTTTAGCGCTTTACCAACCGGTGGCTGGTGACTTGCGTTTCGTAGTTTCTGTTTTGAAAATTAACAACGATTTGGAGCGAATTGGTGATTTAGCTGTCAACATTGCTCGAATTGGAAGTTATTTAGCTCAAGAGGAACCCATTAAGGTGCCTTTTAATTTTGAGGAAATGTCGACCTGTGTGCGTGAAATGTTGAAGTCCTCGCTCGATGCACTAGTGAATATGGATGCTGATTTGGCGACTAAGGTTTGCAAAGATGATGATAAGGTGGATGCCATCCATCGCAAAATGTATGGAACGGTTTACGAAGAAATTGCTAAAAATCCTAATCGTTCAAAATCGTTAATCCATTATCTTTCAATTTCGCGTCACTTGGAGCGCATTGCAGATTCCACAACAAACATTGCTGAAGATGTGATTTACATGGTTGATGGTGTGATTATTCGCCATCACTTAAGTGAATACGATAGAATTTCTGAATCAAAAAAGAAAATTTAGTTTTTAATCTGAATAGCGACAGCATTGAGATATGAACTCTCAACGGAGTCGTAGAGCCATCCGTTTTTATGATTCGCTAGATGGTTGAGTACATGAAGAGTTCCGTTTTGCCCCCAAATTCCCCAGCCAGTACCAAAAGATCCTTTAGGGCTGTAGTATCCTGGTAAGTCGCTAACGGCATGCATGCAGTTAATGGCTTTAGCTCCCGGCTCTAAAAAGCGAGTCTCAAAATCTTGAGCCAAATATTTAATTTTTCCCTCTTTGAGTTCATTAAATCGATTAATTTCTGAATCGTAAAGTTCTTTGGAAATGCGTATAATTCCATTATAGCTTTTCGTAATTTGAACTTTGAGCTTGGCATCGTTAGCAAAACCTAAGGTTTCTTCGAGGGTGAAATTTTTCCCATCAACGGCGGGAAATTTATTTCCTCCAGCGGCATCGGCAATAGTAGTAAAAATATCTATTTTTCTAGTTTTATCAAAATCTGCTGGCATCCAACTTATAGTCGTCCAGCTTTGCTCGCCCGAAGGGTTGACTTTCACAAAGGTATAAAAAGTGTGTGCGCTGAAAGGATGTTGATTCTCGGCTTCGTAAGAAAAAGGTAACATATAATAAGTTTCTTGATCGGGATGTTCTATCGAAGTTTTTAAAGCAATTTCTTTTTTGAGTTTATCAATAGCTTCTTTGATGTCGGTCGCTACTAGAGGGGAGCTTTTATATTCGAAGATTTTTGGAGAAGCATAAGCCTCATTATTTTTAGAGCTTTTAGATCTGTAAATTAAAAGATTCTTGAACCTTACGACTTCTTCTCTAGATGTGTGTTCTTGAGACCAAGCTTGGATTTCAAATAAGAAGCTTAAAAAATGTATCCAAAATGAAATGGCTTTCATAATATTTAAGTCTTTCTAGAAATATTATGGCCTTAAATTGTGGCAGGACTGTGGAATAAGTGTCTCCAGCCATGCCCCGCCCCTCTTATGATGAATAGACTGTGCGACGTAAAGAGTGGGTGCTCGGGAAGTTCGATTTGAAACTTTCAATGTTATTAGACGTTTAGCTCAATGTTGTATTGACTAATCTTGCCCTGGTGGCATTTGTGTCTAAATCACTATGAAACACCCACTCTTTACGTCGCACAGTCTATTCTTTGGGCAAATTCTAAATAAGTTATTGATTGCGAGGAGGGCGTTGTCCTTGGCCCTGACCTTGACCCTCTGGGCGCTTGAAGCCTTTGCCTTCCATGCATTCCTGAACTGCTTGTTTTTGTTCCGCCGACATTTGATCTCTTTTATCTGGACCAGGTGCTCCGCATTCTTTGAGTGCAGCCTTTTGCTCTTCTGTTGGGGCGGGTTTTTGGCCTTGGGCCCAAGCAGTAACGGTTAATAGGGTTATTGTGAGTGCTAGTTGTCTTTTCATTTTTACGCTCCTTAGTTAAAAGTTTGGCCTCGTTTGGGGCGAGTGCCGAACTTCACTGTTCACAGAATAGCGGCAAAATGTGACAGAAAATCTACAAAGTTTAAAAATAATCAAAATTCATTAAAACTTCATATACTTAGTAAATCTTAATAATTATATTAATTTAGCTGGATTTGATGAAGAAAGCGTCGAAAGATCTTCTTTGAATTTTTACAAGGCGGCTTTACAATAATAATTGGAACGTGAGGGGATTTATGAAAATTTCAATCTTAGCTATTAGTTTAATGGCTGCCACTACTTTAAAAGCCGAAGATTTCAAAGTGAGTGAAATCCCTCAAAGTTTGGGAAAAATGTCTTCAATGAAAACTAAAATGGCTTTGCCGACTTTGGGTCAAATTGAAGATGCTCTTCATGAATATAAAAGCGAGAATCCAACTTCAAAAGAATGGAATGCTTTGCTGGCTGCAAGTTTGCCTGAAGTCATGGCCTTGCATTCTAAATTTCAAGAAAGCGAAAAGTCGGGACGCACTCCAGCGAGTGCAAAATCTTTAGAAGATTGTGAGTTTAGAGATCGAATTGAAAGTTTAGCTTTATGGATGATGAAGGAAATGAGTTCGGATGTGGCGTTGCGATTGATGTCTCATGGTGGAAATGAAGTGGCCCTTTCTTCTTTAATTTATTTTTTATCGCGTGAGTGTGAAATGTCTGCACAAATGTGTCGTAAAGAGATACTTTCACAGGCCTCTAATTCCTATAGGAACTCTGCAAAAAATGCCGATCTTTTTGTTTTGGCAAGAGCGGAAGTTTTCGGTGGTGAGACTATGAACGCTGCTCTTAATGATGAAAAATCCATGTTGGCCGATCTTAATTTTGCGAATCCTTTAAGAGGAATTTCTTCTTCTGATAAGCCAGCCACAGCAGTTGTTCCTTCTAATGAGTAAGATGAATAGCTAATAACCACTCTGTAGCTAGTCTGCTGCTTTTGGGCTATTTTAAGTCCATGGCTGAAGTCTTCAATAAAAAAAACGTCGCTAAAGAAGAATTGAAAAAGAAATTAACTCCTATGCAGTATTCGGTCACTCAAGAAGCCGATACAGAGCAGCCTTTTAATAACGAGTATTGGGATAATAAAAGAGATGGTATTTATGTGGATGTTGTTACGGGTGAGGCGCTTTTCTCCTCTTTAGATAAGTTTGATTCTGGCTCTGGTTGGCCCAGTTTTACAAAGCCTTTAGAAAAGAAAAATGTGAATGAAAAAGAAGACAATCGCTTTGCTATGAAGCGAACTGAAGTGACTTCGGCTGGGGGTTCTCATTTAGGACATGTCTTTAATGATGGTCCTAAAGAGGCCGGTGGAATGCGATATTGTATTAATTCGGCTTCCCTTAAGTTTATTCCTGTAGAAAATCTCGCCAAAGAGGGCTTTCCTCAATACCTTTCTCTTTTTGCTAATAAGATTAAAAAGTAAATTTTTTATTAATATTAGATGAGCGACTTGCTAATATTTACCTGAATTTTATAAGAAAAGTATTCAAACTTATCTTTTCATTCTTCAATCACGTGTTATTCTTGAGGGTAGGAAAGCAGTACGTTCTGTGGTTTTGCATTCTTAGGTTTGGGGGGGAATGTATGCGATCAATCCATTTAAAATCTAATAGAGGTCAAGCTATGCTTGGCGCTGGTGCTTTGGCCGGTGTGGGTTTTCTAATTATGGCAGCCACTGCCGTTTACGTGATGAATAGCAGCAAAGAAAAATCCGTTCGAATGAGTCAGTCGGATGCTCGATTTATTAACGATGTTGTTTTTTCTCGTGTTGGCCAAGCCGTAGCCGCTACGGCCATTATTTGTGATGAGGCCGATGGCATGTGTAAATGGAATCCAGGAAATAGCACATTAAAATTTGATGCCAAAGACTTTGGTTTTAAAAACGTTAAAGAAGATAGTTCTTCTAAAACCTTGAGCTTTACAATCACCAGTTGTTTACCAGGCGACCCAGAGAAAGCAGATTTTGCTGCTTGTATTGAAAAAAATTCTGAAGTCAAACTACAACTTTCGGATCTCAATAAATTGAAAGATCTTAAAGTGCTCAATTGGTCCAATACCGATGATAAAGATTTTTATGGGATCCTTATTTCTGTAGATACAGAATACAATTCTGTGGATACAGATAAAGACGAAAAATTTGTGTCTAATGCAGTGATTAGACGTCCACGTTATTTTGCTCTAATTGAAGCAGGGCAGGGTGAGTGTTCTCCAACATGCCACGTTCCAGATGGGCAAACTCGTTCTGAAGCACTTTGTTTTGGCCAGGTTAAAGTGGTTCAAGGTGCTCACAACATGGCCAAGGTTCCTAATATGACCATCACAAATTTAGGGCCTGGTTACATGAATCGTTTAACGGTGTCTCGTCAGTTCACTCCTAATAATTCTATATTGCCTCCTGGAGCACAAATTCCTGCACTCAGTGCAAAGCAAGATATATTTAGTTATTCGAATGGATTATCTCCTGGCGCTGAAACAACTTTTGAAGACACTGGTCTGCAATGTGCGCATTGGACAAGTTCAACTACAACAGTCATCACACATGCAGGATTTAATGGTTCGTCTACAACAAGTTCTTATGACCCCAACAGCACTCGACCAACGGGAACAGCCGATTATGAATTCTCTAAAGTGTCTCCAGCCAATGCATTATTCCTTGGCCAGGATGGAACTTCTGTACCGTCTACACACACGGCTTATTCAACGATTGTTTACGTAGGGCAAAACTAAAGATTAGTTTGTTTTATATAGGGAGATTTCATTATGTTAGAACGTCGCTACAAATTGTATCAAAGAAAAAACCGCAAGGGCTTTGGAGTACCCGAAGCTCTTGTAGCACTAGCCATCTTAGGAATTTCGGCCGTTGGCCTTTATGAATTTATGGGCGGCGTTGAAAAAGTTGTTTATCGAACTGAGCAAATGGGTGAGATGGAAGGGGTGCTCGATCAAGTTTCTGATTCAGCCCGAAAAATTCTCACACAAACAGGGACAGCCGCGGCTCCTGTAGATGGTATTTGTCGAGTCATGACTCTGAGTAAAGATTCTATTCCTGTAACCAGTTTAAGTTCTGGAGTTATGGAAATTGATTTAGCACTTTTTAGAAGTCTTCCCTCGGGAGCAACGAACGATCCCGCTAATATCGATGCTTTCGCAGCCAATCCTCCTAAGCGTCCCAATGATATGTGGTCTATGGCTTTTGACTCCACTAAATGGACTCTTCAGCCTAATTGTTGGACTGATTTAGGGGGCGATGCCAATCAGTTAGGTCGTTATCAAAGATGTTATACTCCGGTACTTACGGCATGGCCTGAATTGGGTGATGCTACAAAATTAGCCGCTAAGGAAATGCGCATTCAAGTGGCGCTGACTCCTGTAAAATTAAATGCCGTCGGTACGGGCTTAATGCAAAAATCAAATAATTTAGAAGTGGTTGTTCCACCAAAAGCCTCTGAGCCTCTGAAGAAAATCAATGCTCGTGACCATGGATTTTTAATCACTTCAAAAATTTCTTGGAAAAGTACTGCTAAAACAGAAATTCGAACTCATTATAATGTGGTTTGGGCGGGTGAATATACTTGCTTATATGGAAATAAAACATCTGGCGGTGTGAATATTCCAATTTATTTAAATCCCTCTGGAATTGGTAGCGGTACTAAATCCTCTACAGCAGTTGAAATATTTTCCGCCAATCATAATATCGACGAAGTTAAAGTTGAATGGTTAGACACCACATATTCCGTAGCAAAAATTGAAAATATTGCAGGCAGTGGTAAACGAGCTGTGACATTGTCTGGAAGCGATGGAGTCAGTTGGGGCGATAACAATGACCACCGTGCTTCATTCACCGCCGCTTGCCAAGAGCAACAATTTAAATGTAAAAAAAGTACTGCATCACGAAGTTGGGGTCCGTTAATCACGCTTAATACTTTAATTCGCTATAGAAGTTCTATAGCTCAAGACAGTCATCCGGCTTTAACTTTTAGAAGATCTACAGGGGGAACTAGCTTTGAAACACTAACACCCGGAAGTGATTTGGGTTCATCAGTTGTTTATCATGTGAATACGAGTAATCCGACTCAAAACTATTATAATCCAACTTCAAACACTCTACTTTTGACTCGGGGTTTGCCTTCTTTTGGTATGCAAGTCAACAATGCCGGAGGAATGTGTACACGCTTATGTAGCAATGAAAATAAACCTGAGTGGCAAGCGTATTTAAATTTAGGTACAGGAATGGATTATAAAGACGATCGTAATACGGGTTGCGTTTGCTGTACGATGAAACAATGTGCGGCCATCGGTAATAAATCAGCAGCCTGCGCGAGTCAGCCTATAGAACCCACCGATGCGCGAGTTCCTGAATGTGACTCAACGGATTCTGTAGAAGTCGCTAAAGACATCAACATAATTTCTCCTGCGGCTAATCAGTGTGTCGTGGCCAGAAGAAATTCCGCTAAAACAGCTCTAGAGTTTGTGTCGCGACCTTGCACCGATTCTAATCCTTATCTCTGTTATGCAGCTGGAAGATATTTTGTGCCTAAATCTGGAGCCAATGCCATCAGTGGCCCCTTCGCCAGTGCAGCTCAGAATTGTTATGCTTTGGGATTGCAAACGGTCGATCTCACTGAGCTAAGAGATTTGCTCACGGAGCAAGGAAATATCAGCACCGCTGGTCGATCTCCTTTACCTCCAGCAAACTTTTATGATGCGGGAC
>JAGNHS010000031.1 GCA_018001635.1 Pseudomonadota bacterium | reverse complement strand
GACTAGAGCATCTTGGGGTGAGCGACGGGGCATAGCCTCAAGCTTCAGGGGCCGCCCAAGCCGCTCTAGTCTTTGAATTTAAAGGTAGTAATAGATTTCCAGGCCCGCTTCTTCGCACACAATAAAGCATATTCGGCCGTATTAATGACCCACTCTTAACGTCGCACAGTAGAATATTAAAGCAGATTATCTATAAGGTGGATAAAAGCTTGTGTTAGTTCCGCAAAGCAAGATACATGGAGCGCCTGCAGAACCGCCGCCACTATAACCATAAGGATAACCGCCGTAGGTGCCACCGTTCATAGGAAAGCTTCCATAACCAGAGCCCATTGGATTTCCAGCATAACCGCCATAAGAGCCACCCATACCATAACCACCTGCAGATCCAAAAAAGCTGCTAGCCGTAGATTGATATGTTCTTCCCAATGAATCGTAACGTTGATTAAGTTTTAAAAGATCTTGTTGAACTTGATTGAGTTGCTTTTCTTGCTGTGCAAGTTGTGTAGCCTCATATTGCATTCGCTGCATATCACGAAGCATTTGTTGTGCATAAGCACCTGCGCCACCATAGCCACCCATCATTGGATTTCCACCGTAGGGTGATCCATAGGCGCCATTTCCAGAAATTCCATTATAGGGAGACCAACCGCCACTTCCACCTTTTGTTCCATAAGGACCAGGCATTCCACTCGCGCCACCATAGACTCCGCCGGGACGACCATAAGATCCGCCCATTGAAGGATAACCATAAGCTCCACCGTAAGGAGAATAACCGCCGCTTCCACCTAAAGTTCCATAGGGTCCCGGCACACCGCCGTAGCTACCATAACCTGGATAACCGTAACCAGGCATTCCGCCGTATCCACCTATGCCGCCTTGTCCGCCATACATTCCCCAACCGGGAATTCCTGCCGACTGGCATCCCGAGTAACCCATATTATAGGGAGGCACTCCGCAAGAACCAAAACCTCCACCCATACCACCGATACCGACTCCACCAATGCCACCAATTCCGCCACCAATACCAATGCTGCCGCCTACGCCACCGATTCCGCCAATTCCAGCCAGCAAGCCACCAGAAGAAGCTGTCGACCACGGACTTACAGCGTTACCGAAACCATTTTCATGATTGTATTTAATCGCGAGTGAAGCATTTTGTTGTTGCCAATAATTACTAGCAGTCAAACTTCCAATGGCAGCCAATGTAGGTGCCACTTCTAAGAAAGATTGCCAACCTGTTTTTTGAGGCTGCATAATAACAAGACCCGCACTATTAGGATGACAAGGTTGTCCGGTATGAGGGTTAATTCCCATAGGAGATGCCATTCCACGACCTTGTCCTGAATTTGAATTTGTTGGAAGGGGCATCACACCTGCACCGGCGCAAAAAGCTTCAACTTCTTTAATAGCTTGAAGTTGCACACTGAAACTTCGAAAATCTTTTTGATGATCCATATAGGCGCATGCAAATTCTGCATCAAACTTAGATGGATTTTTACAAATTACAGCAGCATCGTTTCCAAAGCTCAAGCTTCTAGAAGAGCCTGCATTAACACCATTGTTGTAATCAATTTTTGCTCGTTGAAGTTGAGAACGCTGCGATTGGCATCGGGCCGCAACAGCGCGAGGTCCGCCACGTTCATCGGCCAATAGAGCATCCATGATAATACTTTCACATGTAGGAAATCTAAAAGGAGTACCTGCCACTCTTGAGGGAGAGAGATCGAGGTCATCATAATAAGGATTTTCGTCGTTCCATTTCCAGTCCGGCAAAACCCGACCACTTGAAAAAGGACTTCCACCCATTCTCGTAGGTAAAATTCCACACGCGGCGACTAGAGCACTATCCTCTGGACCGTATTTAATTGCCCATCCAGAGATTGAACTCAGCGCCAAAACACACAGGCTTAAGAACCTGATTTTTTGGACTTGCTTTATAGAAAAAGCCATAAGTCTCCCCTCTACAGTCATTGTATCGGAACTTCTGGCCGGAAAGTTAATAATGCCTTAAGATGGAGCTGTGCCAAAACCACTTAATGAGCCTAAAAAACCCGTTAGCAGCCTAAGGGCTCGCACACTTATCTTTTTGATAATAATTAGTTTTTCCTCACTTTTAGGCGTCGCATTAATGTGGGGTTCCCAAGAAAGAATTCTCAGCTTATCCAAGAACCTTCAACAGGAAATCCTTCCCACAAGCTCATTAATTGATAAAAGCCGCAGAGAACTCGATTTACAAATCCACGAAATCAAACTTTTAGTAAGTTTTGATAAAAGCAATTCCGAAAGCAATCTCAAAGTCGAACTCTTAAGACTAGGCCCAGCCGTCAGAAGTTTAATGATGCTAGTCGACGCCCCCCAAATTCCTGAATTTATCAGAAGCTCGCTAGAAGATTGGCGCGACAAAGCCGCCGACTATCAAAAACTCATCAACAACGAAAAAAAACTTTCCATAATTTTAGTGGCCCTCGAAAAACTTCGCGATCAAAGCGATCTTATACATCGACGCCTGCAAAGAGAATTTTCTATTCAACTTTTAGAACTCTCTCAGAACACCACTCACTATTTTGTATTTTGGACTATCGCTTTTGGCCTAAGCCTACTCTTCTCACTTCTTCTTCTTTTCTTTTTATGGAAATGGTTCCAGCCCATTTCCATGCTTCAAGAATGGTTCGAACAAAAAGATTTTTCTCGCTGGGCCCCCACATCCGTTCGGAGTCAGGGTCTACTTTCCGCTCCTTATGAAATTCAAAACCTTGTTGAAGCTGTAAGAGAGCACATTCTCAATTTCCAACAATTTGCTAACGATGCCGAGAGTCGCCTAGAGCGTGCGCAAGATTTAGAAAAATCTGTGGGCACTCTCATGACAGCCCTTTATAATTTGAGTCGAAAAAATGAAGACCTCATCAAAGAACTCATCAACAAAGAACGACTCGCTTCCATGGGGGAAATGGCGGCCCAACTGGCTCACGAAATCCGCAACCCTCTCAACAGCCTCTCTCTCAAACTAGAACTCTTTAAAGATTGCGACCCCGAAAGAAAAGATAAATTGATGAATGATATGGGCCGCGAGCTCGATAGACTCGATGCCCTCACAGAAAGCTATCTACGCAAAACCAAAGCCACGCTTAATAATTCCGAAACTCCTGTCGTTGAAAGTGCTTTATCTCCGCTTCAAAAAAGTGTGGAGCAAAGTTTAGAACTTTTCGAAACAGAAACCAAAGAATTGAATATACAATTGTCCCAAAGTTTTCCAGATGTTGAAATCACTGCAAAACTTCCTCCCAGCGTACTTAAAGCTGCGCTAATTAATATTATAAAAAACGCAAAAGAAGCTATACGACCTGATTCTTTGAATCGTAAAATTCACATTGAAAGCACTTTTGATTCTAAAAATTGGTCGATTAAAGTCTTCGATAGCGGCGAAGGTTTTGATTCTCATTATTTAGCCAAACCCTTTAGCATTTTCCAAAGCACCAAAAAGGAAGGTTCTGGCTTAGGACTCTACACTTCTAAAAAAATGCTAGAAGCCTATGGAATTCAAATACTCATCTCTAAAGCCCAAAGTCCCTATCAAACTTTAGTCGAAATCAAAGGCCCCCTCTCCGAGCAATCCCCGCTTGACGGCATCGCTAGAGCGAGCGAAAAAGGACTTAACCCATGATTTTAATTGTCGATGACGAAGCTGAAAATCGAGAGAGTCTCTGTGAACTTCTCACAAGACAAGGATGGCCCTGCCTTCAAGCGTCTTCAGGCAGCGAGGCTCTTGCTATTTTAAAAGACAAACAAGACATCCGATTGTTAATCACAGACTTTAAAATGCCCGGCGAAATTAATGGCATCGAACTCATGCGCATCACTCGACAAATTCGTCCAGACGTTCAACGTTTAATGGTCACTGCCTACGGCACTATTGAAGACACCGTACAAGCTATGAAAGTCGGAGCCTTTGATGTACTTGCTAAACCTTTAAAATGGAAAACATTAAAAGAAAAAATCGAGGAAATGCTTTCTCGAAGTGTGGCCAGCACTTTTGCGCAAGCCGCATCTCCTCAAATTTCTCCAAGCTATGCGAGAATATTAGAACTCATTAGAAGAGCTTCCAGCTCCGAAGCTTCTGTTTTATTTACGGGTGAATCTGGAACAGGAAAAAGTTATCTCTCGCGAATTCTCCACAGTTGGTCTTCGCGAAAAGAGGCCCCATTTATTTCTCTCAATTGTGCAGCCATTCCTGCGGAACTTCTTGAAAGTGAACTCTTTGGTTTTGAAAAAGGCGCCTTCACTGGCGCTAGCCACACACGTGAAGGTAAAATTATGGCTGCCGATAAAGGCACCCTACTTCTCGATGAAATTTCAGATTTAAGTCTTCCACTCCAAGCTAAGCTTCTACAATTCATACAAGACAAAGAATTTTACAAACTTGGAAGCAATAAATCGCAAAAAGCCGATGTGAGGATTCTCTCAGCAAGCAATCAAAACATTGCTCAACTTATTGAAGAAAAAAAATTCAGAGAAGACCTCTACTATCGACTCAAAGTTGTAGAAATACACATTCCTCCAATTCGAGAACGCAAAGAAGATCTCTTTTGGCTCATACCCGCGCTCCTCGATAAACTTTGCGAACGCCATCACATTGCTCCACTTCGATTTACCAAAGAAGCTTTTCGCGCTCTCTGGAGATGGGACTGGCCAGGCAACATAAGAGAACTTGAAAACGTACTCGAAGCCACGCTTGTTTTATCTTCCAGCCAAGAAAGACAAGAAGGTTTTCTCCAGGCCAAATCTTTGCCCGAACACATTCAAGCTTTTGCCGAAGGTGAAAAAGAAAACACCACTCAGCCTTTTCACGATCTCGAAACTCGCGAAAAACAAGCTCTCGAAGAGGCCCTTGTTATTGCTGGCGGAAACAAAAAACAAGCCGCGGCCTTACTCGGTGTTTCTGAAAGAACTTTGTACCGCCTTCTCGGGCAATAACTTTTTACGTTAAATTAAATTGAATAGCTATAAGTGCAATTCAAAGTGATTTGTCCGTCTATATAAGGATAATCCGATTTTTCATCGGCTAATCGAGGATTAAATCCACTGAGTCTTGCGCGAAATTTTACATTTCTTTCGTGACCGCCAATTTTTTTAAACTCTACAGTTTCAGGAATAGCATAAAGAGTGTTGCTAACGTCTGGTCCATTTTCAACAACCTTTGACATAACAATAGCGTAGGCTTTGTCTTTAAAAACAAATCCATCTACAACTTTTACATCACCATCCAGTAATAATTCAGGGGCCGAAGGGGGTTCTTCATTTGGATTCTTATATTGATACTCTTTGATGTAACTTACAGAATGCTCTTCACCTTTTTTATCTTTAATTGTAATGCTGACATTATATTCAGTTTCATCACCAGGCACAGTGGCCGTCACGGTGGTCATTCCACTATCGGATTTGCAATCCACACCCACTTGAGCCGAACCAGCAAACAAGATTTGAGCCATTAATAAGCTCGAAGTCCCTAATAAGATTTTTTTCATTGAATCCTCCAAAAACGCTCACCCGAGCGCCTTTGATTGCTTTAAACAAGTTTTAGACCCGTGAAAACCACAATAGATCTTAAGTTTTATAATTGCGCCTTGCTCCAAAGGCTCCTTTTTCTTGCTTGAGACCCCGAGGCTCGCTATAGCTTGGGCTGTGCAAGAACAGATCGCTCAACTCACACAAATTCAACAATATATCGTAGTCGCTGGCGTTATCGGATTTTTTATAGCTCTTTACGGCATTAAGAAATTTCTTAAATCAAAAAAAACTCAAAAAACATCTTCTTCTCTCGGAATTCATCGAGAACTTAAAGAAACAAACTCTTTATGGTCTGCGCTAGAAAAAAGTCGTCAACGCTTTAGCCTTTCAAGTCATGCCGATCAAAAAATTCAAGAATCCGTTGAGGAAGCCTGCTTAGCCAGCGACCTTGGAATTCTCTACACTCAAGAAGCCTTGGCCCAAGTTCCCTGGGATGACATTCAAAAATCCTCCAAAGAAAATCGTGAAGTTCTTTTACGCGAAAAATTGGCAGAAATATTTTTTAACTGGTTAGAAAATTCGAATACGCCTCCCGGATCCTGGCCCGAAAAAAAAGAAGATAGCCCCACGATTATTTGGTTTGTTGGGGTTAATGGCGTTGGCAAAACCACGAGCATTGCCAAAATGGCCCAAGAACTCCTCAAGCGAGGGCACACTGTAATGCTAGCCGCGGGCGATACTTTTAGAGCCGCCGCTTCAGAGCAACTCGAAACCTGGGCCCAACGATTAAATATTCCTTGTGTGCGCGGCCAAGACGGAGCCGATTCTTCCGCAGTTTTGTTTGACGCCATTCAATCCGCTCGTTCTAAAAAAATTGACTTTGTACTTTGTGACTCCGCCGGAAGACTTCACAACAACAATCAGCTCATGGAAGCTCTAGAAAAAAACAAAAGAGTTATGAACAAAGCCCTGGAAGGCGCACCACACGAAACTCTTCTTGTTCTCGACGCCAACACCGGTCAAAACATGATTAGCCAAGCTGAAAAATTTTTAGCCTCTGTAAAAGTCAGCGGCCTTATTCTTACAAAATTAGATGGAACAGCTCGAGGCGGAGCCGTAGTTGCAGTCGCCCAAAAAACCAAACTCCCTATTCGAAGAGTGGGTCTTGGTGAAAACGCCGAGGCCATGATGCCTTTTGAGCCCAAATCTTTTAGCAACGCTCTTGTGGGAATAAAATAAAATGAATCGACTCGTAGGCATACTCGGAATTTTGTTTTTCTTAGGCTTAGCCACTCTGATTTCTCAAAACAGAAAAGCTATTAAATGGAAGCAAGTGGGCATGGGCTTACTCCTTCAATTTACATTTGCCATCTGCATTCTTGGAATTCCTGCCTACAATATTCCGGGAGTTTTTAGATTTGTATTTGAATTTCTTAATACACTCGTTTCTACTGTGGTGGGATTCACTGCTGCTGGTTCACAGTTTTTATTTGGCCCTCTCGCCGAAGCCCGCGACCCTTGGGGTTTTATTTTTGCCTTCAGAGCCCTTCCCTCTATCATTTTCTTCTCTGGCCTCATGGCTCTTTTATTTCACCTCGGGATACTTCAAAAAGTTGTCAAAGCCGTAGCCTGGGTCATGCAAAAAACTATGCGCACTTCAGGTGCTGAAACACTTTCTGGAGCTGCTAATATTTTTATAGGTCAAACCGAAGCCCCTTTAATTGTTCGCCCCTATCTAGCCGACATGACTAAAAGTGAAATTTACTGCGTAATGGTGGGCGGAATGGCCACCATAGCGGCAGGCGTTGAAGCCGCTTATGTCAGCATGCTCAAAGATAGAGTCCCCGATATTGCCGGCCATTTACTCACAGCCAGCTGCATGTCGGCTGTTGCAGGTCTTGTGATTTCAAAAATCATAATGCCCGAAACTGAAAAACCCAAAACTTCGGGCAACGTAAAAATTCCTGAAACAAAACTTGAATCCAACGCTATCGAAGCCATTTCAAGAGGTGCCGCTGAGGGCACTCAACTTGCCATTAACGTAGCTGGAATGCTCATTGCTTTTATTGCGATCCTCGCACTTTTTGATGGGGCCCTCGCAAAACTTGGAAGTTTTCTAGGCTCAAGTCAAAACGTGAGTTTCTCTCTCATCATGGGCCATATTTGCAGACCCATTGCTTGGCTCATTGGAATTCCCTGGAGCGAAGCCACAACCGTTGGCAAACTCATCGGCGAAAAGGTTATGATCAATGAATTCGTGGCTTATGTGCATTTAGCAAAAGACAGTTCCTTACTTTCTGATCGCAGCGTGATTATGTCTTCTTATGCTCTTTGCGGTTTCGCGAATTTTTCATCGATCGGTATTCAACTGGGGGGCATTGGAGTTTTGGCCCCTAATCAGCGCCCCACACTAGCCAAACTCGGTATACTGGCTGTCATTGGCGGCAGCATGGCTTGCTTCATATCAGCTTGCATTGCCGGCTTACTCTATTAAATTCTATTGTGCGCGAAGAAACGGGCCTGGCTAATTACAGTGAATATTTATTAGTATCTTTAAATTCAACAACTAGACTTTCCGAATTTTCGGACGAATTCTCCAGAAAAACCTACACTTTTTAAACACTTAAACGCTCAACTCAAATATAGCGCCTCTCACACTTGGCACGATGATTGCTTTTGTATTTACACATGCGGCTCAAAGAAGAGCCCGAAGGAGCATAAAATGAACACAGTAGAACAAACAAAAGAAAACAACACTCAAAAGAACGAACTTAGCGCCGATCTTTTCAACCTCTCCGGAGAATTTGAAGATATCACTCTCGCAATCGATACTTTGTCTGGTGATGTCAGCATGGTCGTAGCGTCTCGTCGTTGCTAAAATACTCACTCATTTGGAGGTAGGCCCCCAAAGCCTACCTCCAAATTAACTTCATATTTTTTATAATCACATAAAGGAACTTCAAATGAGCAAAAATTCAACATTCCATTCAACTCTTCCCGGATTAATTCTTGAAGCGAGCAAAACAGATAAAAGTTTCCTTTCGTTAGAACTTCCAACAGTTATTAGGGGTGGGGTCAAGAACTGGCCGGCATTTGAAAAATGGACAGCAGAGTTTTTCACAAAGAATTATGGCAACGTTGAAGTTCCCTTAAGTAACTATAAAAAAGATCCTTACCAAAAAGCTTCCACTAAAAACACTTTATCTATTAAAAATTATCTTGAAAGCGCCCAACGAATTGCTGCTGGCGAGGCCGACGACAACGAAGACATGTACTCAGCGGGTTGGTTTTTTAAATCAGAACATTCAGAACTCAAAAATGATGTTTTATTACCTGAATACTTTCAAAAAAACTGGGCTGACAAAGTGCAAAAAGCCATTCGCTTTGAAACGGATTCCATTTTGTTTGGACATCCCAAAGTTGAAAGTCCACTTCACACAGATTCGTTTTTTGTGAGCACTTACATTGCCATGATAAAGGGTACAAAACGCTTAAGATTAGTCCACCCTAAATACACTCCCTTTGTTCACAATGGATATGACGTTTTTGATGAGCAAAAACTTCAAAGACTCTTTGAACAAGATGTCCCAGTTTATGAATGTGTCGCTGAAGAAGGCGATTTAGTTTGGTTTCCTCCAGGCTGGTGGCATCATGTAAAAAATGAAAGCTTCACTATATCTCTCACCACTAACTTTGTGAGCGACCAACATTTCCTAGCCTTTGAACAGCAAGTGAGAGCCACCATTGTAAAACCCATGCTCGCTTTATCAAAATTAAAAGCCGACTGGGAAACTGAATCTCATGGAGCCTATTCACTAGAAAATTTAGAGAATTCAAAATATGTGAAAAACGAAGAGGCCTATATTGGACACTTCCAAAAAGACCTCACCCAAAGCATGAATTTCATAGAAAAACTTAAATTATAATTAGGATCCTTAAATGAAAATCGCAATAGATTCCCTACCTCAGACTGGATCGATTTTTAATTGCTCCGATTACAGCGGTCTTCAGGTACACCTCCTCTCCAACACTCCCATGGCTGAAGCCGCAGGAGACTTTGGATTTAATAAAAGTGACGACGCCAAATCCATAAAAGTAACTTTCGAGAAACTTCCTTTTTGGAATAATGGTGAAACTGTTTCGACTGAAGACTATTTAAGAGGTTTTCATTTTGCGCTATCTAACAATCCCTTTCTCAAAGAGCTCCTTTTACGCGATCTCATCAAAAGTAGCTGTAATGAAGACTCCATATTCTTCGAATTTAAAAATCCTCAGATTTTCTCGGAGCAAATTTTAAAAGCACCCTGTTTTTCGCCAATGCACTACAATCTCATCGGTGCCAGCTCAAGCGGTCCTTGGACCTTTAGTAGCCTCAATAGCAATAACTCAATGAATTTTGTAAAAAATCGACACAATAACAATGATTCATTAGATCGCCTTCAAGTTCAGCTCATTAAAGATCCTATAGAAAATTTAGAATGCTTTTTACGAAGTCAAATCGACATCACAGCCGATACCGCTTTTCCCTTTTTTCGCACTGATGAAATTAAAGATTTAGGCTTAAATCCCATCAAAAAATCTGTGGGTCTATTAGGATATTTTGATTTTTCAGATAAACTCGCTCAAGAAGATGCCAAAGATTTAAGAATTTTTATTTCGAAAATCATTCGTCAATTAGACACAAAGACATTGAGCAATGGTTATTATTTGCCTTCTGAGTTTTTAACTAACAAGGATGAATCTAATCTCAGCTCTAAGATAGAAAATCTTACGATCGCCTACGATCCTTATTATCCCAATAAAGAAATCTGTTCAGCACTAGCCCATGAACTTGAAAAGCATAACATCAGCGTAAATCTAGTAGAAGATAGTTTTGAAACACCCTTTCAAAACTACGATTTAAAATTTTCCATCATGCGATCATTAGACACCTCTCACTACACCAATCTGGCTTCCCTCATTTTTTCTAAAGTCATTAAATTCAATAAAAAGCTTCAATACGAAATGGCCACATTATTAATTAAAGCTCAAAGAGGATCGTCTGAATCGCTCAAAAAAATGGAAGAAATCTACACTCAAATAGTCCCTATTGTCCCCTTTATAAAAATCCCCAGTTTACACCTTAACCGTTTTGGAACTATGAACCCCCTTATTAGAAATTTGGTATGCGAATGAAATTAAAAATCTCTTTGTTTTTTCTCCATGAATTTTTTGGCAGTCTCGACTTTGCTCGAGGTTTATTCGTCGTATTTTTAATGAGCAAAGGATTAAGTTTAGGCGAAGTAGGCATACTTCAAACGCTACTATTTTGGAGCAACATTGTTTTTGAAGTGCCTGCTGGAATTTTAGCAGATCGCCTTAAAAGAAAATATTCCATTGCTTTAGGTTTAGGAATCATATCCCTTGTCGCATTCCTCATGCCTCACGCCAATTCATTTATAGATTATGCCTCTCTTTTTATTCTTCATGGAATGGGCTTTGCCTTTAGATCTGGCGCCGACCAAGCCTTGCTTTTCGATGAACTTCAACATGAGGGTCCAGAGTGGGCTGAAAAATATCTAAAATTAAGTGCTCGCTCTAAAAGTTTAGTCAATTTAGCACTTGTTTTAGCCATGGCCGCAGGGGGCTTTTTGCAAGGGATTGGATGGCATGCTGTTTATGTTTTGTTTGGTACTTGCATGTTGATGGCCATGTTTTTTGTCCTCGCCATTTCAGAACGTCCTCACAAAGCCCTTAAAAAAGAAATCTCCTCTTCTACAGAATCTGGATTTAGAACTCTTGTGAATTTCAGTCGTACTCAAGAAGGAAGAATGCTCACTTTATTTGTATTGGGTATGGGATTTTTTGAAGCCACTCACGCTCCATTCTTTATTTATTCTCAAAGTTACTTAAAACAAGAAGGATTATCTGAAAGTTTAATCAGTATCGTGATAGCCGCTTCCTTGGCTCTTACATCAGTGGGCTATCTTTTCGTAGACAAACTCTCCGCAGTTAAATTTTCTAAACTAGTCATTAATAAAGCTCTACTTTTAGCTTTTTTAATTTCCATTTTTCTATTTCATCCAAACGTCATCGTAGGAATTCTACTTTTTGCTGTAATCGACATGATACCTTCTCTACTTTTTGTACATTCTGACAATTATATAAACGAGAAGCTTCCAAGCTCTATTCGCGCGAGCCTCTTATCTTGCCAATCTCTAATAAGTTCAGTTTTTATAAGCATAGCCTTCTTAGCTGCGGGAAGAATGTTAGATTTTTTTGCTGCCTGGAAAGTATTAGGCCTTTTATTTCTTTTACCCCTCTGCGGGGCTCTATTACTCTCAGTTTATTTCAAAAAAAGAGCCGTTATTCATTTAGAGGCTTCTCATGTCTAAAGATTTACTGAAGTCTGGAATTCAACTCAGAGGTGATGCATTAATATCAGTCGAAAATCATGAACTCAGCATTCTAAGCCATGAAAAATTATCTTTTAAAGATCTAGATCAAGATGAAGAAGCTTTAGTTTTTTCTCTAAGAAAGGGCATCAGTGCAGAGAGCATAAACTCTGCCATAAACACCGATAGAAAGAAAAAAATCGTAAATCTTCTACATTCAAACGGCTTATTAAAACCCTTTGTCGACTCTAACACTCTAAACACTCGCTTCGGGAGACAAATTGATTGGCTATCCCATTTTTCATCTCAACCTTTAGAAATGCAAAACAATTTGGCCACTAGGAAAGTTTTAATCTTAGGATGTGGTGGCACTGGCTGTATTATTGCTGAACATTTACTCCGTGCTGGAATTTTAAATTTCACCTTAGTTGACGGAGCCCAACTGGATATTTGCGATCTTAATCGCCAACTGGCTTACAATGAAAATGATCTAGGCCAAGACAAAAGTAGTTTATTGGCAAAAAAATTATTAAGCATTGACTCTACTGCTCATGTAAAAGCCATTCAAAGCATGATCGAAAATGAAGAATGGATAGAGAAACTTCTCATTTCTGAAAAACCTGATTTGCTCATCAATTGTGCCGACACTCCGACAGCCTACATTCATGCCTGGGTCAGTGGCGCTTGTGAAAAAATCAACGCTCCACTTCTTTTAGGCGGAGTGGGTTTAAAGGAAGGAAGCATAGGCCCCCTACTACTCAGTTCCGAATCAAAACTAAAATATAGAGATCAAATGCTTCAAGCGGCTCAAAATTTATCTTCTTCTCAAAATATTATGAAAGCGAGCCTTTCATTCACAAACTCTCTCACATCTATACTTCTAGCTTTCGAGGCCTTTAAGTTTCTCTCTGGTTTTTCTGAACCCTTAAAGGATGGAGACATTAAAAATGTAAATTTCTTTTCCATCGGAGAAAGCCTCTCATGAAACGACTCAAAGTGGATCTCACACTAAAGGAAAATGAAATTCAAAATCAAAGTCCAAGAGAAATCGAAGTTAGAAAAATCTTTGGACTCAACGGTTGCGAAAAGGAATGGACACTCCACAAAGACATAGAAGTTCCTTTAAATGGTCTCGTCTACATAACAGGTTTTAGCGGCGCCGGAAAAAGCACTCTACTCAAAAAAATCAAAGAAGAATTAGGTTCCCTCGTTGTAGAAGCCAAGGAATTAGAAGCTGGAAAATGTCCCATTGATTCCTTTAACGCTCCTGTTTCCGAAAGCATTCAATGGCTTTCTCAATTTGGATTAGGTGAGGCAAGAATACTCATCACTCCCAACGAAAAACTTTCCGTGGGTCAAAGAGAGAGATTGCGTTTAGCTCTCTTAGTTTGGGAAAAACCTAAATATTTTATTATTGATGAATTTTTAGCTTCGCTCGATAGAGTCACCGCTAGAGTGATTGCCTTTCAATTTCAAAAAATCGTTCAAAAATTTAAACTCAATTGCTTTGTGGCCACTGCACTCAACGATTTAGAAGAGGCTCTTTTTCCCGATGCAAGCTTAACGCTAGATTTAGGTGGCCTACACTCACTCAAAGAACATGATTGGAAGCAAAAAACTCTGCCCGAGATCAAAGAGCTCAAGGAATCTGAAGGCTCTCTGCAAGATTACAAGGAACTCAGCCGCTATCATTATATGGAAGGCCAGGCCGGTGAAGACTCTCTTCTAGAGAGTGAAGTGATGTCGATACGCAAGGTGACTTTAAACAATAAACTTATTGGTGTTAGGGTTTTTACTAAAATTTTCCCCTCCCGCCTAGAATCAAAGCTCCCCGTTTTTAAGTTACTCAATAGTCTATGCACTTTAAGTTCGCGAGTGATCGTTCACCCAGCCTATCGAGGACTCGGAGTTTCAGCGCTGATGAGTTTTCCGACTCATGAATTCCCCGAAGTCAGAAAGATTTTTACACATTCCGCTCTCGCCCTTCACTTTCCATTTGATCTCAAAGGTGGATATGAATTGCGAAAGCATCCTTCAATACTTCGAACTCAATGGCACGACGCCTATGAACAAGAACTTTTTAATTTGGGCTTAAGTGATATCCAAAAGCTTAATCGACCCCAAGAAGCTCATAGCTTTTGGAATTCTCTAAACGCCGATCAAAAAACTCAATTAAGCCAAATTCTAATGAAACAATTGGCCGATTATGACTTTCGCTATTTTATATATATTTGCGAGGAACTCGATTTTCAGATTCCCGACCTTAATCTTAAAAAAATTCAGGCCTTCTTTGAAAACGACTTCCAAGGCCTAAATTCCATAAATTTAGCCCCCCTACTCAGTGATGGCCTTCATTTTCCGATGCAAGGGCTGGTCAAAGCACTAAACGCCAATATTTAACGCACCTAAGCCATTAAAAGAACTAGGCTCAAGGCAAAAGCTGTCCTATACTTTAAGTTAATGGAAGAGCTTAGTGTAGAAGTGCTCCCTAAAGGAACTTCAAAAGTTGCAGAGATTTCTCTTGGTGGACTTAAAATCAAAGTCAGAACAGACGCCACCCCAGCAATATTGAAGAAAACCAAGGATCTTGTTCAAGCAAAATTTGACGAAATTCAGGGCAAAGCCACTATCGATATTAACTCCCAGCAATTGAGCATACTTGTCGCCCTTAACCTTGCTGAAGATCTTATCAACGAGCAGGAAAAACTAAAGGCTTTAAGGCGAAAAGTGCTTGAGAGCTCAGACGCGCTTATTAACCGGGTCGAAGCGCAGTTGAGCAAAACTATTTAGACCCGTTTAGTATTTTACTATTTGGACGAGGCCAAAGCTCTCAGCTTTTAGCTTCGAAGAGAAATGATTGAGCAAATGGGCGAATTACGCCGGCCCGATCCCGGACAAAAACTCCAGGATTTTAGGGAAATTTTAAGAGAACAGCAGCTCAAAGCACATCAGTTGCTTGGAAGCTGGCGCCCGTGGAATGCCTTTTCTCTAGAAGAGCATCTTCGAGAAAAATTTGGGGAAATCCCGAAAAACTTAATTCTTGGCTACTTTGCCACACGCACGGATTGGGATGAGCCCGAATCCCTGCCAGAAGCGCCCGCAAATTGTCGCGTGGCCTATCCTAGAATTAAAAATGGCCACTTAAGTTTTCACTTATGCACTTCCTCTCAATTGGTCTTTAACCGTAGCTTCGGAGTCTGGGAAGCCCCTTCACACGCTGAAGAGTGTTTGCCCGGATTTATATTTGTACCTTGTTTTGCAGCCGATCTTTTTGGTCGCCGTCTTGGACGTGGTGGAGGTTACTACGATCGCTATTTACGCGATCATAAAGCCTTACCTCATATTGGAATTTTGAGATCACCCTACGTTTTCGAACAATTGCCTAAAGATTGGTTTCACGCTGGAGATGAACGCATCGAAGCGCTTCTCACAGAAACCTCATTTTATTTTGACCTTAAGGAGTACTCCCTATGATGATCGCTATTTATATTATCATCGGGCTTTTTGCGGGATCACTTTTAGGAGTGATTTTGTTCAAGGCTCAACAAAAACAAATTATCGCCAACGCTCAAAAAAGAGCCGGTGAAATCGCTCACGACGCCAAACGTGAGGCCCAAGACATTCTTCGCGAATCCGAAAGAAAAGCTCGCGATGCAGTCGAAGAAGCTCGAAGAAAAATGGAGCAAAGCTACCACCATAAAGTGGAAGAAGCTTCACGTGCTGAGCAAAGAGCCAAAGACATTGAGCGAAACATGAAAAATGATCGCCAAGAAATGCTTGAAACCAAAGAACAAGCTGAATTCGCTAAGCGCGAGGCTGAAAAAAAAGCTCAGGAATATGACCGACTCAATAATTCGGCCATGAAAACTGAGGAGCATTTTAAAAAATCTCTAGAAGAAATTCGAACTCAACTTGAAAAAGTTGCTGGAATGACTCAAAAAGAAGCGCAAGTCGCTCTTATTAAAAGCGTAGAAGAAGAAGCCAAACTATCTTCGGCTCGTTCTCTCAAGCTCATTGAAGAACAAACCAAAGAAGAAGCTGAAAAACTTTCTAAAAGAATTATTTCCGTAGCTATTTCTCGATACGCTTCTGAATACATACCCGACAGAACAACTTCTTCTGTGAGTTTACCCAGTGATGAATTAAAGGGTCGACTCATTGGTCGAGAAGGACGAAATATTCGCGCCCTAGAAGCCGCTACCGGTTGCGACATGATCATCGACGACACACCTGAAACAGTGATCGTAAGTTGTTTTGATCCCGTTCGACGTCATATTGGAAAAACAGTTTTAGAACAACTCATCGCCGATGGTCGAGTGCACCCTACACGCATTGAAGAAATGGTTGAAAAAGTCACCAAGCAAGTCGACTATCAAATGAAAGAAGCCGGCGAAAAAGCTCTCATTGAATTAAAAATTGTAGGAATGCATCCTGAACTTGTTAAAACAATTGGCCAGTTAATGTTCCGCTACAGTTATTCTCAAAATCAATATCATCACGTGATTGAAGTGGGTCACCTGTGTGGAATTATGGCTGCGGAATTAGGCTTAGATCAAAAGAAAGCTCGAAGAGCTGGCTTACTTCACGATATCGGAAAAGCCCTCACTCACGAAATCGATGGATCTCACGCTGTTATTGGTGCCGATTTGTGTAAAAAATTCGGCGAAGCTCCCGACATTGTTTATGCTATTCGTGCTCACCACGAAGATGTTAAACCTGAATCTTGGATGGACTTCTTAGTGATTGCAGCCGATGCCATTTCTGGAGCAAGACCAGGCGCACGTCGCGAACAACTTGATAGCTATGTCCGACGTATTCAAGAACTCGAAGTTATTGCCAACTCTTTCCGCGGAGTCGAACGCAGTTTTGCTGTAGCTGCCGGAAGAGAATTAAGAGTCATGGTGGAAAATAGCCGTGTCACCGATGAAGAAGCTGTAGTACTTTCGCGTGAAATTGCCTCTAAAATTGAGCAAGATATGACTTATCCAGGCCAAATTAAGGTGACTGTGATTCGCGAAACTAGAGCAACATCATTAGCTAAGTAGTTAACTCTTGGTCTAGCGACATGAGAATATAGTATTTCTTTTCACGAACAATCCGCAGGCGCTTAGCGTTTTCTTCATTTGTCTTAGAGGGCGCTTGCGACGAGGACGTTTGTGAAAAGAAATGCCAAATTCTAAAGTCGCTAGAGCCGTGATTAAATGCTAGGCTTGGGTCTTCTATGAAAATTCTGTTTATTGGCGATATTGTTGGTGAAGCCGGACGTCGAGTCGTTAAAAAATACGTTCCAAATTTACGAAAAAAACACCAAATCGACATCGTCATTGCCAACGGTGAAAATATGGCCGGTGGTTTTGGAGTTACACCTCAAACTTATCTGGAGGTTATTCAATCAGGCGTCGACATTGTTACAGGTGGAAACCACAGTTTTGATAAAAAAGAAGCTATGGATCTTCACCAAAGAGAAGAGCTTTTGCTTCGACCTGCCAATTACCCTAGTGAACTTCCGGGCCAAGGCTTTTGCCGATACACCTCCACTCAAGCCCATAAATTATTAGTCATTAACCTAATGGGTCGAGTTTTCATGGATCCTTTAGATTGTCCTTTTAGAGCTTTCGATAAAATCTACGAAGCCAACAAAGATTTTAGTCCCTGTATTTTTGTAGATTTTCACGCCGAAACAACCTCAGAAAAAATGGCTTTTGGTTGGCATATTGAAGGTAGAGCTTCGGCCATAGTTGGAACCCACACACACATTCAAACGGCCGACGAAAGAATACTCCCAAAAGGAACCGCTTATTTAACAGACGCTGGCATGACTGGTCCCTACGACTCCGTTATTGGCGTCGTTAAAGAGTCTGTCGTTGAAAGATATGTGCTTAAACGGGGCAAAAAATTCGAAGCCGCCGAAAGAGACCCCTGGCTATGCGGGGCCATTATAGAAATAGACGATAAAACAGGCCAAGCCCAAAAAATTGAACGACTTCGACTTGAAGCTTCAAAAGACGAGGTCTAAGTTTTAAGGACTACCCTATGACAAACCCAAATGCTTTAGAACAAGCCGAAATCCAACTTGAAAGAATCAAACGCGGCACCGCTGAAATTATTCCAGAAGATGAACTCAGAAAGAAATTAGTTAAATCCATTGAAACTGGTCGCCCGCTTCGCGTGAAACTTGGGGTCGACCCATCAAGACCTGATCTTCATTTGGGGCACACCGTTGTCATCGAAAAACTTCGAGTATTTCAAGAATTAGGTCACCAGGTTTTATTTTTAATTGGCGACTTCACGGCACAAATTGGCGACCCAACCGGTCGAAGCGAAACTCGAAAAAATCTCACTCGTGAAGAAGTTAAAGTGAATGCCAAAACTTATTCCGATCAAGTTTTAAAAATTCTTCACCCCTCTAAAACTCAAATTGTATTTAATTCTCAGTGGAATGACACTTTAAAGATTACAGATGTGATTCGTTTGGCCTCTCAAATGACCGTAGCTCGCATGTTAGAGCGCGATGATTTTTCAAAACGTTATTCAACGGGCCAATCCATTTGTTTACATGAATTCCTGTATCCGATCATGCAAGCCTTCGATAGCGTACAATTGCGCTCTGATGTTGAGCTTGGTGGTACAGACCAAAAATTTAACGTTCTTTTAGGTCGTGAATATCAAAAAAATGCTGGGCAAGATCCTCAAGTCGTTGTTCTTTTACCCTTACTTGAAGGTACCGATGGCAAACTCAAAATGAGCAAGTCCTACGACAATGCCATTGGAATCACCGAAACTCCTAAAGAAATTTTCGGTAAAATCATGAGCATTTCCGATGAATTGATGCTTCGTTATTATGAGCTTCTCACCGACCACGATCTCAACGAAATCAAAGCGGCCCACCCCAGAGACGTCAAAGTCCGCCTAGCCTATGAAATTGTCGAACGCTTTTACGATGAAGACGCCGCCAATGAAGTGGCAAAGGATTTTGAAAACGTTTTCTCTAAAAAACTTTTACCAAGCGATATTCCCGAAAAAATCGTGGAGCACGCTCAAATTCCTCTGACTAAACTTATGGCTGAAGCAGAATTAGCCCCCTCACTTTCGGAAGCTCGGCGACTTATTGTCCAAGGTGGAGTTTATATCGACGGTAGTCGGGTTACAGAAACCAATTATGTCATCGAAGGAACCAAAGAAGCTTTAGTTAAAGTTGGTAAACGCAAATACATCAAAGTAATTTTCAAGCCCCGAAGCTAAAGAAAATCCTTATAAATTCAGATTATTACAACGACAAAGTCTTGACCAAAAATTTCTTAATAATGAGTTCAAAAGGGTCGAATAGACTCTATGAGCTTCGATGATGACTTTGACGATATCCTCCAGCAAAAGCTCAAAATACGTGCACAAAATTCAGCTGAAAAGACATCAGCATCTAGCACTCAATTTGCCTCATCTAATGACTGTGTAGATTTTTATGCTTGGTACCATGTAGATCCAACTTCTAAAAAGAAAAATGTATTTGTTTTTCATAAAAATTTAAAAGATTACCAAGATAAGAAAAAAGAAGACGATGACGTTCTCGGAGAAGAAAAGCTTCAAGCTCCCAAACAAAGTGTCAAAAGTTTTTCCTTCGACTCTGAAACACTCGTTTGCTGGGAACTCTTCAATCGCAATGGCGCAGAACTCCCTCCAGAATACGAACTCAAAGACCTTAAAAAATCCTGGTATAAAGTAGCGCTCAAAGCCCACCCCGACACCAGTGCTCTCGATAAAGAAAGCGCCCGAGAACTCTTCATTGAACTTCAATATGCCTACAAAATCCTCGAAGCCTTTAAAAAACAAAAACTCGCCGCCTAACTAATCACAGTGCGACGTTAAGAGTGGTCAATTCAGATTACGAATAGATATTTTAAATATAAACCTAATAATATTAAAACCTTATCAATTGCAGAACATGTATTAAACTTCTAAAAGCCAGATGCCCCACCCAAACCTATTGCCCAAAGAACATAAATACAAAAAGAGCTAAACTATTCACAAGCTTCTCTTATATTTTTTAACACTGATGTACCTAATCGACCACTCTTAACGTCGCACAGTTAATCCTTTCTAAGTTTTTTAGAGCGGCTGAGGATTTTAAAAGCTTTCAAAGCTTCTTCGCGTGCTAGCTTGTGATCCACAATTGGGAATGGATAATCTTTTCCAAGAATACAATTATATGTTCTTTGCTCTATTGGGCTGAGTTCATGGGGTGCATGTATGAATTTAGAGGGCACATTTTTAAGTTCTGGCACCCATTTTCGAATATAGAGTCCTTCCGGATCAAATTTCTCACTCTGTGTAGTCGGGTTAAAAATCCTAAAAAAAGGAGCCGCATCAGCTCCGCACCCCGCACTCCACTGCCAACCTAAAGTGTTACTCGCCAAATCGGCATCCACTAAAGTGTCCCAAAACCATTTCGCGCCCTTTAACCAATGTATTCGTAAATCCTTAATGAGAAATGAAGCTACAATCATTCTCACTCGATTGTGCATCCAGCCCGTTTCCCAAAGCTCTCGCATACCCGCATCAACAATGGGAAATCCTGTTAATCCTTGAGTCCACAATTTAAAGTTTTTATTATTTTTCTCCCAGGGAAAATTCTCAAATTCCGTTCGTAAAGGATTGTCAGGAGTTTTAGGAAAATGAAAAATCAAATGATGGGCAAATTCTCGCCAAACAATTTCCTTTTCATACGTTTCTCGACCCTTCGAATTTTTAACTTTTTGAAGTTCATGCCAAATCTGCCTTGGGCTGATAACTCCGAAATGAAGGAAGGGCGACATTTTACTAGTTCCGATAATCGAAGGATTATTTCTTTGAGACTCATAATCATATAAGTTCTTTTCAATAAAATTATGAAGCATTTTAAAGGCATCACTTTCAGAAACATTCCAATGATTTTTTAAAGTCTTTACCCAACTTAGTTTAGATAGCAATTCAAAACTTTCTAAATTCTGAGCCGATGCACTTTTCAATCCATGAACTTTTTTTTTCGAAGTCAGAGGCAAAATTGGATACGAGGCCTTTAAGCACTTTTTATAAAATGGAGTAAATACCTGATAAGGCTTTCCAGAATCCTGTAGAATCTCCCAGGGCTCCCACAAAAGAGCCCCCTTAAAGGTATGCACCTCGACACTGGCTTCAGTTAATTTTGATTTAATCAACTTATCGCGCTCAACAAAATCTGGCTCATAAAGCCGATTCCAAAAAACTTTAGTTATATTTAATTCTCGTGTTAAAGATTGAATTGATTTTAAATAATTTTGGCTCTCTATAAATTGAAGCTTAATACCCAGATTAGACAAAGAATTTTCAAGCGACTGAAGTGCCTCATTCAAAAAAACCTTTGAAGCTTCACCTAGGGCCCATTGAGTGCTGTCGTCTTTATTGTGCAAATAAATGGCTATGAGAGGGGCTCCGTCTTCTATTGCATGATTTAAGGCTGGATTATCTTGAACTCTTAAATCTTGTCGAAACCAAATTAAATTTGCGCTTTTTTTCATAGTCTCATAGCTCATCCAGATTTCTTAAAAAATGAAATTTTCTTGATAAGAATTCGCCCCTCAGGGGTGAATGCAGAAACAATAACAAGATAGCTTATTCCCAACACGCCCAAAAACATTAAAACCATCGGGATAAAACAAGTTTTTCCCTGAGTTCTTAAAATTTCAAAAAGCCAATCCTCTAAACCCATAAAATGAGACAATAACATAGGCAATGAAGCCATAATTAGAACAAGAAACAATCCAAGAATCCTATAATTCATTTTTAAGAAAGATTTTTTCCACAAAAAAGCTAACATAAAAAAAAGCTTAGAGATTCCCGCAATAGATACACACAAAGCCAAACCAGAGTGCCCCAATAATTCCGAAAGTACTTTAGCCAAATAGAAATTTATTACTAATGAAAAAACTGCAGCTACAGATGGAATCAACACACTTTCCAAAGCATAATAGGCACTCAGTAAAACTTTATTTAAATTAAAAGCGATTAATCCCACGCCATAGGCCGCCAAGGCTTGGCTCGTTTCATAGGTGTCTATTGGATCGAAACTTCCATGCTGAAATATAAGAGCGACAATCACTCTTCCAAAAAATATCAATCCCATGGCAGAACCCCAAGCGAGTATCAAACTCATTCTTAATGAACTGGCTAAACTTTCTTGAAAAGCTTTGGGATCAAAACTTAATTTTGAAAGTCCGGGTAAACTTGCAAGAGATATGGCCACACCAAACAATCCCATGGGAAAATGAAGAATTCTGTAAGCATAATTGAGCCAACTCACCGAACCCTCTTCAAGGCCACTCGCAAAACTAGTGTTAATAAAAATACTTATTTGCACAAAAGCCACACTAAGAACTGCCGGCAATATAAGAATGAAAATTTTATAGACTTTAGGGTTTTTAAAAGATTTCAAAACTTGAGCATACTTTAAAAGATTTTTTATAGAGTTCAGAGGAGAAAAGCCCTTTTTAATGAGACTGGGCCATTGTATAGCCCACTGTAGAAAAGAGCCCACCATAGTACCTATCGCAAAAAAAACTATGGCAAGTCGTGCCTCTCCTTTGTTTAAACAATAAAATGCCGAGGAGGCCCCCAACAATACACTTCCAATATTAAAAAAAGCTGGGCTTAATGAGGGAATAAAAAAAGACCCTTGAGTGTTTAGTATTCCCATAGAAAATGCGGCTAAGGAAGAAAATAAGAGTGTCGGTAAAAGCCAGTAGGTTAAATGAAGCGTGATTTCAAATTTTCCAATGTGATTTTTAAAATTTGAGGCTAATAGGTTCACAAAATCAGGAGCCATGAAAAACATAACTGCCATGACCATTATTAAAATCCAAAATAGTGCAAGAAATAAATCATTCGATAAATCCTTTTGTTTTTTTAAGGAATCTTCTTTTGATAGTACTGAAACAAAAGAAGAACTTAAGGCTCCTTCGGCAAAAAGATCTCGAAATAAATTTGGAATTCTAAAAGCCACTAAAAAGGCGTCGCTAAAAAATCCAGCACCAAACAATGAAGCAAAAGCCTGCTCTCTAAGAAGACCCAGAATTCTACTCAAAAAGATAGCTAAAGCACTTAAACCAGATTTTTTCGCTATTCCCATATTTATGACTCAATGAAAACCCTATTTCTATTCATTGAAAATGGACAGCCCTAAAACGCTAAAACATTAGTTATTTTTTACTGTTTATAAAAGCTTTTTTCCGCACGTGATATTCGAGTCATTAAATCGTCTGCAAATAGTTTATGACCATCGCGCATAAAGAAATCGCGATGAGACAAAGAAAGCTGTTTAATATAAGCCATAAGTTGCCGCGAAGATGAATCCGTAAATTTTCGATTGGCAGCCAGCTCTGCGGAACCTGCAATCATGTCTGTAATATCGTGTCTTTTGATAGAATATTTAACTGCGGGTAATCCAGTAAAAAGCACGCCCAATTTGGAAAGGTAGGTGATTTTGTTTAAAAAAGGAGGCTTGAGTTCTTCAGCCTTTTCTAACTGATACGGATCCGTGCCTACCATTTCAAGAATCGTAATCATTTTATGGGCTTTTACAAAACCTAGTTTTTCCTTTGTAAAGCTAGGCACTGCTTGGACCCTAAAAGTTTTTCCTATATGCAAACCAACTTTTGAAACAAGATCGCCCTCAACGAAGTAATTTGTGAATCTCACTCCCTCAATAATTTCAGGTTGATATTTTTGCACTCTTTCAACAAGATGTTGTGCACCAAAAGCATTCCAAGTAACGACTTCAATAGGACTCAGAGTCCCCTCTGGCATTTGCATTAAAAGTCTCCGTTGAACTTCATAGCCTAATGCTTGAGCTAAGCCTCCACCCAGACTGTGCCCCATAATTAATAATTTTCGGTCAAAAATAAATTTGTCATTGGCATCTCTAAATAAACAACGACTAAAAAGTTGAGACAATCTATCGAGTTGCTTTCGACCTAAATCCGTATCCGCAACCCAATCTTTCAATGTTTGTGTGCCTGCAATAGACAACAACCAAGGACTCTCAGGACCGTCTTGAAGAGGCGACCACACAACATATTTTAATCCGTATCTAGGATCTGAAGAAACAAAGTAAACTCTATAGCCGGCTGGTGTTTGCGCATAAAAATTATCATATTGCTTAATAAATTCTTCTGGCGAATTGGCCGTTTCTAAATCGGGCAAATCATAAATTAATTTTGAAAGATCAATTGAAGAACGATGAAGTTTGAGTTGGCGTCCTTTATTTAATATTTTTTTTAAACGGCCTAAAAGTGTTGGTAAATTTTCATCGATCTGAGGATTATCAGTTATAGAGTCGCCACTTTCTTTAAGCTCATCATTATAAACATTTAAGCATTCTGGCTGCCCCAACGGGAGAATTCTTAAAGGCTTTGAAGGATCAAAACCCTCTGCCACACAAATAGAAATTGAAGAAAAGAATAATAGGATTTTTAAAGTCTTCATTGAGGAGGCCCCTTCTAATCTAGGAGCAACTTAAAAGACAAGATAATTGGTGACTTAGGAGGCCAATCCTGAAAGCCGTAAGAACTTCATAATCTCATGAAAAATTCACACAAATCTGCTATCTTAGCCCCCGTGATTAGAGTTTTTAGAGTTGGCCCCATTGGGGCAATTTTTATGTTTATTTTGTTGATTGGGCTTTTTTTGAGTTTTCCAATCATCATTGCTACGTTTTTAATTTTAATGAGTGCTCGTAGTTTATTAGTGGCCTGGAAAAGAACTCAAGAACAACGACAAATTGACCCTACAATTTCTAAAACTTTAAAAAGTGAAAAAATTGGGGAATATAAAATTAAACAAAATCCCCACGACCCAACAATTATTGAAGTCCTCTAATCTAAAAACGAACGCAGCTGTAAACGCTTAAATCTTGTAAAATATCTTTTGAGCGAGCATCGCCTAAATCGACCATAACACCAGCGCCAACAACTTCGCCGCCAAGAGTTTCAACTAAGTTTTTACAAGCGCGAATAGTTCCACCTGAAGACAACATGTCGTCGATAATCAAAATTCGATTGCCCTTACGAAGAGCATCTTCGTGAATAAACAAAACGTTTTCTTCTTTACTCACATCAGGATAATCGGAGTTATAAGTAACCTTTATAGTTTTAAAAGGGAGTCTTCCCTTTTTACGAGCGGGAATGAATCCGGCGCCTAAACGAATCGCAACGGCCGAACCCAAAACAAAGCCTCGACACTCAGGAGAAATAACATAGTCCACTCTTTTGTCGTAAAATTGCTTGACCATTCGCTCTACAATACGAGCAAATAAGCGCCCATCTTGAAGCACGGGAGTGATATCTTTGTATCGAATCCCCTGACGTGGGAAATCCGGAATTTCGCGTATTTTTTCTTTAGCTTCAGTAAAATCTTCGTGTTCAAAAGAGCTCATGAGCGAAGATAATGAACCTGCCCTTTGAGTTTGGCAAGCCTTATAAGCACCGAAGAACAACTAGATGTGTCAGGGCATCTCTTTAGGAAGAAAGAGCATGGGATCTAAGGGATCGGCGTTTTTTCTGATCTCAAAATGCAAATGCGTTCCCGAAGCATTTCCCGAACGACCTGCGAGCCCAACTACGGCCTGTTGCGGGACTATAAATCCTTGTTTAACTTTTATTTTGGAGAGATGTGCATATAAAGAATACCAAGCATTTCCATGAGATAAAATCACACAACGACCGTATCCCCTAATCCAATCCGCGTGAACGACTCGACCTGTTTCAGAGGCCAAAATGGGATCCCCAGTTTGTGCTTTTATATCGATTCCATCATGCATTCGTCTTTTTCCGCGCCAACCATAAAAATTTAGGACTCTTGGATTTTTCACAGGCCAAAGAAAAACGATTTTATCGTTTTGAAATACTTCTTGAGGAGAAGGACTTTCAACAGAATGTCGCGACCGTGAAGTCGTACAACTCAGTAAAACGCTAAGGAAGCAACTTCCAGCGAGAAAGCGTTTCCAAACTTTCGTACTGCGTAACATCTAACCTACATGGTGTAATGGAAATATAACCTTGGTCAATAAGCATACAATCGGAACCTTCAATGGCTTTGAAACCAGTGTATTGACCACCCAACCAAAAATACGCTTTTCCTCTAGGATCCAATCTTCGAGCCGCTTTATTAGAATAATATCGAGAACCCTGTGTAGAGGCTCTTGCACCCTTGATTTTATTTTTTGGAAGATTGGGATAGTTCACGTTGAACATACAACCTGGGGGCATTCCATTTTTAAGAACTTGTTTAGCAAGATGAGCCATATACTGCGCCGCATCTTCAAAATAAACCTTACCATGCGCTTCCATGGGGTCATGAGAAATCATCAACGAGGTTGCCATGGCGGGAATCCCCAACAAAGCCCCCTCACGAGCTGCAGCCACAGTTCCTGAGTAAAAAATATCATTTCCTAAATTGGCTCCTCGATTCACTCCCGAGACAATCAAATCAGGCTTTTTTTTCATCAAATGACGGATGCCCATAAATACACAATCGGCAGGAGTTCCGCTCACAGCCCATTGATCCGCCATCCCCTTTTTTGCGTAGTGATAAAGCCTTACAGGCTTATGCAAAGTGAGTGCATGTCCCATAGCGGATTGCTCTTTTTCAGGAGCCACAACTGTGACATTTGCGAATCGGCTGATAGCCTTCGCCAACAATTGAATTCCGGGGCTTTTGATACCATCATCATTCGAGATAAGAACTTCAGGTCTTCGTCGAGTCATAATCAGTTTATCTTAGGCGCATAGCTCCAGAGTTGAAAGTAAAAAAATGCTGAAATTTTAATCTTTCAGCAAAGAATCATGGGAGAACTTGTGTTAAAAATAAGTGAACTGATCTGAAGGAGATGTAGCTAAATCATGAGTAAAATTATCAACGACATGTCCATTCAATTTGCAACTGTGAATGGTTCGGGTAGCCAAAGCGCTAACAACATCATCACTAAAGCCATTTTTAGAATGGGAGTTCCCGTCGGTCCCAAAAATATCTTCCCCTCGAACATCCAAGGACTTCCCACTTGGTACACCATAAGAATTAGCAAACAAGGTTATCGCGCACGCAAAAAAGAACTCGATTGGGTTGTTTGCATGAATGCCGACACCCTCATTGACGATATCAAATCCGTACAAGCCGGTGGCGTTGTTGTTTATAACACCGATATACTTCCAAAAAATTTCGTTCCATCTCGTTCTGATGTCACATTCTATGCCGTCCCTTTTACAAGTTTAGCTCGCGACAAAGTTAAAGACATCAAACTTCGCAAACTCTTGGTCAACGTTTTATACGTTGGAGTCCTAGCTCAACTTCTCAATATCGATGTTGAAACTGTAGAAAGTGTAATCAAAAGCACTTTTGCTTCTAAACCTAAAGCTATCGACAGTAATATAGATGCTTTCAAAATTGGTTATGAATATGCCAAAGATAATCTTCAAAAGAAAGACAACTACTCTATTGAGAAAATGAACGATAACAAAGATCTTTTCTTAACAGACGGCAATAATCTTGCAGCGCTCGGTGCCTATATGGGAGGCTGTACGGTTCTAGCTTGGTACCCCATTACGCCTTCTTCGTCTGTTTGCGAAAGTCTCATCTCTTATTTCGAAAAATATCGACACAATCAAGATGGCACCGCTCGCTTTGCTCACGTACAAGCTGAAGATGAAATTGCATCATTAGGTATGGTCATTGGCGCAGGTTGGGCTGGCGCACGAGCTATGACAGCGACCTCTGGTCCAGGGGTTTCTTTAATGGGCGAATTTGCCGGACTTTCTTATTTTGCAGAAATACCTGCAGTGATTGTGAACGTTGCGCGAATGGGACCTTCTACAGGTCTTCCAACAAGAACCAATCAAGGCGATCTCATAAGCTGTGTGACTCTCTCTCATGGCGACACTAAACACGTCACTCTCATACCAGGCACTCCCGAAGAGTGTTACGATTTCACTCGTATGAGTTTCGACCTCGCTGAAGAAATTCAAACTTTGATTTTTGTTCTTATGGATCTCGACATCGGTATGAACATTTGGAACTGCTCTACCCTTCCCTATCCAACTGAGCCCTACAAACGAGGTAAAGTCTTGGATGCAGAAAAATTAGAAAAAATGAAGGACTGGGGACGTTACAAAGATATCGATGGAGATGCCATACCTTATCGCACCCTTCCTGGCACCGATCATGAAAGAGCGGCTTATTTCACTAGAGGAACTGGTCATACTGTGTACGCCACTTACTCTGAAAAAGCTGATGACTGGAAAAACAACATCGATCGTTTAGAAAGAAAATGGAATACGGCCAAGAAATTTGTACCTAAGCCCGTCGTTGATGCTCCAGGAAGTAAAGTGGGTATTATCGCTTACGGCACTACAAATCTTTGCATGCAAGAATGCCGCGATCAAATGAGCGCCAAAGGTGTCAAAACGGACTACATGAGAATTCGTGCCGTTCCTTTCACAGACGAAGTTTTAGAATTCGTCAAAAAACATGATCGCATTTACGTCATCGATCAAAATCGTGACTCTCAAATGCACGGTCTTTTACAATGGCACCTCAAAGAAGGCCAATACACTGATAAACTAATCTCCGTAAGACATTACGATGGAACTCCTGTAGATGCCCGAAGTTTATCTGACCAAATCTTACAACTTGAAAAAGCCTATCTTTAATTGAAAGAGGATTTTAAAATGAGCGAAGAAAATCAAACACCCGAAGCAAAAGAAGTTAAAAATAGAATCGGTTTAGGAAAAGAAGATTACAATGGACTCCCAAGCACACTATGTGGTGGCTGCGGACACGATTCTATTACCAGACATATAATTAACGCTTACTATGAAATGGGAATTAAACCTCAAACAGTAGCCAAGCTATCAGGGATCGGATGTTCCTCTAAAACACCAGCCTATTTCTTAAGCAAAGCGCACGGCTTCAACGCTGTTCACGGGCGCATGCCCTCAGTCGCCACCGGCGCCTTACTCGCCAACAAAAACCTTCATCTCATCGGTGTCTCTGGAGATGGCGATACGGCTTCAATCGGTATGGGACAATACGTTCACATGCTCCGCAGAAACGTGGAGTGCGTGTATATCGTAGAAGACAACGGTGTTTACGGACTCACCAAAGGCCAATTCTCTGCAACTGCAGACGTTGGATCGGTTCTTAAAAAGGGTGAAGTCAATGAATATCCCGAGATTGACCTTTGTGCTCTCGCCATTCAATTAGGCGTGGGTTACGTAGCACGTTCATTCTCTGGTGATGCAAAACAAATGGTTCCTCTCATCAAAGGCGCCATTGCCCACAAAGGCACTGCCATGCTTGACGTCATTAGCCCTTGTGTAACTTTCAACAATCACGACGGATCCACAAAATCATTCACCGCCGTGAAGAAAAATGATGTAGCTCTACACGAAATTGGATTCCATCCTTACTTTGAAACTCCTGAAGTGAGCCTAAAACCTGGAGAACAACGTGAAGTGGAACTTCCCGACGGTTCTGTGATCACTCTTAAAAAGCTCGATGCAGACCACGATCCTACAAATGCCATTGAAGCACTTCGACTTATTGAAGAAGCTAAATCTAAAGGCGTACTTCTCACTGGATTGCTCTATGCCAATCCAAAAGCGAATAGACCTTTTACAGAAAGAAATAAACTTTCCAACAAGCCACTCTCATTTATGAATGAAAATGAGTGTCGCCTGTCGAAAGAGGATTTTGAAAAAATTCAAAATCGCTTACGATAAAATTATTATTAAGGATATAAATGCCAAGACGAAATAAAAATGGAAGCCGAGGCAAACGCACGCCTCAACACTTGCGACACGCTGAAAGTCAAAAACCTAACAAGAAGAAAAAGAAAAACGGACAAGCGCAACATTCCAACAACCCTCACCACAAAACAAAGGACGCTCCTCATTCTCGAAATGAATCCCGGCATAAAGGCCGAAACGAAGAAAGACAGGGCTCTTCATCTTCTAAAAATTATCCTGCCCGGCCTGAAAATCTCAAATCGCAGATCGGGCAAAAGTTCATTGGAAAAATAGACGTCCACCCCAACGGTTTTGGATTTGTTATTGCCGATGATAAAGAGATCCCCAATGTGTATATCCCTCAAGAAGGAGTCGGCGACGTCCTTCAAGGGGATCGAGTAGAAATCACAATCTCTTCAAAATTTGAAGGCGGAGATAAAGTCCGCGGTCAAATTCTCCGAATCGTAGAACGCAGACAAAAAGAATTTTTTGGGACACTCCGCTTATTTAAAGGCGGGGCTCTTATTGTTCCCTGGGATGCGCGCGATCAACGCCACACTTTTAAGGTCGACAACGAGGAAATCACTCGACTCAATTTAAAGAATTCTTCGCAAGTTTTAGCGCACATTACGGAATACCCCTCAAAAGGAATTGGGAAAGTTAAGATTGTAGAAGAAGTTCAAAACATTAGTAGCGCCAGCCAAGACACCATGAGAGTGCTGGTAGAAACGGCATGGCCTCGCACATTTTCCACGAAAGCACTCGATGAAGCCAAAGCAGCCGCTCATGATTGGTTAAAATCTTGGGACAAAAATAAAGTCGACATTCAGAATTTGAAATTCGTAACCATCGATGGTCTAGACGCACGTGATTTTGACGACGCCGTCTATGCCGAAGCCTCTAAAAATGGCTGGAAAATATGGGTTGCCATTGCTGACGTCTCTCACTTTGTCAGATTCGGAACCCAGCTTAACAAAGAAGCTTTTGCTCGTTCTACAAGTGTTTATTTCCCCGATTTTGTAGTTCCAATGCTCCCTGAAATTCTCTCAAATGACGTCTGTTCTTTAAACCCAAACATTCCTCGAGCCGCACTTGTTTGCGAATTTGAAATTAGTCGCGATGGAAAAATTCTCCATTATAAATTCTTCGAAGCTCTCATAAAAAGTCATAAACGAATGACCTATGAACTTATGCAAGCTTATTTAGAGGGGAAAGATTTCGCCGTTGAAGAATGTGCGCCCCTCAAAGAAGCTCTCGATGCGGTGATTGAGTGCTATAGAAGTTTGAACAAAGCCAAATTCCGAAGAGGAGCTTTGGATTTAGACTTACCCGAAGCCAAAGTTCTCCTAAATTCTGACGGCACCGTAAAAGACATTCAAACTCGACAACGACTCGACGCTCACAAACTTATCGAAGACCTCATGTTAGCCGCCAATGAATGTGCTGCTAAATTCTTAAGTGAAAAACCTGAACGCGGCGGAGTTTATCGTATACACGAAAAGCCCGACCAAAACCGAGTTCGCGATCTGATTAAGTTTGTCACTCTTGCAGGAATCGAAGCTCCTAAGGCTTTAGAGACTGCTCAAGATTTTTCTGAATATATAGAAAAAATTAAAAAACTGGCTCTCGGCGGAGATCATCGTGCACAAGCCGCACAAACTATGATCTTACGAACCATGCAACAGGCTCGATACAGCGCACAGGCTCTAGGCCACTTTGCATTAGCCAATCCAGACTACACTCACTTCACCTCTCCCATTCGAAGATACCCTGACTTACTAGTTCATAGGCTCATTCGAGAACGTTTGGGGCTTTCTAAAGAAGCTCCTCCGCCCGGAGAGCTGGAAGCAATGACCGTCCACTGTAGTCAACAAGAGAGAAGTGCCATGGCAATGGAATGGAAAGTTATCGACCTCAAAAAGTGTCGCTACATGGAACCTTTCATAGGACAAGATTTTCAAGTGGTCGTTTCCGGAGTTATCGAAAAAGGAATTTTCTGCCAAATCCAAGATCACTTTGTAGATGGTTTGCTCAATGCAGATTTCTTACATAAGCGTGGTCGCTATCGTTACGATGCCGCCACACTCAGCTATCGTGGCCCGAAAGGCTCTCTGCAACTAGGAAGTCGTATAACTGTGAAATTAGTGAACGTTGACATACTCAACACACGTATTGATTTTGATCTTGTAGAAGAATAAAAAAGTTTAAACTTTTTTATTCTTCCATTTTTCCATTAAAGGAATCTTGAGATTCTTTAGTAATCCTGTGGAATTCATTTTTAGCATGAGCCGCTTGCTGTTTAACTCTGTGAGGGGCTTCTGCAATGAGCTCATCAGTCTCTCTAACAATAAAACTCGCCATACCAGGAACGGCAGTAAACCCGGGGTCTAATTCCTGAAAATTCAACACAATTCTAGAAGCACCATCTGCAATTAAATATAGACTTGAAGTTATCCCGGTCACCTTAAAACCCTTTTTAACTAATTTACTAATAATACCGTCGCGCTCTTTTGCTTTTGAAATTAATATAGTTCCTGTAGCAATACCAACGGCACTACCTCCATAGACAACAGTATTAACACCTACAATTTTTGCTCCATCAATAAATTTCCCGATAGGATCATCCCAATAAAAAGGGCTCGGATCTGCTTTTTTAAAATGTTGAGTTAATCTCACAGCATCTACATTGGGATCGCTTTTAGCATCTAATGTAGTTTCTTCAGCTTTTGAAGCCACACTAAGAAATAGTCCTAAAAATAAATTTGAAAATAAAAAAAATTTCTTCATAACGTTAAAAGCCCTTTCATCTAAAAAGCACACAAACAAATCTTTCCATTTATCTGCACTCATCGTGCCATCGACCTAAGAGACTGTAATTAATGAACTTATGGAAGAGCTGAGAGATCTCTCTCTGACCAAAGCTATGATCAATTGTTTAAATTTTTGACAGCATTAAAGAGAACTAATGCTCTTATTCATTTAGTTCGCGACTTTTTGAATAGTCGATTTTTTGATTTTTTTTAATTTCGATTTGTACAATAGTATTTGGGGCACAAATACTTTGAAACCACGTAACGTTTTGATCAAAAGTGGTGTCCTTAACTTTTGATATACAAAAAGCCGTTGTTCCTAAAACACCACCTATAAAGTTTAAAGTTCCATAAAGTGTTAGCCCTACTGATTTCACCATCAAATTTTCAATAAACAATTGCGATTTTGTGTATCTACCAGCACTATGCTCGGCCTTTATATAAGCCTCTCTATCTAAGGAGGCTTGTTTAAGACAACGAATTGTAAAAGCTTTATCGTATCCAAAGCTTGAATCATTCTGAATTTCATTTATTAAAGCCTGAAGATGTTCATCTGGAACAGAACGTATATAATTCCACTCTGCCCTCATAGCCGCCAGTTCTCCATGATATTTAAGACTGCCTCTCCTTGGATGCCACCAAGAAACAGCCGAATTTTTACCAAATTTTTCAATGTGCAATTGATCTATAATGGCGTGTTCTAGTTCGTGAGCCAGAGAATGGAAGGCCTCCACACTATTTTGATATTTTAAGGGACTCGTAATTGTAATAGTCTGATCTCTCGAAGAATACACACTTCCCATGAGAGACCGATCTTTTCTCAAGACCTTATTATTTATAATATTTCGTACCTTTTCTTGAATACTTGGATTAAGACCTCTTAAGCGCGCCTCGAAGTAAACATCAAAAGCCGATTTAGCTTTTAGTTCATCGCTCAATTTAGGATTTTTAAATATGTCATCAATTTTTCGAAGATCTTCCGAATCAAGTATGTCCCTATTAACGGCTTCAGCCATTTCTTTCATAAAATTCAGACATGGATTCAAGGCATGAGCTCTTGAAAAAGTGAAGCCGGCTAGACTCACAAAGAAATAAATAAGTTTTATTTTAATAAGTTTCACTTTATGTCGGCCGTCATTTTTGTATAAAAGACTTTATGAAAAGGTATCTTTAAACAAAGCTTCATTCGTTGAGTTTTAATTTCATCCCAGCTCATATCCACTGTTTGATGTTCACAGTGTGTATTTTTAGAAAGTTTCTTTTTTATAGAACGACGCCTAAACTCATGAATCTGCCATAGATTTCTTAAATAATTTTTGGGATTTTGTTTTTCTGATATTACTATTTGGGTCCCTTTATTATTCGAAAAAACTATTTCTCTACTCATTGTTGAATTTATGGATAATAAAATGAATGAAAGTGAAATATATTTTTTCACTATAACTTCTCCGAATTATTCATTTCACAATATTTATAAGTTCCATTTATTGGACAACCTAAAGCTTCTCTTATGACTGGATGAGCCCCTAAAATACCATTCAATCTTCTGATAGATGACAAATGCACATCATCATTAGCGCGTTCAAAAATATCTGAGGATCGAGACGCAAAACAATGAAATGAAACCATCTCATTTATTAAATTTAAACGATCATCCTTTGGAGCGCGCGACACCCTTAGAGCTAATACTTCTGTAGCCATCCAATCAGCAAAGCACTCTCCCATTTGATCTTTTCGTGCGGCGACTGATTCTTTTGAGGCTAAACATTCCATTAATGCTTTATAATCTTCGCGAACATCTATTCCTGATTGTCTTAAAGAATTAGGATCAACACTATGCCCAATTTCATGGGCCAGAATTTCAGTGAGTGCTTCTTTTCGATCTGAAAACAAATTCACCGTGCCAGGAAAAATAAACACTTTCTTACTCACCGAAGAAAGTTCGGGAACCTCTGGAATATAAAACGCATTAATTTGAGTTAAGCCTCTTAATTTAGGATCTTCAAACTGTGAATAATAAACTTCAAACATATCAAGAGCGTTTAAATCCAACGTTTCAACACCTGGTAAGACTCCCTTTTCCCAACTCAACTTATTGGGATCGAGCGGTATCCCAAGAGATGCATTTTCAAAACGTTTTAAAACTTTAGATCGTTTTTCAGCATTCTTTATATGTGGCAAAACTTTATTCTTAAGCACTTCAAGCTCTAAACTTTTAGTGCTGTTAAAAATTTCGTTCTGTAAGGCTTTGTTTTTGTCAGAATAAAAATACTCTGTAACCGCCTCTACAACGGGTCTTGAAAGTGACATTTTTGAAAAAGTTTTTTCTATACTTTCATTAACGTGTTGAGTGATAAGTTCGTTTCGCTTGTTACAATAGGTTCTATACTGAAAGTATTCAAAGCTTTGTTTGTCTTCTTCGAAAGTATTATGGAAATCTTTTTCATAAACCCTGCGTTGCCTGTTTTCATCGCCTCGAAGTTTAGTCAAAATATTTTGTAATACAGGAGAAAAACTCTCAGATTTAGCTTTAGATTTTCTTAAACTCACCAATTGATTAAGTTCTGTATCGATTATTTTATTGTCTTTTTGATCGATATTCACATGTTCTTTAAAAACTACGGCAATCTTTTTTGGATCGGCTTTGGATAGAGCTTCTAATATTTCTTCTTTTAATAATTTAATTTTTTTATCGTTTTCCTTAGTTGTAGACTCATTAGTCACTATCACCTTTAAACCACTTGTAATGTATCGATTAGATGTTTCCCAATGAAGCTGACTATTAATATCTTTTTCTCCAAAAAAAGCTTTATGAAGTTCTTGTAGAGTCCAAATATCAATTTTTTCTTTTTTACGATTTTTAAATTCTTGCTTAGTGATTTCTATAACTCGTTTTGAAGCCTCAAATAATTTCTCCAAATAAGTCTCATAAAATTTTGGAAGTTTTTCACGATAGGCCTCATCGTAATCGGCCCGGTCATACACATACGCTAACTCATCGACATATCCGGACGCATCAAACAACTTCTTACACTCTTGAGTCCAAGCACTTTTCTCATCTGAAGATTTCACTGAATATACTTCTGTAAACAATTGGGAACTCACCGAAACCTTTTTAAAGAGAGGTGCGACCTCATTTTTTAAAGATTCAATTAATCTAGATCTTTCAAGTGCAGGAATTTTTAAAAATCCATCCTCTTCCTCACACTTATAGTATTTAAGACCCAACGAACTAAAAACCGTTTCTTCAGTGGGTGGTGTTAAACCCATTTCCTCTGGAGAAACCTTATGAAACTGTGGCGGTATTAAAGAATATTGAATCACAGATTCAGGTATATTGTTTTTTAAATTAAACCCCTCAGCTTTTAGGGTTTTTAGCACCAAGTCCTTGGCCTGACCTCCTTGAGTCTTTTCAAAAGAGTTTTGAAGAATATCTTGAAGATCATTTTGTATTTTTTCTAATTTATCGACTCTTTCTTTAAAATTGGCCTCACTGCAAAGCTTTCCCTGTAGATTATCGCAATCAGTTGAGCCTTTTGCTTCAGATACTGATTTATCGTCATTAGTTTTTGCGTGATTGCTCAATAAGATATTAGCCGAATTAAGAGACATTGATGCCAGCACAACGTTAACTATAAAAACACCCTTTGCGCCCATTACAATTATCTTAAAGCTTAGCTTTAAGCCTAACCATGATGATTTTATGGCACTAAAAGGCTAATACTTAACGTGAAAATCAGGCTTGCTAGCCGGATGCTTTAGAGCAAAGTAGTCAATTCCCTTTGCCCCCCAATCGATAACTCCAGTTAATTGCAAAGTGGACTCTTCGAAGCATCGAGGCAGCTTAAGCTCCAAATTTCTTTGTTTAGATTCCTGGCTCCAAGACCACGACAAGGGGCTTCGCGCTTCAAATTTCTTATTCTTTTTACGATACTCCGAAAAGGCAAAGAAGGCCCAATCTTGGCTTGGTGAAAAATTCCACTCCACATACGATGTGCTTTTTTCATCGAATTCAAAGACTTCAAGACAAGTACTCTCCCATAAACCCTCTTTATAAGTAGGCTCAAGGCTTTGCTC